>VXOI01000268.1 GCA_009840175.1 Chloroflexota bacterium | reverse complement strand
ATCACCGGCGCCGTCACCACGGCCCAAGCGGTCGCGTCCCTCAGCCCCTAGTGGGGGCGCCGCGGGGGCTGTTTTCAAACCTGCCCCTGCGGTTCTCTACAAGGCGCGTGCTATAATCCGAGGACTCTTGGACAAAGGGACATAGCTATGAACAGCCGCCACAAACCCGGAATAGCCATAACTATGGGCGATCCCTGCGGCATCGGCCCGGAAGTGGTGGCCAAGGCCCTGGCAGACCCCCGGGTCTATGCATCCTGCCGTCCGGTGGTCGTTGGCAGCAGCTACGCGATGGAGCAGGCGGTGGCCCTCACCGGCGTGCCGCTGCGCGTTGGCCAGCCCGGCGACCCATCCGATGCCGGGCAGGACAGCGCCGTTATTGATGTCGTGGACATCGGCAACCTGAACCCGGAAGACATCACCGTCGGCGAAATAAACCCAACGTGCGGGAAGGCGGCGATGGAATGGGTTACCCGCGCCGGCGAGCTTGCCATGTCGGGCGTGGTGGATGGTCTTGCCACTGCGCCATTGAACAAGGAAGCCGCCAGCCTGGCGGGCTACAAGTCCATTGGCCATATGGAGTTGTTGCAGGAGTTGTCCGGGTCCCGCACCGTGGCGACCATGCTCATGGCCCGCAACCTGCGCGTTGTGCACCTCACCACCCACCGATCGCTGCGGGTGGCCTGCGACTACGTGAAGAAGGATCGCATACTCGACTATCTCCGGCTCACCCACGAGGCCTTCGTGAAGTTCGGGTTCCGCGAGCCGCGCATCGCTGCTGCCGCTCTCAACCCTCACGGCAGCGACGGCGGTCTTCTGGGGAACGAAGAAGCCGAGGAAATCGCTCCTGCGGTGGAGGCGGCCCGCGCTGAAGGGGTCAACGCCTTCGGCCCTATCCCAGCCGACATAGTATTCCACCACGCCGTGGAAGACCGCTATGACGCGGTGCTGGCGATGTACCACGACCAGGGTCACATTCCGGTCAAGGTCTACGGGTTCGAGGAGAGCATCACGGCTAATTTGGGCTTGCCGTTCGTGCGTACTTCGGTGGACCACGGCACCGCCTTCGACATTGCCGGGAAGGGTGTGGCCTCCCACACCAGTATGCTGGAGTCCATCCGGCTCGCGGTCGCGCTGGTGAAGGGCGACGGCCTGGCGGATTTCTAGCTGACGTAATCCCCTTCCCACCGGAGAGAGGGTTAGGGTGGACGCGTCCCCCGGTGCTATAATTTCTCACCAAAGGGCTACAAACAACGGGGACTGAAAGAAGATGAAGCTATCGTTCATCGGCGGCGGGAAAATGGCGGAGTCCATCGTCCATGGAGTGCTGTCCGGCAATCTCGCCGCGCCCTCCGACATAGCGGTGGGTGAACCCGTGGCCGAGCGCCGTGCGTTCCTGAAAGGGGAGTTCGGGGTTTCGCCAGTGGCGGACAACCTGGAGGCTGCCTCCGGTGCAGACCTGGTGGTGTTGGCAGTCAAGCCGCAGGACTTGGGCCCGGTGCTTTCCCAACTGAATGGAAGCCTCGGTGCAGGTCAGGCCGCGCTTTCCATTGTCGCCGGGGCCCGTATGTCCACGCTGTCGCAGGGCTTGGGCCACGGCGCTGTGGTTCGGGTAATGCCCAACACCCCCGCCCAGGTGGGCAGCGGCATGACCCTGTGGACCTGCTCCTCTGGCGTGAGCGACGGCCAGCGGGAAATGACCAAAGCCGTCCTGTCCAGTTTCGGCGAACAGATATACGTTTCCGACGAAAAATACATGGACATGGCAACGGCCCTCAGCGCCAGCGGCCCGGCCTACGTGTTCCTGTTCATCGAGGCGTTGATTGACGCCGGGGTGTACGTCGGGATGCCGCGAGACATGGCGCGAACGCTGGCGTTGCAGACCGTATTCGGTAGCGCCAGGCTGGTGATGGAGACCGGCAGACACCCCGCGGAACTCAAGGACATGGTGGTCTCCCCGGGCGGCACCACCGCAGAGGCACTCCGGGTTCTTGAGGAGCAGGGCGTTCCTGCCGCCATTGTCGCCGCCGTGGATGCCGCTTTCAAGAAATCAGTCCAGCTTGGACAAGGATAGGCGGCAAGCCCTTGTCCGATTTGCTGCGCACCCTGATTCACTGGATCATCAACTTATGCACCCTGTTGATTTTCGCCAGGGTAATACTGTCTTTTGTCGGTTATTTCGTCCGTCCGCCTCATCCACCCCTCCTGGTAACCCTGGATAACTTTGTCATCCAGCTAACGGAGCCGTTTCTGGCTCCCATCCGGCGGATGCTCCCCAACATGGGCGGATTGGACTTCAGCCCCATGGTGGTGCTGGTAATCCTTTTGATTATCCGGGCCGCGGCGAACGAAATATAGCGATTGACCCCCGCTAATTGACAGCGTACACTTGGGGTGGAACCCGTGTCTTTGGTTGAATGAATGCAACAGCAAGAACTCCTCAAGGGAAACACCGACACGTTGCTGCTGGCCTTGTTGCAGGATGAGCCTATGTACGGCTATCAAATTGTCAAAGAGGTCAACCTGCGCAGCAGCGGCTATTTCGCTTTCAAGGAAGGAACACTCTATCCGGCGCTGCACCGGCTGGAGCGAGCCGGTCTCATTGAAGGACGCTGGGAAGACACTCCCAACAGCGTGCGCCGCCGCTACTATCTCATTACCAGCAAAGGGCGTCAGGCGTTGGATGACCGGCTGCGCGAGTGGCGCAGGTTCAGCCGCGCTATGGACTCTATAATGTTGGCAGGAACTCAATAGCCGCCCGTTTTTGTACATGAGCGGAGGGCGTTGCTATAATGCCTGGCCCAATCAACAACTATCTCAACTCGCTGGCCCGTCGCCTCCATCTTGACCCGCAGGATGAGCGGGAGATACTGGAAGAGCTTCAGGCCCATATCGAAGACAAGGCCGCCGAGCTGGAGGAGAGCGGACTCGACCGCGAGACAGCGCTTGCTCGCGCCGTGGAAGGCATGGGGGCGCCGCGCACTCTGGCCAGCCGTATGTATGAGGTTCACAGCACTGGGGTCTGGCGGGACATCGTTCTGGCCATGCTACCCCACTTTTTGCTCGCCGCCCTTTTTGCCCTTCACCTGTGGAGCCATTACTTCCTCGTCTCCGTGGTGCTGGTTGGCATCGCCTTCGTTACCTGGCGCAACTGGCGCGCCGGGCGCCCCAGCAAATGGTCTTACACCTGGATGGGCTACACCCTAGCTGCCCCTGCCATTTCCTGGCTGTTATCCCTGATTGCCTTGGCTTATGGCGGCTGGACATTGCTGACAACGGGCAAACTGCCCTTCAACACTGTGCTCTTCTTCCTTCTGGTGGGCTACGTTCCGTTCTCCATGTGGATCGTCTACAACGTGGTGTGGAAGATTGCCAGGCGCGACTGGCTGCTGGTTTCTCTCACCGCTCTGCCCTTCCCCTTTCTCACCTCGTGGGTGTTGTTTCTTAACTGGTCCGGCGGATTGTGGAGCGATCACGCCGAGCGCATACAGCAGACCGACACCGCTCGCGCCTGTATCTTCCTGGCTTTGGCGGTGACTACTGCCGTTTTCCTCAGGGTGGGGCCCCGACTCCTTCGCATCGGGCTGTTGACGGTGGTCACTACTATTCTCGTTATCATTACGGCGCTGTCGTTGCCCGTCGACTTGGGATTCGTCGCCGTTGGACTGATGATTATCGCATCGGTGGTCTTCCTGCTCTCGCCCGCCGTCCTGGAGGCCAAGGCCAACCGCCGTGAACGCCTGAGTGTAGCCAGCCAGGCAGACGAAAACCCCGGCTGGTATTCGGACACCAGCTAGCGGCCTGCCTGCCCGTCCCTTGATCAAGCACGGAGATGCCTCCTCCCAACGTCCCTCCCCTGATGACGACACGGCTCGTCTGCGGGCAGTGTTGCTATCCGACGCCCGCGACTTGGATCTGCGCTCCGGCAGCCCCAGACTGCTGATGCTGGCCGGGCTCCCCGGCGTGGGCAAGAGCGCCTTCGCCCGCAAAGTGACCTCCTGCTGTTCATTTCTGAAGGTAGAGTCCGACCGGCTCCGCAAGGCGTTGGTGCCCCAACCTCAGTACACTCCCGACGAGCACAGGCGCGTATTCCGGGCTTGCCACAGGCTCTTGGACGAACTGCTGGGGCAAGGATACCCCATGCTGTTCGACGCCACTAACCTGACCGAAAGAAACCGCCGCCCGGTCTACGCCATAGCCCGAAAGCGGGGCGTGCCTCTAGCCATCGCCGTAGTGACAGCGCCGCCCGAAATCGTCCGGCAACGCTTGCGCGACCGTGAGGCGGGACTGGACCCGGAAACCTGGTCTGACGCCGGGTGGGACATACATTCCCGCATGGCCCCGGCATGGGAGCCGGTCAGGCGCCCGCATATTGCTGTGGATACTTCTGAAGACATAACCCCGGCGCTCCGGCAAGTCCTGGACTGGGTGGGGTAAGAGCGCCCCTGCTGGCAAGCCGATGTTGAATCGTTTAGGCTCTGGGCAACAAGAATCACTCAACTGACAGGTAAGATGAAATGAAAATAAATGTGGAAACAACTGACATCACCAAAGCGGCCACTCCTGCCCTCGTCGTCAACCTGTTCAGTGGCGTAAAGAAGCCGGGAGGGGCGACTGGCGCTATTGACCAAGCCTTGGAAGGCGCAATCAGCCACCTGATTGAAGATGGAGAAATCAAAGGCAAGCAGGGAGAGCTGACGCTATTGCACACCATGGGCAGGATCGGGCCTGCCCGCGTGTTGGTCGCCGGGCTGGGAAAACAGGGGGACTTCGACGCCGATGTTGCCAGGCGAGTATCGTCGGAGGCCCTGCGCTTTCTGAGTCGCCGCGGCATCTGCGAAGCGGTTACCGTGGCCCACGGCGCGGGGGCGGGTGGACTGTCGCCGGAGGAAGCGGGCTGCGCCGTCGCCGAAGGCTCGTTGCTGGGACTCTATCGCTTCGACCGCTATCACACCAACGGCGAAACCGCTGACAGCGAGTTCACCCAACTGACCATAGCCGAGCGCGACGAAGGGCGCGTCCAAGCCATACGGGGCGGGGTGGCCCAGGGCCGCGCGATGGCCGAGGCCACCATGATCGCCCGGAACATGGTCAATGAGCCAGCCAACGCTATGACCCCCAGCGCAATGGCCGAGACCGCCCGCCGGGTGGCCGAAGAACACGGACTGGGCTTCGAGGTCATGGACAACGCCGATATGAAAGGGAGAGGCATGGGGGCATTCATAGGGGTGGCCCAAGGCTCCGACGAACCGGCCAAGCTCATCATCCTGACCTATGAAGGCGACCCGGCCAACCCGGAAAACAATCTTGGCCTCATCGGCAAGGGGATCACCTTCGATACCGGCGGCATATCCCTAAAGCCGGCTGCCAATATGGAAGCCATGAAGGGCGACATGGCCGGCGGCGCGTCGGTCATCGCCGCCATGCAGATAATCGCCCAACTGAAGCCGCGCATCAATGTTACCGGCATGGTGGCCGCCACCGAGAATATGCCGGGCGGTTCGGCGCAGCGCCCCGGCGACGTGGTGCGGGCGATGAACGGCAAGACCATAGAGGTCATCAACACGGACGCTGAAGGACGCTTGGTGCTGGCCGACGCGCTGTGCCTGGCCCGCGAACGTGGCATCACCCGCCTCGTGGACATCGCCACGCTGACCGGCGCGATGGTCACCACCCTCGGCAAGGCCTGTACAGGGGTGATGGGCAATGACGACGCCCTGATAGGCGATGTCATCAAGGCAGGCAAGCAGACAGGAGAAAAGTTCTGGCAGCTTCCCATGTTCGACGAATACAAGGAATTGATCCGCAGTGACGTTGCCGATATGAAAAATACCGGCGGACGTCAGGCAGGTTCTATCACTGCGGCTTTGCTGCTCCAGGAGTTCGTTGACGGGGCGGCGTGGGCTCACCTCGACATCGCTGGCACTTCAACGTCTGAGAAGGCGTCGGGCTACCTGGTGAAGGGAGCCACAGGCGCTCCGGCCCGGACCCTGGCGCAGTTGGCAATGAATCTTGCAGACCCCTCCGGCTGATTCCCGCTCATTGCGGTATGAGCGATGGTGTATAATCCGCGAAACCACAAACCGCCGGGCGGTTGTCAGGGTCCGGCAGGGAGACTGTTATGGCCAAGATTGAAGGACTTGGACACGTCGGCATATATGCCGAAGACATCATGAAGCAACGCGATTTCTACACCCGCGTCATGGGACTGGAGATCGCGGATGAGGACCTCGACGGTCGTGGCATGACCTTCCTCAGCTCTGACCCGGTGCGGGAGCACCATGAGTTCGTGCTGATGAAGGGGCGCGTCACCTCCGGCGACGCCAGGGTCATCCAGCAGATTTCCTTCATCGTCCCCGGGCTGGACGATCTGAAAGAATATCACCAGCGGATCAAGGCCGAGGGAGTCGAGATTGACCGCATTGTCAGCCACGGTAACGCCTTCGGAATGTACTTCTTCGACCCGGAAGGCAACCGCATCGAGTTGTACTGCAAGACCGGCTTCGACGTGCCTCAGCCTCACGGCGACCCCATTGACCTGGAAGCATCCAACGAGGAACTGATCGGAATCGCCAAGGCCGCTATTCCGTCCAGCTAGGTTCCGCGCCTTCCCCGTAAACATCGCGTCTCTGGACCCGGGCAGCACGCGCTCCTTAGAGTGTCGAAGGATGCCCGGGTCTGCCGGTTTTAGACGCCCTATGGCTCCCCTCTGCCCCATCACGGCAGGGCAAAAAAGAAGAGCCGAATGAGCAGCATAAACGCAGTTCGATTCGAGGATCTGCCCCGCGCCTACCACTTGTTCAAGTGGCGGGTATTGCTGGCCTTCGCAGTCTTCTATCTGTTCGCTTACCTGGGGCGGTTTAGCCTCTATCCGTTGGGGCCTCTGGTCAAGGATGGCCTGGGCCTTACCAACGTAGATATAGCGATCATCTGGGCGATGCTGTTCTGGGGATTCGCGCTGGGCGATGTTTTCCACGGGCGACTGGCGGAGGCATTCGGGCTGCGGCTGTGGGTGATGCTGGGGGCTGTGCTGACCGCCGTCTTCAACTGGGCCACCAGCTTTGCCGTTTCCCCTTTGACTATGGCCATCCCGCTGGGACTGGCCGGATTCGTCAATGCAGCCTGCTGGGCCCCTGCCATGAGCATGATCTCTCAGTGGTGGCCCCGGAGCCGCAGGGGAATCGCCCTGGGCATCGTTGGCACTGCCTCGGGCGGCGCGATGCTGTTGATGTGGGTGCTGGCCGGCTGGGTTGGCGCGGAATGGGGCTGGCGCGCCGCTTTTCGATACCTTCCCCTGATTTCTGCCGTATTGGGTGTGGCCTTCTACCTGTTGGTGCGCGACCGCCCCGCTGACGCGGGACTGCCCGAATACGTCGAGGAAGACGACGTCTCCGCCACGCCGGAGGCCATAGACCCTGCGCGATTACGGGGGTTGGGGCCGTTTCGCATCCTGCTGAGCGACTCCCGTTTCCTGCTGGCCTGTCACGTTAAGGGCCTGGAAAATGTCGTCCGCTACGGGCTGACCACCTGGGTCGCCATTTACTATAGGGAAGTGGGCGGGTTTTCCATCGAGTCGACCGTGTTCGTAACAGTGTTGCTGCCCGTGGGCTACCTGATTGCGCCGCCGCTGGCAGGGTTCATTTCCGACCATTTTTTGAACAGCCAGAGACGGCCCCTCGTGATCTCTTCCTGCCTGGCCAGCGCCGGTATAATTGCTGCCATAGCCTTGGCGCCCCCTTCCAACGAAATTCTTGGAGCCGTGCTGCTGCTGATCGGTGGGGTGGCCATGGGGATGTCGCCGATGTCCACGGTGTCGGTTGACATGGGGGGGCGGCGAATGGCGGGTACGGCATCGGGCGTCCTGGACGCCCACGGCTATCTCTATGCCGGTGCCCAGGCGATAGTCTTCGGGGTGATTTTGGATATGGCGGGCAGCCCATGGCCTATCGTGTTCCTGGCTATGGCCGCCACCCGCATTGTCTCCGTATTTATGATGAGGGTTGTAAGAGTGTAAGCAGATGGCGCGTTGCACCGGGATTGTTAGGCATTCATTGTCAAAGATAGTGGTGATTTGGTCTTGATTCGGGTACTCCGCAAAGGGGCGTCATGGCTGTTCCAGTTCCTGGTGGTGCTGGCGGCCCTGCTCACGCTATTCATCGCTCTCACCCCCCAGGGTCGCGCCGGGTTCCATACAGCGCTTTTCGTCACTCAAGTTCTGGACCTGCCTTTCAAGCCGCAGGCCTGGTTTACTGACGAGCCGTTGCGCCACGAGGCCCATTACCAGTCGTCCGACGGCACCACCGTAGCCGACGTGTACCGCCCGGCCGACGGCAAGCCTCACGCGGCGGTGGTGCTGTTTCTGGGGGCGAACGCCGCTGGGCGTGACGACCCGGACGTAGTCAACCTCGGCAATGCCCTGGCGCGGGCAGGCTACGTGACGATGTTCCACTGGTCGCCCGGCATGGCCCTCCGAGCTAACATCGAACCCGCCGAAACGGGCAACCTGGTCTGGGCCTTTCAGTATTTGGCTGAACGGGAGTACGTGGACCCGGAGCGCACCGGGCTGGGTGGCTTCTGCGTTGGAGCCTCCTTCGCGCTGGTGGCCGCCGCCGACCCTCTCATTCGAGACCATGTGTACTTTGTAAACGCATTCGGACCGTACTACGACGCCGAAACTCTGTTGCTTCAGGCGGCGTCGCGCTCGGTGGTCTATGACGGGGAACGGACTCCGTGGGACCCGGACCGCCTTACGATGCGTGTGCTGGCCAATGAGCTGATAGAAACGCTGGACGAACCGGCGGATGTTGACGCGCTGACTCGCCGGTACATGAACAACCAGGCCCTGAGCGATGCCGAATTTGAGGGGCTGTCCCCTCAAGCCCGGACGGTGGCTCGCCTGCTGGATGGCACAACGCCGGATGAAGCGGCGGCTCTCTATGCCGAACTGCCCGGCGACTTCAGGGAGGACCTGAAGGAGATCTCCCCTTCCGCTCACGTTGGTGACATTCGCGCTCGCCTGCTGGTGCTGCACGACCGCCACGACCGGCTGGTGCCTGCCGCAGAATCCCGCCGCCTGCTGGCCGCCACCGAAGACCGGGGCGATGTCCGCTACACCGAGGTGCTCGCCTTCGAGCACGTCCGGCCCAGCCGAGGCGGGATTGGCGCGCTTCTGGGCGAGGCGTTCCGGCTGTACCGCCACATGTACGACATCATTCGTATCGCCTACTGACGGACTTTCCGCGATATTTCCTGTCTCCCGCGATTGACTTTCGCTTAGCCGTCGCTACAATTATTATCGGCAACTAATTGCAACTGCTAAGGCTTGCGCTTTGCATCACGACCAGGCATTGGAAAGGCTGCGTCTTCAGGGACACAGGCTCACGCCCCAGAGGATTCTCGTTCTCTCAGTGATGTCGGAGGGCGGGCAGCACATGGGGGTGGACGAGGTATTTCGTCGCGCCCGCGAAGCCTACCAATACATGGACATCGCGACCGTGTACCGCACCCTTCGCCTGTTCAAGGAGGCCGGTGTGGTGACCGAAGTGGAGATTGGCGATAGGCTCCACTACGAACTGACCTCGCCCGGCGACCGCCATCACCACATGGTATGTCGCATCTGTAGCGGAGCCTACAACCTCAGCCCCCATTACCTATCGGAATTCCGTGACACGCTGGTCCATGATTTCGGTTTTCTCCCTGACTTGGAGCACTTTTCCGTCAGCGGGACTTGCGCCGATTGTCAGGAGCAGAGCGGTGGCGGGGCAGGGCAGCCTGGTGTTGCTGATTTGGAGTTATAGAGAGTGGCCGAATTTTTCATCCAGCGCGCGAGATATATACTGCCCCTGGTTACAGCTTTGACAGTTTTGCTGCTGGGCTCGTTCGTGCCGGGGTGTGGCCGCGGCGAAGACGAAGGGACGAAACTGAGGGTAGTATCCACGGTTTCGCCCATCACCAGTATCGTGGAGAACATCGGCGGTGACCGCATCGAGTTGGAGGGAGTGGTGCCAGAAGGGGTGAATTCCCACATCTTTGAGCCGCAGCCGTCGCTGGCCAGACTGCTGGCTGACGCCGACCTTATTATCGCTAACGGGTTGTTCCTAGAGCAGCCCACCCTCGAATTGGCCGAAGCCAACAAGAAAGACGAAACGCCCATCCTGCTGCTGGGCGACCGCTCTATCACTCGGGAGCAGTGGCAGTTCGACTTCAGCTTCCCGGAATCAGAGGGTCACCCTAACCCTCACCTGTGGCCTGATCCCAAGCTCGGGCTCAAGTACGCTGAGTTGACTCAGGAGCAATTGGCGTCCCTCGATCCTGACAACATGGACTACTATAAGGAAAACCTGGAGGCGTTCCGAGAACGCATTGACGCCATGGACGCTGCCATCCGGCAGTCTGTGGCGACCATTCCGGTGGAGAACCGCCGACTGGTGACCTACCATGACTCATGGGCCTATTTCGCCCTTTCCTATGGTATGGAGGTTATCGGCGCAGTGCAGCCATCGGACTTCGCCGAGCCCTCAGCACGTGAGGTAGCAGATCTCATTGATCAAGTCAAAGAACTGGGGTTGCCCGCAGTCTTCGGCTCCGAGGAGTTCCCCAGCGACGTGCTGGAAACCATCGCCCGCGAGGGAAACACGACCTTCGTTGACCAGTTGGCCGACGACGATCTGCCCGGCGCGCCGGGAGACCCGGACCACTCGTACCTGGGGTTGATGCGCCAGAATATGCGAATCATGATCCCAGCGTTGGGCGGCAACGCCGCTGCTTTCGATGACGTAGATGTCAGTCCTGTTTTTGAAGGAGAAAGCGGGGCGGTCTATCCTCAATAACCTATCATGGATGAACACGATGCACAGGATTGAGGAGATGTAGCCATGTATCTGCATCCCAGGCTGCTATCGCTGGCCGCGGACGTGCGCTGGCGCATCATCATATCCGCCGTGGTCGGGATGTTGGCCACGGCAGCCGGGGTGGCCCGTCTGGCCGTCGCCGCCGTGATCATCGTTGAGGTGGTCCGCGGCAATGCCACCTTCGAGTCGCTGACCTGGCCTCTGGTCATCATGGCTGTGCTTATCGTAGCTCGTGCCTATCTGCAATACTTGCAGGAAGTGATGAGCCACCACACCGCCAGCCTGGTCAAGGTGAAGCTGCGTGAGCGGCTGTATGAGCATTCGCTGGCGTTGGGGCCGGGGCACTTCGATTCCTCGCGCACCGGCGACGCTCTGATGTCGCTGGCCGAGGGTGTGGAAAGGCTGGAAGCCTTCTTCGGACGCTACCTGCCGCAGATGATTGTCGCCGCCCTTGCCCCGGTGGTCATTTTCATATTCATGGCCCTGATAGACTTTCGCACTGGTCTGGTCTTCCTGGCCTTCGCGCTCCTTACATTGGTCATACCCAACCTGTTCCACCGCTGGAATCGTGAGCGCAGCATGGCCCGGCGCGACGCCTACGGCGCCCTCGGGGCGGACTTCCTGGACGCCGTCCAGGGGCTGGCTACGCTCAAGGCTTTCGGCCAAAGCCGTGACCGCGGCGAACTGCTGGCCGAGCGCGCCCGCAACCTGTTCCGCACCACTATGGGCGTCCTTGCGGCCAATGCCGCCACCGGCGCACTGACTATCCTCGGCATTACCGGCGGGGCCGCGGTCGCCCTGGGCTGGGGGGCCGTGCGCGTGGCTGATGGAGACCTCGAACTGCGGGCCTTGATGATCGTGCTGATGCTGGGCGTGGAGGTCTTCCGCCCGCTGCGGGAGCTGGTGCAGCTATACCACGACGGCGTTATGGCCATGTCCTCGGCCGAGGGGATTTTCGCCATCATGGACTCCCCGGTGACCGTCCGGGACCCTGAACGCGCCACCGCTAATGGCCCTGCTCCTGCATCTACAGCACTCAAGCCGGAAATTGCATTCGAGAACGTAAGCCACGCTTACAACGAAGGTCGTCGTCCCGCCCTTCACGATCTTTCGTTCACCCTGCACGAAGGCGAAACCCTCGGCCTGGTCGGGCCTAGCGGCGCGGGCAAGTCCACCATTGTCTGGCTGATGCTGCGTTTCTTCGACCCACAAGAGGGAGTCGTTCGCATGGGCGGTCGCGACGTGCGGGATATTACGCTGGAGGAGTTGCGGGAACGTGTGTCTGTCGTAACGCAGGATACCTACCTGTTCCATGGCACGGTCGCCGATAATCTGCGCTTCGGCAATCCCCGCGCCACCCAGGCAGAGTTGGAAGAGGCGGCCCCGGCCGCCCACCAGCACCGCCTTGCCGATAACCACCCCCAGCGGGACGAAACCGAGGGTGGGGGGCGGGGCGTGGGCGGGTGCGGGGGGCCGGAGGCGCGCGACGGC
>VXOI01000096.1 GCA_009840175.1 Chloroflexota bacterium | reverse complement strand
ACCTGCACCTGCTGGAACCGGAACTCAGACCGGCGGCGGCGATGGTCTGCACCGAAACGGTGTGGGCGGCGGCCGCCCAGGACCCCCGGCCCCGCCTGCTGGTTGTGGACGAGGTTTGGAGCATCATGCAGCACCCCGAGGGGGCGGCCTTCATGGTCAGCATGGCCAAGCGCGCCCGCAAGCACCGGCTGGGCTTGCAGTTCATCACCCAGGACGTGCAGGACCTCCTCTCCGAGGACTCGTCGAGAACCATCACCGGACATTCTGGAAGGGCGCTCTTGCAGAACGCCGCCTTCAAGCTGCTGCTCCAGCAGGACGCCGCCGCCGTGTCCACCGTGGGCGAAGCCTTCGACCTGCCCGAGGAACTGCAACGCTGGCTGCTGTCCTGTCCCCGGGGCGACGGGCTGCTCTTGGCGAGGGGCCAACGCTTTCCCGTACGCATCGAGGCGACGCCAGAGGAGACCGAGGTCATCGAGTGGCGGCCCGGTCCCAGGCACTGAATCCAGCTTCAACCCCATAGAGAAAGGAACCGTGTATGAATACCAACCTCAAGAAAATGCTGTTCGGCGACGGGCGTCAACGGCGTGCCCCGGTGCTGCTGGCGGTGACGCCGCCCCGCACCGGCGAGCGCACCCTGCTGGGGGTGGAGAACCTGCTCCAGTCCGTCGCCGTCCCCGAACCCTTCTCCCTGGAACTGGCCGCCGACATGGACGGCGTAACCCTGCTGGCCCGCTGCCAGGACGACCGGGTGGTCAAGCAGCAACTGGCCGCCCACTACCCCCAGGCCCGGGTGCGCCAGGTGCCCCCCGAGGACGACCCCATGCTCCGCCGGCCGGGCGAACTGGCCTGGGGCCTGACCCTGCGGGTGGACGGGCCGGAGTACGTGCCCCTGCGCACCTTCAGGGACGACGACCTGCTGGACCCGGGCTCCGACCCATTGCTGGCGGTCATCGGCTCCCTGTCCGCCCTGCGCCCCGGCGAGCGGCTGGTCACCCGCCTGCTGCTGCGCTCCCTGGGCCCCGAGTGGTCCCAGCAACACCAGTCCCGGGCCCACAAACGTGCCGTGCCGGAGAACCGCGAGCCCTCCTACACCTATCACACCAAGCCGCTGCAGCTGGACGGGGTGACCATGGCCGTCCTGGGCGCCGGGGGACTAGCCGCCCTCCAGGGCTACCTGTGGGTCCAGGACGGGGAGATTCTCAAGGCGTCCATGCTGGGCCTGGGCAGCGCGCTGGGCCTGGTGGTGGCCGGCTGGGGCTGGTGGCGCTGGCGGAAGGCCCGCCACCGGGTCTACGACCCCCTGCTGATTCGGGAGAAGGTCTCCCGCGTCGCCTTCGACGCCGAGTTGCAACTCAACGCCTTCCTGCCCGCCGAGGAGGGCGCGGAGCGGGCCGGCGACCTGCTGGAGAGCGTGGCCGCCGCCTACCGGCACTACGACCACCCCGCCGGGGCGCGGTTCAGGATGGGCCTGATCCGGCCCCTCCTTCCGGCGGCGACGCTGCATCCCGCCGGGCCGGGGCTGTTCGGGAGGCGCAGCGTCCTGGGGGTGCGGGAGGCGGCCGCCCTGTGGCACCCGCCGGGCGAGGGAGACGAGACGCCCCTGGTGGAAAGGTCAAGCTCACGGGCGCTGGCGCCCCAGGCCCGCAGCGTCAGGACCGGCGCGCTGGTGGGCGACGCCACCGGCAGCGCTCCCCGGGAGGTCAACTTCGCCGAGGACCTGCTCCGGCGCCACCACCTCTACGTGGCCCGCACCCGCATGGGCAAGTCCACCCTGATGCACCGGATCGTGGCCCACAAGCTGAGGGAGAAGGCCGCCGACCGGGACACCGACGCCATCATCGTCGTCGACCCCCACGCCGACCTCGTGGCCGGCCTGCTGGAACAGGTGCCCGAAAGCCTCACCGGCCAGGTGCGGCTCATCGACCTGGCCGACGAGTCGGGCGCGCCCGGCGTCAACCTGCTGGACACCCGCGTCTTCGCCGACCGGGACCGCACCGCCGACTCGGTGGTAAGGGTCGCCAAGGGGCTGTGGGACCAGTGGGGTCCCCGGATGCAGTCCATCCTGGAACACACTGTCAAGACCCTCCACGAGGCCAACGAGGGGCGGGCCGAGGCCGAACAGTACACCATCCTGGACGGGATGCGGCTCATCACCGACGGCAAGTTCCGGGCCGAGGTGCTGGGCCTGGTCAGCGACACCTACCTGCTGGACTGGTGGGTAAGGGACTTCGACAACTGGCACCGCCAGTACCGCTCCGAGGCCATTGCCCCGGTGCAGACCCGCCTGGCCTACTACGCCTCTTCCAAGAGGGCAAGGGCCATCCTGGGCCAGTCCCGCTCCACCATCGACATCCGGCAGACCATCCTCGACGGCGGCATCCTGCTGGTGTCCACCGCCCAGGGCAGCGTGGGCCGGGACGTGTCCGCCCTGGTGGGCGCCTCCCTGCTCAACCTGGTGGACTCGGTGATAAGGGAGCAGGAGAGACTGCCCCTGGACCGGCGGCGCGGCGCCCTGGTGGTGGTGGACGAGATGCAGTCCATGCCCGGCGTCGATTACGAGTCAATGCTGTCGGAACTGGGCAAGTACGGGGCCAGCTTCATCCTGGCCACCCAGAGCCTGGCCAAGCTGGACGACCTCTCGCTGACCATGCAGGATACCATCCTGGCCAACGTGGGCTGCCTGGCGGTGTTCCAGGTGTCGGGCAGCGACGCCCGCCGCCTGGTGTGGGAACTGGGCAAGGACCGGGTGTCCGAGGACGACGTCACCTCTCTGCCGGTGCACCACTGCTACGTGCGGGCCACCGTGGGAACGGAGCGGCTGCCGGCCTACTCCATGATGGTCCGGAAGCCGGAGCCGGGAGACCCCCGCATCGCCGCCCGCATCCGGGAGGCAGCCCGGGACTACACCACCAGGGCCGGGGAGATCGCCCTGGGTAACGCCGGTGCGGAGGAGAAGCTGGGCGAGTACCGCCGGCTGCTGGCGGAGCGGCAGAAGGGCGCCAACCCTGCGCCGCAACCGCCGGAGACTCCCCAGGACGAAGCCGGCCCCAGCCGCAACAAACAGCGCAGTCGGCACAACCAGCCGGGAGAGGATGGCGATGACGCCGACAGCGGCGAGAAAGAGGTGGCGGAATGACCCTGACCGAGTGCGAGGCGGACCTGCTGCGCCGGTTGGCGGAGACGCCTTTCGCCGATCGGCTGGACCTGGCGGCCCTATCCGGCTGGTCCCGGGGCGCGGTCTACGCCGCCATGGACCGGCTCACGGAAGGGGGGATGGCTTCGGCCGTCCCCCACGCCGCGCCGCTGCTGCCGCCGACCCGACGGTACTTTCTGACCGTCGAAGGACTGGCGGAGGTGGCGGACTTGGAAAAGGTTTCTCAGGATGTCCTGCTGCGCCGGCGTCCCGTTTCCTCCCGGTGGCAAAGAGTATTGCTGGAGCGGCTGGAGACCCTGGGTGTCATCTACCGACTGGCTGCCGCCATCGCCAACGTCGAGTTCCCCGTGAGCATCCGGTTGTTCCGGGCCACGCCCGCCGACGCCGGCATCGTCCTCCCAGGCGGGCGTACTGTCGCCATCCTCCGCCAGGGGGATACCGCCGACCGCACCGGCTTCGCCAAGCGGCTGTGGCGGCTCAGGGAGGGAACGCAACCCGGCGGCCTCCTGGCCCTGGCCCCCGACTTGGTGCGGCTGCGCCAGGCCCGCCGGATGCTGGCCGGGGCCTCATTCCCGGTCTTCACGGCCCTGGAGCGTGACGCCTCCCTGGCCGGCCCGGACTCCCGGTTGTGGTTTCCTCCTTCGGTCCCCACTGCCCTGGACCTGCGCTCGGCGCTGGCCCGCCTGGAGCGGGGCGCCGGCCTGCCGACAGAGGATCCCGAATCCCAGCCTCAGCTGCCTCCCGTTATCGACCTGGACCTTCCCTCCGCCGCCGCTCCCCGCTGGCTGCTGCCCACCCTGCTGTCTCCCGCCGAGAAGGGCGCCCTGGACCTGCTCTGCGACTGGCCCTGGGCCTCTCGGCAGGAGCTGTCTGGTATCATGGGTGTGTCGTCGCGGCGGGCGTCCCAACTCCTGGCCAGGCTTGGGGAGTTCGGCCTGGTCGGCCACGCCGGCGGACCGAGAACCCAACGGCTGGCCGTCACGGATAGGGGTCTGGCGCTGCTCGCCCGCCGCGACCGCGCCTCCTTGGGCGCGGCACGGCGGCGCTGGAGCATTGCCCCGCTGGACGTGGCGAAGCCGCTGACCTGGCGCAACGTCTCCGGCTCCCGCAGCCGCCAGTTGCTGCGCAACGTGGAACACACCGGCGCCGTGCACCGGTTCCTGGCGGCCCTGGCGGAACAGGCCCGCGCCGCCGGGTGGCAGGTGGCGCAACTGGACCCACCCCGGCGGGCCTCCCGCTACTTCCACTATGACGGGCGGCTGCACTCGGTTCTGCCCGACGCCTTCGGTATCATGCGTCGCGGCAACGCGACGGTGCCCTTCTTCCTGGAATGGGAGCGCCGCGCCGTGCGCCCCGTCACCATGGCGACCCGCCTGGCCCCCTACCTTCGGTATTATTCCTCCCACCGTCCCCTGGACGACCACGGTGTCCAGCCCATCGTCCTGGTGGTATTCGACGACGAGTTGGCCGCCACCCACTTCCTGAACCTGGCCCGGCGGGAGATGGACCAAGCCGGCGTTGAAGTTCCACTGCTGGTGTCCAACCGGGCGGCATTGGAAGGGCTGGGACCGATGGGAAGGGCCTGGCTCGTAGCCGGGGACTGGGAGCGCCGCCATGCCTTTGCCGCCATTGGCGATTCAGGGGATTGACGAGAGCATAGGGAGATCCCCATCGCAGGGGAGACCGACTGCCGGAGAGGCCTGGGCTGTGGCGTGGACTTCAGGGACCACTCTCCCGCCAGTGAGGGTATCATCGCCCCGCGTCCAATTCCGTCAGTATGGACCCGGGCTGAACTATCACGAACAGGTCCCCTTGAGCTATTTCCAGCAATGGCGCACCCGACCCGCCGTCGCATGTCATCGGGAGCCGGTGGCTGTCCGGCGGCAATGGGCGGGTTCGTGTTCGAGATGGATGCTGTACACCGAACCGTGTTCCGCCTTGGTAGACCACCCATCGGTCCGCCGGCGCGAGGGGCGTGCTGTCCGGTTCCCATGCTCACGTGCGATCCAACTTCCGCGCCAAGGATAGCTGTCCCATATCTAACCCCTATTTGTTCGGAGATTCCTTAGAATGCCTTTGCCCTGAGTTTATGCACAATAGGGGTGTGGCTCCACGAGCGCCAGAAGATTGAGCCTGATTGAACCGGCGTCAGCCGATAGGTCAACCGTAGCAAACCTTATGAGGTGGCCTTGGACAACCATAGCTTCATCGACTGCTTTGCTAATGGCAGGGTGCATCAGCACGCCAATAGAGGTGAGCGACAATGGATCGTCAGGGGCTTCTTGAGTTTTAAGGTAGGAATAGAGTTGGTAGAGGTAGTCGCTTCGTAGTGATTCGGGCCGATACCGACCTGGGGAAAGTATGGAGTTAAACTTGGTGTCGATGATTATTCGGCGTTGAAGCGCAGGGTGATTTAGCAGAATATCGGTTTTCATTGACGGGAGGATGTTGCCAATACCTGGAGTAGGGTTATCCATAGGCCAACGAATTGTTTTGCCGTGGGATACCTGCCACCCGTCCGGCGAAAGCGTCACGTCATAGAAGCCAGCGACGCCCTTTTCGAAAAGTCCACGAAGCCACTCAATTCCTCTGAATGGCTCGGGAAGCAGCACATTGCCGCTGTCCTCATTGGGCAGGGCCAAATCAAGGGCCAGCTTGGCGGCATAAACCATACGGCGATCGCCGGCGTCGAAATGGCCGAAGGAAATAACCGAGACCTCATTACGGGAGGGCGCCTCGTTGAGGACGCCCAGGCGCGAAAATCGCCCCACCAGGGAGCGACAACGGTGGGCCAGTTCTCCCCTTTGGACTAATCCAGCGAGCCGGGAAAGGGCAGCCAAGACCAGACGATTCCGTGGCGTATCAATAGTCAGTTCCTCGAACCGGCAGGCCACCTTGCCCTTTTCCAGCAATCGACGGGTTTCGGTGCGACGCAGGTCAATCCGGCCCCGCACACGATCTATTTCCGCCTGCTGTGTTCTCCATCCGAAACTCAGGTTGCGGGCAAGACGGCGTTGCACTTCATGGGTCAGAATTTCTGCAATCAAGTCGGCAATGTCGTCCGGGTTTTCTTCCACCGCAACCCGCTGCTGTTGGTCAAGCTGGCGAAACAAATGCGAAGCATATAGCATTAGCAACCAAATGTTTCGGACGGGAATCCGCAGATTTCCGGACGTTACTGTTCCAACCATTACAGACCGCTCCTCAAATCGTCCTTGGCTTTCTGTGCAGTATCGGGGGAGTCATACCAGCATTCATCCAGCAGCGGGCCGATTTCCCTTTTAACCACGCGGTCAAACCAGTCGCTGGCATTGGGTATGGAAAAACCGATGGGAGGCGTAACAAAGCTGTGCCCAATGCAGAATTGCCGCCCCAAGCTCTTGTCGTCGGTTATCTGTCGGTTGAGGTCCAGCAGCCTTCTTTCAATCCGTTCCAGGAAAGCCACTTCGATACCGCAGTTCAGGCTTACCCAGTCTCGCCATTTCGCGCCAAAGACAGGTTCCAACTCTTCAAAGGCGAAGCGGCGGCGAAAGGCCAAGTCCACCAAGGCCAACGAGCGGTCAGCGGTGTTCATGGTACCGATTACATAGAGGTTGGGAGGCACGAAAACCCGTTCATTGTCGGACTTGCGGTAGCTCAAACCAAGACCTTCCTCTTCCCTTCGCTTGTCCGCCTCTAAAAGCGTAAGCATCTCGCCAAAAATCTGCGCCGGATTGCCCCGATTGATTTCCTCAATGACAACTACATAAACCGAATTTGGGTCATCGCGCGCCGCATCAACCACGTTAAGGAAGGGGCCGTCTCTTAACTCCAGCCGCCCCTCCCCGGCAGGCCGCCAGCCCCGTACAAAGTCCTCGTAGGAAAGGTTGGGGTGAAACTGGACTGCTTGCATTTGTCGGTCATCCTTCCGCCCCATTAGAGCATAGGCCAGTTTACGGGCAAGCCAGGTCTTTCCGGTACCGGGCGGACCTTGAAGAATAAGGTTTTTCTTCATCCGCCAGTGTTCAAGTATATCTTCCAGTCTGCTACGCTCGAGAAAGCAGCCTTCGGAAAGAATGCTGTCAATGGAGTATGGCTCTGCCGCGAGGTACTCTGGATCTGAAACTATCTCCTCCTCTGTAACTTCCAAGTCAACAGGCATAGAAGAATCTGTCTGGTCAGCGCTGACCCAGCCCCATTGCCTCAGAAAACGATCATAGTCTTGCCCTTTATCGGCAAATGCAAAATCTATAAGTCCATTTGCTGCCCATGGAATCGTACCTTGTCCAGGCAAGACATCCCAAATTGTGTTTCTGTTAGTATAGAAGTACCATTCACGTTTAGACCCTAAAGGAGTCCAGTTAACGTGAACTAAGCAACCATCTCCAGGATTCTCAGTGATGATGCCTCTCGCTTTAATTGCCATTGTAGATACGTATTTGCCACCATTATCGAAGGGAAGTCCATTCTTCCTTATGTAGGCTGATTTAATGGCAATGCGGTCTCCAGGGCGCATAGAATTAACCTTGTTAAATAGACGGTCATCCCCGTTCATGCCCCATCCATTTTCCCAAATGCCTTCCCGCAGAAAACGGTCAGTTTGGTCCTCCGTGCCACCATACGATGCGCCCACAAACCAGCAAGGTCTCTGTTCGGCATTTTCAGGTAGTGAAGTCATTGTGTCCTCCTCTACGATTGTTGGGGTGTACTATCAACATTTTCTTCTATGGATTATGCACAAGGGATCGAATGGTGCGATGACACACCTTCACCCTCCGTCATTGACTCCCCATCCACCTCGCCCTATTATAAATCCGCCACAGGGGTGATAAGTCCTCGATGACAGGTGCCTTATGACTTCCCGGGCAAAGGCTCCGGTGGCCCCTGAAGTTCAGGAACTTCCAAAGTACTTATAGATGCTGACCAACAGCCTTCCATCCAGGTTCAACTCGTGGGCCAGACAGTCCTCATTATCCCCCGTCAGGCACCTGCCTCCAGCGAGACGTACGAAGTTTTCATAGTCGCGCCGGTTGTCGTTCCCCTTCCGTTCATCGAACTCGTTGGTGCGAAAGACGTCGTTGGAACTAGGGACCCTCCTCTGCGGGAAGGACTTCCACTATGCGTACAGAGGTCACCAGCCTTTGGGGAGGCTCCATGAACAGCACTCCCCTCACCGCGTACTGGCCGGCTGGGACCGGATGCCCTTGGTTGTCCACCTGGTCCCACTCTCCGGAGAGTTGCAACGATTCCCCGGGATCCAGAGTCTTCCGGTCCAACGGCAGCTGGCGGACCTTGGCACACAGCCAGTGCCAGACCTCGGTCCCGTCGGATTTCGAGACAACGAAGTCATAGGGAGGTCTACCTCCAAGAAAGAACCGCACGGTGTCTTCGCTCTTGTTTTGGATAAAAAAATTCAGCGACAATGCTTTTCCATAGGGGACCTGAGGCGCTGCCTGAACCGATAAAGTGATTGCGTCCCGGAAGGGATCGTCCACTATCTCATTAAGGTAGCCGATCTGCTGGAAGGCTCCCGTGCAGCCAATCCCTATGTCAAAGGCGTCTCTCGGCACGTCGATGCTTGACAGGGCCGCTTCCATTTCCTCTCGCGCCCCACGCCTGGGTAACATCCTGATCTTGATTCGTCGTGCCGCCTCGTCCAACCCGGTCATGACAATGCCCTGAACCCGGATGATCACGTCGCCGTGGGAGTTCCACCACCGAGCAAGCTGGGCCATGGTGTAGTCCGATACCGGCCTCGTTGGCACCGGTCTCACTGTAGCCGTCGCTGGGGGAGTGGGAACCGGAGTACATGCCAACAGAATTGTAGCGAGGACAAGGATGCTCAGGAGCGTGTTCTGCAATGGCTAGCGTTTCTCCCGGCGCCGTATCGGAACCAATAGGCGATTTCCAGCTCCAGATCACCGAGCAGACCAAGTAGTGCGCCGATAGATAATATGTGCCCTGGGCTACCGCCCCGGTGTGCGCCAATAGCAGTTCTTGTCTGGAAGACAGTAGGCGGAGGGCGTACTCCGGAGTACATTACGAAGGGCCCTTCGGTAACACTCTATTTTGAGGCAACACTCCAGGGCATCCAGTCCAAGACCACCTCCGCTTCGACGTCCAGGATTCGAGCCACCTTCCTCCTCGACACCAGAGAGCCTCCTGACCTACCACGTGTACCGTCGTCATTCCAGAACTCGTGGCTGCTCCAACCGGAGCCATCCCATTGCCGCCGCATTGTTTCTCGAAACCTTCCCGCCACCACGTCGTCCAGCAGTTCCGTGAGTCTCTCGAATTCCTCTTCCGGCATTTCGTCGCAGGCATCGCAATGGCAGGTTGGAAATCCCTCGGTTACCCAACGGCCGACCCGTACCTCCAAGCCAGGGGAATCAGTGAAGGTGATGGCAACCGGCGCGCAAGAGTCCTGCAACGGCGTCAGCCTCACCGTCGGCCTGGAAAGCGGGGCGCGTTCCAATTCATCGTCCAGTCCGAAGCCCTCTTCAAGGGTCACGTCATACTCCGTTTGCAGGCGCGCCACCCTCTCCAGAGCCCAGTCGTGCAGGGGCCTGAATCGTTCCGGGTTGGTGAACCGCGAGTAGGCGTCATCGAGAGGTTCAGCCGGCCCCTGCCCCATTGCACTGTAGCTGAACCACCCGCCTTCCTGCCTGTCTGACCGATTCCGTTCCATATGATGCCTCGCAGACTTTGGACTTGTTTCCCGCAGCGGCCCGATTCCCTACGGAAAGCATAGTCGAATCCTCGACAGCGGGCGAACGACTGCGCATGGTTCGCGTACCATTTCCACCTGACCCATCAGTCCGGCAGGTACTGGGCCACGATCCCGTCCTCCAGGTCCCTGGTCTCCTGCGGCCAGTACGCCCGGGATAAGGTCAATCCCTGGCCGCGGTGCGTGGCCGACGAAAGATGGACCTCGGGAAAGGCATCCGCCAACTCCTTGATGTACCTGACCGGCAGCAACACCGCCAGGTGGTTGGGAGCAACACCGCTATCCTCGGAAGCGAGCACCACGTAAACGTTCTTTTCCTTCAGCCAAGCGCGGATGGACGAGATAGTGCCGGCGTCGGGAGCGTTCATGCCCACCACCACGCTATCATCCTTGATGATCATGGCGTACTGCGCGGCGCTCTCGGCGGGAACGCCGTAGGCATATGCCGCAACCACCAAGCGCAGCGAGTCGTAGGGTAGAGTATTGATGGATGGTTCCTCCGAAACGGGTGCCGACTCAATCTCCACCTCAAACACGTCGGGCCGTTGCACCACCCCGAGTATCTCGCCGGTGGGCAGGCTCCACGTGTGGGGCGCCACTTGCTCTCCCCCCAGGGACGCGATGAACTCATCAAGGCCCGGGTTGATGTCAAATTCGGTGTAGGAACCGATGGAGACGGTTACCCTGTCCGGTACGGGAAGCCCCTCAGCCTGCCTTTGTAGCAGACCCCACAGGTAGGGGTCTATGTGCGTCGTGCCGGGGCCCGGGTCTATCAAGACCCGTTGGCCTTGCCCTGATTGGCCGGCGCCTTCCTGGTCCGACGGGCCGGAGTCCTCCAACCCGCAAACTTGGCTGGCCCGGATGAATTTCGCCGGAGTCTCCCCCAGGCTGGCGCTCTGCATGGCCGCCACCAGTTCCGCCGGTCCGCCTAGCGCTTCCAGCAGGCAGACGAACCCGGCACGATCCCCAGGGGCCATCCCCAGACGCGGCGCGTAGATCTCCCATTCGGCGTCGCTTAGGCAGGTCACGGAAACGCCCAAGGCAGCCATGCTCAGGGCCAGGGAGTTGGCGGGAGCCTGTCCAGCAACGGAGGGCGCCAACAGCGCCCGCAGGTCCAGGGGTACGAATCCCTCCCGGATGCACGCGGCGGTTTCTACCTCGAAGGGCTCCACCTGGCCGACCAGTTGAGTCAGGAACAGCCGCAGCACCGTATCGTCCTGGAGGCAGTTGACGATGCTTGTGGTAGTCTCTGGAGAGCCCCCGGAAGGCGGGTTCGACAGCGCCCCCAGTTCGCCAGGACCGATGCCGTTATCGCCGAGGCAGGTGCGCTCCCTGGCCGAAAGTTCGGCGAAAAACTGCTGCGGATCACCCAGTTCCACGGGGCTCAGACCGTCCGGCCGCAACCCCTGGCTCTCGGCGCCTTCAGGCTTGGGAAAGCCGAACTCGGTCTCGATGTCGCACGCCCTTACCGCCTCGCTCTCTTCCACCGTCAGACCTTCTCTCGTCGCGTCCGTTCCCGACAGGAGGGCGAAGATGCGCTCGCCGGATGGCGTCCCTTCCAACTCACCTATCAAACACGCGGTTTCGTCGGAGGTGAGCAAAGCAGCGAAGTC
This sequence comes from Chloroflexota bacterium, assembly GCA_009840175.1. Lineage (GTDB taxonomy): Bacteria > Chloroflexota > Dehalococcoidia > Lucifugimonadales > UBA3495 > VXOI01. The sequence goes on along the minus strand of VXOI01000096.1, from coordinate 966 downwards.
CCGTCCCGTGGAGGCGCTGTCCAGTTCCCGGAAGACGGGACCCTTGGAACCTTCTGATGCGGGCGCGGGTTGGCTGGCGGTAATCGTCGCTGCAACAGTCGCTGTCGGTTCAGTCTTAGGAGCCTCCGTCGGAGTCGCCGCTTCGACCGCCGCGTCTATGGTCGCCTGGACGTGAGATGTAGGGTCTGGATCAGATTCACTTCTGCAACTCAGCGTCGCGCCTGCCAACAGGATTGCTGCCGAAACAAAGGCGATGGGTCGGAGTATAGTTGATCCCAAGTCCATTCACATCCTCCTATTTCTGGATCAATCGGCTCCACGCTTTGGAACAACTTGAGGGTCAAGTGCCACATGTCGGGCTGGGATTGCACCGACTTTGACACGTTGGCTTTGAATTACACTAAGGATATTCTGAACAAGGTACGCGACAGCCTGAATTGTATCTGAATGTCCGGTAATGGGACGAAATCTCTGGTTCAGGGCTTGCCGATGGCCCGGGTCCTTCCGTTCCACCCTGTAGACTGGGCCGTTTGATGCGTTCGCTGGCCGGAAGCCCCCGCAGGATAGACGCTGGGCCTACTACGCTCTTGGCTGTCCCTCGGCCGTAAGCAGGTTGCCCAGACCGAAGAGCAGCACCAGCCTTTCGGTGTTCTTCGCCAGACCCCGGTTCTGCCGGGGAATCAGACCGTCCACCCGTTCCAGGAACAACTCCTGGCGGGTCTTGCTCTTCTTGCCTTGGTATTCCAGATCGGAAAAAGTCGGTTGCTTCATCGAATTACCATCCTCTATAGTTCCTTGCCCGGTTCACCTTATTTTGTCATAATTATTCCAACTTGTTCAGAGGATTCTAAGGAACCGTGGCTATGTTGCCTTTCACAACATTAGCAGAGGTTCAACTCAGAATGGAGATACCCAGGGCAATCGCATTTTAACTGCGGAGCACCTTAAGCAAGTAAACTTCGCTCC
>VXOI01000085.1 GCA_009840175.1 Chloroflexota bacterium | reverse complement strand
AGCTTCCTGACCCGCTGGAACTCCTGTTGGGAGACGATGGCGGGGAAGGCGTCCTCCACCCGCACCGGGTCCTGGCCGTCCTTGGCATTGATTCCCCAGACCAAGGTGCCGGTGTAGGCTTCGTTGACGAGGATTTTGTGGATGACGGTCTTGGTCCACCGGTTTCCGTGAGAGGAGGGAATGCCCTCGGCGTTGAGGGTCTTGAGGATGTCCAGGGTGGTCCTGCCCTGGAGGGTGAGGTCGAAGATACGGCGTACCACGGCGTCGTGGGGCGGGTTGAGTTCCAGGCGAGGGCGCTTCTTCACGCCGTCCTGGACGTAGAGCCGCCGGTAGCCGTAGGGGGCGTAGGTGGTCATCCAGAAGCCCCGGGAGGCGGCTTCCCGCATTCCCCGCGTGACCTCCTGCGCTAAGATATACGTCATCCAATCAACACCAAAAAGTGCGATACTCTTGGAGTGTGGGATTAGAAGCCAAATGACGGTTGGCACAATAGCCACTCTTGATGTCCGGTCGGGCCATAGCGCCGGAAAATTATCACTTCTGGCCTTGCAAAACCAGCAAACCCCTGCCTTTGGTGTGTTTTTCGTGGGATAATGATTATGCGCTTCTGCCTTTGGACGGCGCTGTGAGCCAGCGTTAGCGGGGGCGAAAGAGAAACTTCGTACCCGAGCGAATAATCGTGACCACTCCCGAGATGAAGGCAAGGGCCAACATTGACCGGCTGCTGCAACAGGCAGGGTGGGCGGTGCAAGATGTTGACGTCCTGAGCGTTCACGCCGCCTGCGGGGTTGCGGTACGGGAGTTCCGTTTGCGGGCGGGCCACGGGATGGCCGACTATCTGCTCTACGTGGGAGGAAAGGCGGCGGGAGTCGTGGAAGCCAAGCCGGAAGGCCGCACCCTAACCGGAGTGGAAGCTCAATCGGAGAAATACGGGACTGGCTTGCCGGACAATCTCCCGGCTTACGTTCGACCCCTTCCATTCCTGTACGAGAGCACCGGCGTCGAAATCCGGTTCACCAACGGAATTGATCCTCAGCCCCGCAGCCGAAACGTTTTCTCCTTTCACAAGCCGGAGACGCTGGCGGAATGGTTGGGCGCGTCTGAATCCTTCAAAAAAGCCGGGGTGGTTGAGACGCAACGGGTCTCAGACCCCGGCGGGGCTGGTTATCGCATCAGGCACAGCCTCCGCCGCCAACTGACCCAAATGCCCTCCTTGGACGATTCCAACCTCTGGCCGGTCCAGGCCCAGGCCATTCGGAACCTGGAGCAGTCCCTTGCGGAAGCCCGACCGCGTTCGCTGGTGCAGATGGCCACCGGCAGCGGCAAGACCTTCATGGCCTGCAACCTGGTCTACCGGCTGATTCGTTACGCCGGGGCGAAACGGGTGCTGTTCCTGGTGGACCGCAGCAACCTGGGCCGGCAAACCCTCCGGGAGTTCCAGGGGTTCACGGTACCCGACGACGGGCGCAAGTTCAGCGAACTCTACAATGTCCAGCTCCTTCAGTCCAACAGCGTCGACCCGGTCAGCAAGGTCTGCATCGCCACCATCCAGCGGGTTTACTCCATACTCAGAGGTGAAGAACTGGACCCCGAAAAGGAGGAGAAATCCGGCTTCGACGCATCCGCAGGACGGCAATCCCTCCAGACGGTGGAGTACAGCCCGTCTTTTCCTATAGAGGAGTTCGATTTCATCATCACCGACGAGTGCCACCGGTCGATCTACGACCTGTGGCGCCAGGTGCTGGAATACTTCGACGCCTTCCTCGTCGGCCTGACCGCCACGCCTTCCAAGCAGACCATGGGGTTCTTCCACCAGAACCTGATTATGGAGTACAACCACCGGCAGGCCGTGGCGGACGGCGTGAACGTTCCCTACAACGTGTACCGCATTGAGACGAGGATCACCGCGCAGGGTTCCAGCATCGAAGCCGGGATGAACGTGGACCGGCGAGACCGCCGCACCCGCAGGGTACGGTGGGAAGAACTGGAGGAGGAACTGCCCTACTCACCCGGCCAACTGGACCGCGACGTGGTGGCGGTGGACCAGATTCGCACCGTCGTCCAAACTTTTCGGGACAAGGTTACCACCGAGATATTCCCCGGCAGGCAGCACGTGCCCAAGACCATTATCTTCGCCAAGGACGACAGCCACGCCGACGACATAGTGAACATAGTGCGGGAGGAGTTCGGCAGGGGCAACGACTTCTGCCGGAAGATCACCTACCGGACGACGGGTGCCAGGCCGGAGGACCTGATCCAGGAGTTCCGCAACAGTTTCAACCCGCGCATCGTGGTCACCGTGGACATGATTGCCACCGGCACCGACATCAAGCCGGTGGAGGTGGTGTTCTTCATGCGCAACGTGCGCAGCCGGAACTTCTTCGAGCAGATGAAAGGGCGGGGCGTCCGCACCATATCCGCCACCGAATTCAACGCGGTGACGCCCGACGCGGCCGCCAAGGACAGATTTGTCATCGTGGACGCCGTGGGCGTAACCGAGGGCGAACTTGGCGAATCCTACTCCTTGGACCGGCATCCGTCGGTGCCGTTGGACAAGCTGCTGGACCTGGTGGCCATGGGAAACCGCGACCCGGACACGCTGTCGTCGCTTGCCAGCCGCCTTGCCCGTCTGGACCGGCGCCTGTCGTCCGAAGACCGGCGGGAGGTGGAAGCCGTTGCCGGTGGCGCATCGCTCAGAGACCTGGTATCCGACCTGCTGAAGGCCGCCGACCCCGACGCCGCCTTGGAAGCGGCAAGGCTGTCCACAGGGCAAGCCGAACCGCCGGACGAGGCCGTTGTTGAGGCTGAGCGTCAACTGTTGGAGGCGTCCGCCCTCCCCTTTGCCACAAACCCGGAGCTGCGGCAGCGGCTGATTGAAATTCACCGCGCTTACGAGCAGACCATCGATACCACATCACAGGATACGGTAATCCGCGCCGAATTCTCCGGGGCGGAGGCTGAAGTATTAACGCGGTCTTTTCGGGAATACCTTGACGAACATCGGGACGAGATCGCCGCTCTCCAAGTCCTGTACCAGCGGCCCTACCGCCAGCATCTGAGCCACAGCGACATCCGGGCGTTGGCAGAGGAGTTGCGAAGCCCTCCCCGCTCCTGGACGCCGGCGACTTTGTGGGAAGCATACCGGCGCCTGGAAACGTCCAAAGTGAGAGGTTCCAGCCAGCGGGTGCTGGCCGACGTGGTGTCGCTGGTGCGTTACGCCCTCGGCCAAGAGGAAGAGTTGGCCCCTTTCGCCGATGGAGTCAATCAACGTTTTGAAGGCTGGCTGGCCATGCAGGAGGTGGCCGGCCGAACGTTTGGCGAAGAGCAGCGGCAGTGGCTGGGGGACATCAAGGACCACATAGCGGGCAACGTCAGCATCGAGGCCGGCGACCTACAGTACGCGCCCTTCGCACAGCGGGGCGGCATCGGCAAGGCGTACGACCTTTTTGGCGATGAGTTGGCGGGCCTTCTTGAAGAATTGAACGTGGCATTGGCGGGCTAGTTAGGAAGGGACTGGGGATTCACTGGCAACGTCGAGAGAAGAGGATTTGAAATGCAGACCGTATCGGAAATCAAGCAGACTATCATGGCCCTGCCCGAAGCTGAATTTTCCCAATTGATGAAGTGGGTATGGGACCATGACTGGGAGCGGTGGGACCGTCAGCTTCAAGAGGACATCAAAGCTGGAAGACTGGATTCTCTCAAAGAGAAAGTTCTGGAAGCCAGAAAGCAGGGTGCCATTCCCAATCCTGACACGGAAATAGTCTTCCGGGTAAAGGCGTCTCCCGATGGTGGCTACTCGGCCAGTGCTGTGGGGCACAGCATAATCACTCAGGGCGATGATTGGGATGAATTGATCTACATGATGCGGGACGCCGTGCTTTGCTACTTCGACGACGGCGAAGCGCCCCAGGCGATTCGCGTCCATCTGGTCCAAAATGAGGTCATACCCGTGTGAGAATGCCCCGAAATCTATCCGGGGTGCAGCTCGCAGCGCTGTTGCGCCGGAGGTATGGCTACAATTTCGTCCGGCAGAGAGGCAGCCACATGAGACTGGTCTCTACCATTATGGGCTATGAGCATCATGTTTCTGTTCCGCGTCATAACCCGGTAAGGGTTGGCACGTTGGACGAAATTATTGGCCAAGTTTCCGAATATCTTGGGATTGGTCAAGACGAGTTGATGCAGGAATTGTTCGGCAGATGAACCAGCAAAACCTTCCTGAAGGCTGGGCTGTCACTACGATGGGCGAAGTGGCCACCATCGTAGGCGGCGGTACGCCAAAGACGTCGGAACCGAGCAATTTCGAAGGTGGGGAGATTCCCTGGATTACCCCCGCAGATCTTTCGGGCTATGGAGGCAAGTCTATTTCACGCGGCGCTAGAAATATCACCGTCCGGGGGCTAAAGAATTCCAGCGCAAGACTCCTGCCAGAGGGCTCTGTATTGCTGAGCACCCGTGCGCCGATTGGCTACGTAGCAGTGGCATCTCAACCTGTAGCCACAAACCAAGGTTTCAAGAGTTTCGTCCTAGCTGATGGTCTGGAGAGTGGATTCGTATATCACTACCTGCTCAGTGCCAGACAATTGCTCGAAAGTCTTGGGGGCGGCACTACATTCAAAGAATTGTCGGGCGCAGATGCAGCCACAATCCCTTTGCCCCTACCACCCCTGGCCGAGCAACACCGCATCGTGGCCGCCATCGAGACGCAGCTCACGCGGCTGGACGCGTCGATGGCGGCGCTGCGGCGGGCGCAGGCCAATCTGAAGCGCTACCGGGCCAGCGTCCTCAAGGAAGCCTGCGAGGGCCGCCTGGTTCCCATCGAGGCGGAGCTGGCGCATTCCGAAAGCCGCGAGTACGAACCCGCCGCCGTCCTGCTGGAGCGCATCCTGGCCCAGCGCCGCGCCCGCTGGGAATCGCAGGAGAAGCGGCGAGGCAAGTACCGGGAACCCTCCTCCCCCGACACATCCGCCCTCCCGCAACTGCCGAAGGGGTGGACGTGGACGAGCTTGGAAGCGATTTCAGAGCTTAAGGGAGGCGTTACCAAGGGGCAACGTTACACGAGCGAGCAGATGCTCCGAGAAGTCCCGTACTTGAGGGTTGCAAACGTTCAGAGAGGCTTTTTGGATTTGGAACGAATCACCACCATCGAGACCTCCGAGGAGAACATAGAGCGGCTGCGGCTAAATCCTGGTGACGTTCTATTCACTGAGGGCGGCGACAGAGACAAGCTCGGCCGTGGCTGGGTTTGGAACGGTGAAATCGAAGAATGTATCCATCAAAATCATGTTTTCCGGGCTCGACCGCTCTCAGACAGCGTTATTCCGGAGTTCGTGTCATGGTGGGGAAACTCGTTCGGCCAAGATTTCTTTTCGCGGTTCGGAAAGCAAACCACAAATCTGGCCTCGATAAACCTGACGGTTCTTTCGCAATTTCCCATCCCCCTTCCACCCCTAGCCGAGCAGCGGCGCATCGTGGCGGAGGTGGAGCGAAGGTTGTCGGTGGCTCAGCAGGCGGAGACCGCAGTGGAGGCCAGCTTGGCCCGGGCGGAGCGGCTACGCCAGAGCATCCTCAAGCAGGCGTTCTCTGGCAGGCTGGTTCCCCAGAACCCCAACGACGAGCCAGCGTCGGTGCTGCTGGAGCGCATCAAGGCCGAGCGCGAGGCTGAAGCCCAGGCGTCGCTTGCGGCCAAAAGCAAGGCCGGGCGACGTAGCAGGAGTAAATCGGCAGCATGACGACCTCGGTTGACATCGGGCAGAAGCTCTGGAACTACTGCAACATCCTGCGAGACGCCGGGCTGTCCTACGGCGACTACCTGGAGCAGCTCACCTACCTCATCTTCCTGAAGATGATGGACGAGCGCAGCCGCCCGCCCTACACCCTGCTGCCGGACTACCAGCCGCCGCCCATCCCCGAGGGCTACCGCTGGCCCGACCTCCTGTCCCTCGAAGGCGCCGAATTGGAGTCCCACTACCGCCGCACCCTGGAGACGCTGGGTGGGCAGCCCGGCACCCTGGGCGTCATTTTCCGCAAGGCCCAGAACCGGATCCAGGAACCGGCCATGCTGACCCGGCTGGTGCGGGAGCTGATCGACAGCGAGAACTGGCTGTCAATGGACGCCGACGTGAAAGGCGACGCGTACGAGTCGCTGCTGGAACGCAACGCCCAGGACGTGAAGACCGGCGCCGGGCAGTACTTCACGCCGCGCCCGTTGATCCGGACCATCGTGGACGTGATGCGCCCAGGCCCCGACGATACCGTATGCGACCCGGCCTGCGGCACCGGCGGCTTCCTGCTGGCGGCCCACGACTACATCGTTGACCAGAATCGGTCCATGGACCGGGAGCAGAAGGAGCGGCTACAGCGAGAAGCCCTATACGGCTGGGAGATAGTGGACGGTGCCGCTCGGCTCTGCGCCATGAACCTGTACCTCCACGGCATCGGCGGCGACGAGACGACCATCACCGTGGACGACAGCCTGCGGACCCATCCGGGCGTCAACTATGACCTGGTGCTGACCAACCCGCCCTTCGGCCGCAAGTCGTCCCTGAACTTCGTCAACAGCGAAGGCGAAACGAAGTCGGAGACACTGACAGTGGAGCGTTCGGACTTCTGGGCCACCACTAGCAACAAGCAATTGAACTTCCTCCAGCACGTGCGCACATTGTTGAAGAACACAGGGCGGGCGGCCATCGTGGTACCGGACAACGTGCTGTTCGAGGGCGGCGCCGGGGAGACGGTGCGGCGTCGTCTGCTGGACGAGTGCGAGGTCCACACCCTGCTGCGGCTGCCCACGGGCATCTTCTACGCCCAGGGGGTTAAGGCCAACGTGCTGTTCTTCGACCGCAAGCCGGCCAGCGAGACGCCGTGGACGAAAGAACTCTGGATCTACGACCTGCGCACCAACCATCGGTTCACCTTGAAGGCGAACCCGCTGACCCGCGCCGACCTGGACGACTTCGTGGCCTGCTACAATCCGGAGAGCCGCGTCCGGCGCGAGGAGACGGAACGCTTCCGCAAGTTTACCTACGACGAGCTGATAAAGCGCGACAAAGTCAACCTGGACATCTTCTGGCTGCGCGACGAGAGCATGGAAGACACCGCCGACCTGCCTCCGCCCGATGTCATCGCCAATGAAATCCTGTATGACCTTCGCGCCGCCTTGGAGCAACTGGAGGAGATTGCCGGAGACTTGGAATTGCCTGCCCCGTGAGCATACTGGCAGCCTGACGGAACTTTCCTTCGGATGAGTTCCTGTCTCCGCGCGTTGCGCTGATGAAGATGGTGACGGCAATAAATGGATCTCTGCAATCAGGTTCAAATTGTGGGACTGGGCCATTGGGCCGGGTGCCGGTGCAGACCAGCCTTGAATGGGCCGGTAGAGGGTAATCACGTGCCTTTCCACGGAAGGCGCGTTTGGCACATTGTGAACCATTCGAGGAGACTATAGGGCGCAGGCAAGCGTACCGAAAAGGCCCAATTGCTTCAGTTCTCAAGCACGTATGATAGACCTTGGAAACTTGCAGCTGTCACGCCAACTATCAAGACAGGCAGGTAGGATAATGGCAACTGTGGGGTTGGCTGAGTAACCCAGGGAGAAACCCTGCACCCACTCTGACATCTCGAGCGATATAATGTTCGCCCGACCATTTAGCAACCCCCACATCCTCTGAAAATTCCCCTCGGAGCGCCAGTGATGGTTACCAACAGAGCCAATTACCGACTCGGTTTAGACCTGGGCACCAATTCCATAGGTTGGGCCGCTGTGCAACTTGACGACAACGGCGAACCCTGCGGCCTTCTGGACTTAGGTGTCCGGATTTTCCCCGATGGACGCGACCGTCAGTCCAAGCAGTCTAATGCCGTTGAAAGGCGGGTCGCTCGCGGACAGAGGCGTCGGCGCGACCGCTACCTGATGCGGCGTAACGACCTGATGCAATCCCTCATCGAATTCGGCTTGATGCCTGATGACGAGGCGTTGCGCAAACAATTGGAGAAGGTAGACCCATATGCACTGCGGTCCAAGGCTTTGGATGAACCGTTGCGGCCCTTTGAATTGGGGCGTGCGCTCTTCCACCTGAATCAACGACGGGGGTTCAAATCCAACCGCAAGGCGAGCGCGGACGAGAAAGAAGATGGCCAGGTAAAGGCCGCCATCAGCGAACTGCGCCGGCGCATCACTGTGAGCGGAGCGCGTACCTTGGGGGAGTTCCTCGCCAGGCGGCATGGAAAGGGTGAAGCGGTCCGGGCCCGCCCGGAAAAGGGCTTGCGCGCCGACAGAGCGATGTATGAGGACGAGTTTGATGCGATTCGATGCGCGCAGGAAACCCATCAGAGCCTGTCTGCCGATCAGTGGGAGAGCTTGCGCGACATCATCTTCTTTCAACGGGACCTGCGACCGGTTGAACCGGGCTGGTGCCAGTTTGAGTTTGAGAGCCAGGAAAGGAGAGCGGCCAAGGCTTTGCCCATTTTCCAAGAGTTCCGAATGATGCAGGAGGTCAACAACCTACGAGTTCGCGTTGGCCTTGAACCTGAACGACGCTTAAGGGCCGAAGAGCGTGATAGGGCAATGAAACGTCTGCGTTCGGGGAATAGAATCGACCTCAACAAACCGCCGCGCGACCTGGGCTTGCCATCGGGCGCAATTTTCAACCTGTCTGCTGGAGGGCGCAAGTCAATCAAAGGCGACGAAACTGCTGTCCGGTTGGCATCGACTGGCAAGAAAGCTACTGCAAAAAAACCTGAGGAACCCGCACTGTTCGGCAAACGGTGGTTTGACTTTTCTCCCGACGAGCGCAACGAAATCGTCCGGTTTCTGCTTGACACCGAGGAACAGGAACTCGTCCGCCAAAGGGCCGTCGCTGAGTGGGGGATGAACGCGGAACAAGCCGACTCCGTGGCCAATGTTTCGCTGCCTTCAGGATATGGCAATCTGAGCGAGAAGGCTATCCGAAAAATCCTGCCCCATTTGGAGAACGGACTGGTGTTTTCCGATGCCGTCCGGGAAGCCGGCTATCGGCATCATTCCGCTCTTGGCAACGCGGAGGAACACGACACGTTGCCCTACTACGGCCAAGCCTTGCCCCGTGACGCCGTGGGCGGCAACCTGAATAAAGACGCAAAACTGCATGGGGAGCCGGTGGTTTATGGACGCATCGCCAACCCCACAGTTCATATTGGCCTCGGCCAGCTTCGGAAGGTGGTAAACTGGCTCACTGAAGCCTATGGCAAGCCTGATGAGATAGTTGTCGAGCTAGCCCGGGACCTAAAAATGAACCCGGAACAGAAGCGGAATCATGAGCAGCAGCAACGAGCAGGTGGAAAACGCAATGATGACTTTCGGAAGATGTTGGAGGAGTCGGGGCGAAACGTTACCGCCGATGCACTTCGTAAGCTACGGCTTTGGGAGGAGCAGAAGTTAGGCGCGGTGAAGGTCTGTCCGTACACTGGCAATCCACTTTCTTTTGAGATGGTCATGTCGGCCCAGACCGAGGTTGACCATATTTTGCCATTCTCGCGCACGCTGGATAACTCGATGGGCAATCTCGTTGTTTGCCTGGCCGACGCCAATCGCATCAAGGGCAGTCAAACGCCATACGAAGCCCATGGCGACCAGTGCCTGGAGTACGTTAAGGACTTCCCATCAAACAAACGTTGGCGTTTCCAAGAGAACGCTATGGAGCGGTTTGAAGGCGAGCACGACTTTCTCGACCGCCAGCTCAACGAAACGCAGTACCTCTCGCGCACAGCGCGAACTTACTTGGCCTACCTATACGACGAGCGGGGCGAGCATAGGCAACGGGTTAGCGTTGTGCCGGGCCGTATGACGGCATTGCTCAGGAGGGGTTGGGGTTTGGAAGGGCTGTTGAACGGCACGGCGGAAGGTGAAATCCCGCGCAAGACAAGGGACGACCACCGACATCACGCTGTCGACGCTTTTGTGGTGGCAAATACTACTCAAGGACTGCTGAAAAGATTCGCCGATGCCGCCGGGTCAGGATTGAGGGCTGCGGAGGAAAGATTGGCCTCGCTGGTTCCACCGCCCTGGCCGTACTTCGACCGTAGGCAGGTGAAGGAGCGTCTCGACCGCATCGTCGTCTCGCACAAGCCCGATCACGGCACACATGGCGCCACGGGAAGCACCTCAGGGCGACTGCACGAAGCAACCGCATACGGCATCGTTGAACCCATTGCAGACGGTCGGCATAGGGTGGTTCTTCGCAAGGACCTGTCCGCATTCACAGAGAAGGACCTGGACCAAGTAACCGACTCTGCTTTGCAGGAGGGGCTGCGCCGCCTCTGGAAGCAACATGGCGGTAAACCGGCGGAGTTCGCCAAGCACGCCGCTGACACCGGAGTATGTCTCAACGATCGTCTCCAGCGAGTTCGTAGAGTTCGCATTTATTCAGAGCGCCGCGTCATACCCGTCAAAGATGCTGAGGGCAAGGCGTACAAAGGCTATCTGCCCGGCGGCAACGAGTTCGCAGATATTTGGCGACTGCCCGATGAGAATTGGCAAACCGTGGTTGTGTCAACCTTTGATGCCAACCAGGTAGGGTCTGACCCCAACGCCTTTCGTCCACATCCAGCCGCTCGGCGTCTAATGCGCGTGCAGATTGACGACATGGGAGCGCTGGGTGAAGGCGCAAATCGTCGGATAGTGCGAGTTAGGAAAATCAACAATCGAAGTGGAAGACCTCCTACCATAGTGTTGGATGACCACAATGAGGCCAACGCAGCCGAAGGTAAGGACATAGAATTTTCTGCCAAGCAAATGAAGGAACAGGACTTCCGTTGTGTGCGCGTGGACGAAGCTGGCCGAGTCTTCGACCGGGGGCCGTTCAATCCATAAACCTCTCGTCCTGCGTCTTGCATCAAATTCGTCAAACTTGAGAAGAACCAAACAGGCAGACCTCGGCGGCGTCACCATACAATAAAGCAAGTCAGGCTTTGTTGTGGGGAAGGTGATGATTGGTCGGGTTATCGAAATCGCCAGCGAAGGACAGCATCTTGGCCGCAAACGCGGCCTGATGACGGTGTCTTGCAACGGGGCGGAAACGGGGCGTGTCCCCTTGGACGACATCGGCGTTCTCCTGTGTAACGCCCGGGGCCTGACCTACTCCAACGACCTTCTGGTCCAATTAGCGAAGCGTGGCGCCGCCGTGGTGCTCTGTGGCAACGATTACCTGCCGGTGGCGTGGCTCTGGCCGCTGGATGGTCACCATGTCCAAGCGTTGCGGATGCGTTGTCAGTTGGAGGCTCCGCTGCCACTGCGCAAGCGGCTATGGCAGGCAACGGTCCGGGCGAAAATCGCTCAGCAGCGCATAACTCTGGAGATGCTAGGTAAACCTAACGTCGGTTTGGACGAGTTGGCCCGGCGGGTAAAGTCGGGAGATCCGGAAAATATGGAAGCGCAGGCAGCCCGGCTCTATTGGCCATCGCTGTTCGGTCGCGGTTTCCAGAGGGAACGTTTCGGCGAAATGCCCAACCCGTTGCTCAACTATGGATATACGGTGTTGAGGGCGGCCACGGCACGGGCAGTCGCGGGGGTCGGGTTGCACCCGTCTCTCGGCATACACCACCACAATCGGTATGACGCTATGTGCCTCGTGGACGACTTGATGGAACCCTTCCGTCCGGCTGTGGATTATAGGGTAGCGAAGTTGGTCCAGTCGGGGTCCAACGATGTGACGCCGGAGGCGAAGCAGACCTTGGTGGGAGTGCTGGCGGCGGATATGCTGACCGAGCGCGGGACAACGCCTCTCGAAACGTGTTTGGAAAGGGCGGCGCAATCGCTGGCTCAATCCTTTGAGAATAAACAGGCGTCTCTGTCGTTCCCGGAGCGCATGACGCCGAAATAGCACGGAGAATCGGCGATGCTCTCGGGATACCGGCTGATGTGGATGATGGTGCTGTTCGACCTTCCCGTGCTGACCAAGCAGGAACGAAAAGCCGCCGCAAACTTTCGTAACTTCCTGCTGGATCAGGGCTTTGAGATGTGCCAGCTATCTGTGTACATGCGGTTTTGCGCAGGAAAAGAACAGTCGCAGGTATATACCCGGCGGGTCCAGTCCGCGCTACCGCCGTCTGGGAACGTGCAGATCATCTACTTCACGGATAAGCAGTACGAGAACATCGTAAGTTTCAACGGCGCGACGCGAGAGCAGGCACACAAGAATCCTCAACAGTACACCCTGTTCTGACCCCGCACGGAAGGGTGAGGGCGGGCCGTAGCCCGCCCCTGATTTGGTGATCTCACCCGCAAATTACGGATGATGCTTGTTAACGGTTGGGTGAAATATCACCCTGCGGCCTCCGCTCTCCCATTGGCTAGAATTTCCGACCCAGTTTCGGTTGGTCCGGGGATCCCTTTCTTGAAAAACTTGATTGGTCAGTGTCATTTGGCCACTTCGGACGCCAGTTTTTTGGCGTCCCGAAACCAAGTTTTGTATTCACCTCCATACTGAACGGGTTAGCATCGATTTTAGCCGATGGGAGAACGGGGGCCAACCGCAAC
>VXOI01000244.1 GCA_009840175.1 Chloroflexota bacterium | reverse complement strand
GGGTAGGGGGTATACGTCGGACGCGGCGTAGAGGCGGGCCCATCCAATAAATCACACGCCGTTGCCAGTAGCATGGCGACGGCGAAGACTGCGTATATGAACCTCATCTCCTCCACCCCGTCTGCCCTGTCGCTTCTTGCCGATGCCCTGTTGCAACAGGGAGTCCGGGCTTCAGTAAATCACAGCTCGTGGCTTCGCCATAATTGCCTCCCAGACAACTCCCCCGTCCGGTATCGGGGCCACGACACTGGAAAGGCCGTTCAGGACGCAGCGGGCGATTGACCGCAGGCGGCAGGCGGCGGGCAAGGCTGTTCGGGATGCCCAACAGCACGGTCAAGGGCATCATTGACCGGGTGCCCAGGAGCCACCCAGAGGTGAAGGACGCGGCGGTGAGGTTCAGTTGCTGGAGCCGATGAACCTGCGGCGGTTGCACGGCACCGTGCCCCATAGGGTGCTGCTGGACGGGCTGATGGCGGGGGAGGGCTATGAGGTAGTTTTGCTATTACTACCAGCACCTGCACCAAGAACTGCCGGGCGAGTTCTATGTGGCCGACTGGCATAATGAAGAGACCCGATTGGCCAGAGTGGAAGAATTCTGTGGGGCCTCTCGAACTACTCCGTGGCCTATCTATGGGAATGGAGTACTGGGCGAGGCTTGAAAGTGGATGGCGAGAAGATCCGACTGGATCCTCCCGCCCGCCTTGGAAGTAGAGACGTACACTGGGAAAAAATCAACTCAATACAAGGTGGACGTCGGCTTGATCGACTGACATTGCCAGTGTGTGGGCAATCCGTGCCTTATTGGCTTGAAGGACACCATATATTCCAGTATGGGAAGGGTCATGCGCTTCTCCCCTTACCCAGAACAGTATGTCAATCCCTAGCGAGGCTTTAAAGTCAGATACAGCACGTCCGACCTTCAAAACCAGGATTGCATCGCGGCGCTTGACCGTTCTTCCCTTTTTCCTTAGTGCGTCGACGACCCTATCAATCTGTAACTTCCGGTCTGAAGCGTGAAGGCGCTCGCACCAGTTTGCGGATAGATATTGCTCTCCGTTCCTGAGAAGAAACGCATCCGCTGAGGGAAGCGCATTACTTCCAATGTCTCGTCTACGGCAATGACGGGCCACAGTGTCCCGGCTTGGGAGTTCCCCCTGCCAAACGACCATTCAAAAAGTCCTGCATCTACCAGTTTTTTCGCGACCGAAAAGACGGTATCCCATTCGCCCCCATCATCAGCCACTATAAACTCCCCACCGAGGTCTGTGGCGGCGAACATCACCTGCGAATTTCCGGTGAACCATAGACTGGCACCGCGCCTATCGGGAAATCGCCAACTAGCACTAAGCCACCCCTCGGGAGAGCAAGACAGTGTGATATGCCCGTCTGACTCCACTGAACTAAATAGATCAAAGAAGTCGATTGCGCTTTCCGCGGTGAGCGGTACGTCTTCTTCTTCCAAATCAGCGTCGGAGGCGAAATAGGCAATCTGGTCGCCTAGACTTTCCTCATCCATGAGATAAAGGAACGATCGCACGAAGTTGATGAGTTCGGCGTCCTTCCTCTCGGAAGATGTGACCGACGCCTTCCCCAAACACACCGCTCTTTGATATTGGTCCCCCGGATGCGCCCTCAGGAACTCCCTCACGAAATATGTAGGAGAGACTTCAAGGCGACCTACCAAGGTATCGTCGTCCACAAGTTCCCAGCCGGAAACCAATTTCTGCGGTTCGGCGAGAAACGCATTGGAGTACCGCCGAAGGTTCGAGTCATTCAAGAACGACTCTTCCATCTCGCGTTGCATTTCTATTACTACGTCAGAGCTCATACCAGTGTCCTGCTCAACGGAGAAGCGGGAAAATTTCGTTCCGCATCAAGTTCTGGCAATACCGCCAGTGATCGAGAGCCGCTAATGGGGTGAGCGAATTACTTAGCGCAAAGTGAAAGTTGCACTCCACCTCAAGCGACCCTGAAGGGTGTGCAAATCTGAACTGCAAATTGCACACCATCATCCCAACATTCCTCTGCATTTGGAGCGAGACGGGAGAATACTCAGAGAAATCTCCACTTCCCGAAAAGTGCCTCCGATACCATTCAGCTGACTCGACCTGATTCGCTGCCAGCATCCAGTTGATGCCAACCGCGTTGTACTGAACTAGCTTCGTCGCTTCTAGGTACTGCCGGGCAACACCGTGCACAACGTAGGGATCCTTCAACTGCCCGTTCACGGGCTCTTGGAAGACACAGCGGTTCCCCTCGGTCTGGACCGAGATGCCATTTTGAAATTGGGTTACGGCCAGGACAGGCGTGCTGATTTGGTTGGCTTGTTGCCAATCCTGAGGAACAACATTACCTCTGACCAACACATCCGACCGGATGGTCTGGGGGTCTACCGGCGATGGAGACGCCAGTACCACAGAAGCCTGGCGGACGGTTATCTCTTGTTGAGCCACTTGCCGAACCGATCCTAGTCTGTATTCCTCCGCAATCCACAGCGCGGACGGGATTTTACACCATACGAGTTTGAGAGCGCCACCTTACTTAGGCGAATGGAAGTCTCCCTTTTAGTGTACCAAGGAGCCACAGTTCGGGAAACGGTTACCCAGCCCAGGAGCAGCGACTCCTTGGCTGCCGCCGTAGACAAGCATTTTCCGCCCTTGAGCCGAGTAGTCTCGTTATCTTATGGTTGCTAAGGCTCATCCAAGCCGCGAGGTATTCCATTCCTGTCGTACTTGCTTAGAGCGGAAATCCGCCCACTGCTGCATCGGGCTCCGGCGCTGCTCCGCCATGTCGCTCCGCAGACAAGCGGATTCGGTTGAGTTGCTTCCCAGTGCGTGGCTGAACGCCGACTCTCCCGCACATTGTCCGGCCACGCGCCCCGCCCGCACGGGGATGCTGGATACGCCAGTGGATGCCCGTCGAGGTCTAAGGGCCAGCCCCGAACACTCGGGGAGCCCGATAGGCGCCGTTGCCACCCATGGTCAGGATTGGCTCAGTCCCGAACGCTCCGGGAGCCTCTGCCACCAACCGGGCATCAGCCTGCCGAATCGGCCCAGCCCCGCGCACGGCCTGCGGGGAAACGTCGGTGGTGCCATCGTAGTCGGGTCTATCCCCGCACTCGCGGGAAGCCCTTCCCCTGCTCCACCCATCGGGCAAGGGATCCTATTTTGCTCCTCACCCTGCACAGAAATCAGCCCACCCCTGCATCAACCTCCGCCGCTGGTCCAGCAGGTCGCTCCTCATATAACTGGCCTCGACCGAGTTCCCGACCGTGTGCGCCAACGCGCTCTCACACACAGCCCAACCCGCTCCCGACTGCTCCGCTGCCCAATCCCTGAACGAGCTGCGGAACCCGTGCGGCACCGCGCCCACATTCTCCCGGCGGAGCAGCTGGGTGAAGGCCATATCCGACAGCGGGCCACCGGAGCGGGGGCCAGGGAACACGTACCGCCCGTCTCCCGACAGCGACCACGCATCCCTAAGTACGGCCACGCCCTGCTCCGACAAGGGTACGCGGTGCTCACGGCGGGCCTTCATCCGCTCGGCCGGCACCGTCCACGTCCGGCTCTCCCAGTCAATCTCCGACCACTCGGCGAGCCGGACCTCACCGGAGCGGCTGGCGGTCAAGACCAGCAGCTCGAAGCACAGGCGGGTCAGCGGACGGGCGTTGCTCAACCTGACCTTGTGGATGGTGGCGGGCACGTCTCGGTATGGCAAGGCCCGGTGGTGCGCACGGAGCCGTTTCACGTTGGGCATCGCTTTCAGTATGTGCTTGCCTGCCGGATTGAGGCCAGAGCGGTGGCCTCGTGCCGCCGCCCAGTCCAGCACCGCCTCCATTCGTTGCCGGAGGCGGGAGGCTGTTTCGGTTTTCTCGGTCCATATCGGGTCGAGGATGTTGGCCACATCGGCGGTCGTTATCTGGTCAACGGGTTTGTCGCCAATCTGCTCGTGGCAGTAGGCATACAGGGTGTTGCGCCACTGCTGCGCGTGCTTCGGGTTGCTCCAAGTCGGCCGGCGGGCCTCTATCAGCATCCGCGCGGCCTCATCGAAGGTCGGGACGGGCTCAGGCTCAGGCTCCGAGGCGGCTGCAGCGACGGCCTTCGCATCCCGGACCGCTGCGGCGGCACCCTTGCGGGCATCGGCCAGGGAGACGTTCGGGTAAGAGCCGAGGCCGCGAGCGGTCATCTTGCCGCCCACCTTCAGGCGCACTACCCAGCGGCGGGCCCCCTTGGCGTCTACCCGTAGCTCCAGGCCCCTGCCGTCGGCGTGGGAGCCGGGCGGGAGCGTGGCGATTTGCTTGGGGTTCAGGGCGTTGTGGAGTCGCTTGGGCATCAGGCTGGCCCCCGGCTTTAACGAGTAAATTCCGTCGGCGTTGACACGCTATCTCGTCCATACAAGACGGATTACCCCACACACGCGGGGAAGCCTGTGTTGCTGAGGTCCCGGTCGCTTCGTGGGAACACCCCGCGCTGGCGGAGAAGCCCCTTGGCGGCCTATTGTACATATCAAGGGAGATGTCGCCTAGACATCTCCTATTGTACACAAAATATGTACAAAAAGCCAGGGGAGATGCCCGCTAGACATCTCCCCTGGGGACCAGATTTGTAGCTGATGCTGTTTTCTATGGCGGAGAGGGCGGGATTCGAACCCGCGAGAAGCTTGCGCCCCTACGCGATTTCCAGTCGCGCCCGTTCGTCCACTCCGGCACCTCTCCGCGCAAGGACGATACTGTCCATTATAGGTTCGGCCCTGCTCAGCCGCAAGTTTCACGGTGGCGAACCCGCCGACCCGTGGCCTATAATAACCGGCGCACCTATTCCCTTCAGGAGATGCGATACCTATGGCCGATGCCGGCTTTGTCAAAGTGGCCCAAGTCAGTGAAATCAGCCCCGGCGAAATGATCACGGTGGATTTCCCCAGCGGCGATGCAGTGCTCATCGCCAACGTGGAAGGCGTCATCCACGCCTGCGACGACATCTGCTCCCATGCCTACGCCTCCCTTTCCGAAGGCGACATCAACGGAGCGGAAGTGGAGTGTCCTCTCCACGGCGCAGTGTTCAACATCACTACCGGAGAGGCCCTCACGCCTCCCGCAGAGGCTCCCATCAAGGTCTACCAAGTACAGGTCGAGGGCGACGACATCCTGGTGGCCCCGCCTCAGGGGTAGGGCAATCCTGAAATCCGGCCGTCCATAGCCCTGAGCTTGCCGAAAGACAGGCGGCCGGTTTCTTCGGCTCAACGCGAGGAAATGCCCGGTCTACGGAGAGTCCACGAAGTGGATGTCGTTCCAAGGCCAGTAGACCAGCCAGACTCGCCCCACGATATTGTCCTCCGGCACGGCTCCCCATGAGCGGGAGTCGTTGCTGTTGCGCCGGTTGTCGCCGATGACATAATACTCTTTCTCGCCCAGAGTCAGCGGGGGTGCGTCGGAACTGTCCTTGCGTTGCAGGTAAGGTTCCGGCAGGGCCCTACCGTCAACCAACACTATTCCGCCCTGCACCTCCACCGTCTCCCCCGGCAGGCCCACGACCCGCTTGACGAAGTCCTTACTCGGGTCGAGGGGGTAGTTGAACACGATAACCTCGCCCCGCGTCGGGGGGTCGAAAGCGAACTGTGGTTCGGCCTCCGGCGCCTTCCAGAAAGGCACCGCCCGGGACAGCCGCTCCTTGTCGAACTTGAAGAAAGAAGCCTGGTCCACCACTAGGTACTGTCCGCCGTCCAGGGTAGGCACCATGCTGGAACCCTCTACCTTGAAGTTCCGCACAGTGGTTTGCAACACCACCAGCACCACCAGCGCTATCAGCACGGCCTCGGTTATTTCGCGGGCCAGTCGGGGCATTCGGAGCAACTCCGGGCATGAACTGTATAAACAGCATACCCGATGTCTTTACCTCTTGTTAATCCGCATTATTCACCCGTCCGGAAAGGTTGACGAGAATCACAAAGGACAAGCATGAAGGCACTATCCGCTGCCACTTTTCTGTTCTGGCTATGTTCATTGCCGGATGCGGCCCCAGGACGCGCAACCGACACAGCCGACCGGCTCATCGCCCACTCAACTGCCGCCCCAATCTCCGACACTGGCCCCACACGCGCCGGAATCAACGGCAACCGCACAACCGTCTCCAACTCCCGCTGATGTCCCGCCGCCATCTCGCACACCGACGCCCGCGCCTACGCCACGCCCAACACCCGCGCCGACCGCAACGTCCCTTTCACCGGCTGCGACTTCTCCTCAGCCCGCTGAACACGAAATGGCGTTTCTGCGTTCGTTGCCCTCCCGGGACCTCCCCTGCGTGCCATCGCGCATACGAACCGGTGACCAGTTTTGGGAACTCATGGGATTCGTCACCATTTACGACGATCCTGAAGAAAGACCCCCGGAATTCAATTGCATGTCCGACGGCGGCAAGTTCCTGACCTACGTGATGGGCTATTTCGAGCAATACACGGTAATCCCCGAGGACTACCGGCGTTTCCCGAGACTGACCCCGACGTACCACCGGCATTACCCGAAACGGTTCCCGTCATCCCAGCAGTGTATGTTGGAAACCTTGGGCTAGATCGAACATCCCCAGAGGGATCCGGGCGACACTGAAGCCTTGGAGGCATTCAACTGGAGGGTACTGTCCGGCTTTACCTTGATCCCCGCCCACTGCCTCACCGACGAGGAACTCAGGACAACCGGCTTGCGCGATCCGGGAACGGACTATACGCGGTGCTTCCTGAAGGAAATGGGAGGCCCGGCGGCCTCTATCAACGCAATGACAGGGGTGTTCACAGGTGACGTGGAGGGGAGTGAGGTGGAGCAGCGAGCGAGAGAGGCGGAAATGGCCTGCTCAGTTGACGAGGAACCGCCGCAGACTCCCAACCCAACGCCATAGCGGGCGTCCGCCTCCGAACGTACATTGAGGATACAAATAGGCACTTGGTGCGGTTAAATCAGCAGCCGGGGCATTCATTCAGCGCAACGGAGGCCACATCCCGCCGTGTGCTAAAATCACGTCGTTTCCCGGTTCTTATCTTGTCCACAAATCTGCGTATCGGGGTTCTGTTATGAGTTGGAAATTCGAGCTGTTGTGCAAGCCCATGGGCGGCGTTACCGAAGGGCCCGTCTGGGACGGCGAGCAGTTGCTGTTTACCCACATCCCGGCCAGCCGCATCATGCGCATAGACCCTAAGACCGACGAAATTACCTTGTGGCGTGAAGGCACCAACCGCACTAACGGCCTGGCCCACGACACTGCGGGCCGCCTGTTCGGATGTTGCTCCGGCGGACGCGCCATTGTCCGCTTCGACGGTGACGGCTCCACCGCCGTCGTCGCTGACCGCATCGAAGGACACCCGCTGAACACGCCCAACGACCTTGCCGTCGACGCCCAGGGCCGCATCTGGTTCACCAATCCCTGGAACGCTGGCAACATAGATGCCACCGAGATCGAAGTCCCCGGCTGGCGTTGCGTTCTGCGCGCCGACCCGCAACCCGACGGCTCCTACACCGTCACCCGCGTTGAGAGCGACAGCACCATGCCCAACGGCATCCTGGTCTCCATTGACGGCAAGACGCTGTACGTGGCCGAGAGCAACAGCGACGACCCGTCCATAGACCGCGAGCTGAGGGCCTATCCAGTCAACGACGACGGCTCCCTCGGCCCCTACGCCATGCTCCACGCCTTCGGCACCGATGGAACCAACGCCCAGCGTGGCATAGATGGGATGTGCTTCGACCGCGAGGGCAACATCGTCGCCACCGCTGGCTGGCCTTCCTCCGGCCCCGGCCCGCTGATCTACATCTTCGACCCCAAGGGCCGGGTCATCGAGACCCATCCGGTGCCCTGCATCCGGCCCACCAACTGCGCCTTCGGCGGCCCGGATCGTTCCGTCCTGTACGTCACCTCAGCCGAGGGCCACGTCTTCAAGGCCCAGACCGACATGGAAGGCTGGGCCCTGTTCCCGTAACAGGCCAGCAGTTGCAGCAGGCATTGCAGGGGAGCACAGCCGTGCGCCCCTGCGCCTAGAAACGACGTCAAGATACGGAGGGCGGGACGAAGATATGAGCTTGCGAAATCTAGGCGGCTTTGGACGCGACCAGCTTCGACAAGGCGGCGGACGCGGCAACGGCAACGATCACTTCGACGAGCTGATCGGGTCCACGGAGCTGTTCATCTACCAGACGCCCAACCGCCGCGCCAAGGGTTTCGACGCGCTCAAACTCTTCCTGGAAGCCAACGAGTGCGAGGTACTGTTCACCACCGACGTGCCGCCGGAGCTTCGCAACTACGAGGCCTTCCGCATCACTCACAAGCGCGGCGAGGCCATCCCCAACGCCGTCCTGCGCCGCTCCCACTCCTGGGCCCACAACCGCAACTTCCTCCACAGCTTCTTCAAGCCCATGTACCGTTAGGCAGTGCTGGCGAGTAAACAAACAGGGGACGGGTATGACACCCGCCCCCTTATTCGTTCATCCTCTGGTTGTGGGTACGCCCCTACTCCAGGCTGAACCCGGCGTAGCCGCTGTTGGCGATCTCGGCGCGCCTGGCCCGCATCTGCGGCGCGGTGTCGGGCGCGGTCAGCAGAAAGCGAGCCTTGCCGGGGATGTTGGCTCCCACGAACCAGGAATCAGCCTGCGTCCGCAGGATATTCTGGCCCCCGTCAATCATGTGCTGGGTCCATTCGTCTTCGGACTTTTGGGACGGCTGGATGCGCTGGTAGCCGTTGTCGCGGACGTAGGCTATGCAGTTGCTAATCCACTCCACCAACGGCTCGGCGGCCCGCACGAAGTTGCCGACCGAGGCCGCGTTGATGGTGAACAGGTTGGGGAAGCCCACGCTGGAAATGCCCATGAAGGTGCGCGGCCCCTCGGTGAACTTCTCCTGTAGCGTAAGGCCGTTCTCCCCCTGGATGTGCATCCGGCTGAGCGACCCGGTGACCGCGTCGTAGCCCGTCGCGTAGATGATGACGTCCAGCTCGTAGTGGGCGTCGGCGGTCTGGATGCCGTTCTCGGTGATGCGCTGGATGGGGGCCTTCTTCACATCCACCAGCAGCACGTTGTCCTGGTTGTAGACCTCGTAGTAACCGCTCTCGCAAGGCAGGCGCTTGGAGCCGAACATGTGGTCCTTGGGCGTCAGCATTTCCGCTACCACCGGGTCCTTGACCCGCTCGCGGATCTTGTTGCGGAAAAACTCGGCGTAGTCCTCGTTGGCCGGGCCGGGCATCATCACGTCGTAGAAGTTGCTGAGCCACTTCTTGAAGCCCGGTTCCTGCCACAGGGATTCGTAGAATTCAACCCGCTCCTCTTCCGAAACGCTGAAAGCGGACCTCTTGTCGAACTCGTGCATGAAGGAGCCGGCGGTCTCCAGGCACTTCTCGAATATCTCCGGGTAGCGCGCCCTGATTTCCTCCTGCTCCTCCGCCGTGATGGGGCGGTTGCGCAAGGGGGCGCAGTAGTTGGCGGTGCGCTGGAAGATGGTCAGGTGGCCGACCTCCCTGGCGATTTCCGTGATGAGCTGCACTGCGGTGGCCCCGGTGCCGACCACGCCAACGCGCTTGCCTGCGAGGTCTATGCCTTCCTTGGGCCAGCGCCCGGTGTGGAACCACGGCCCCTTGAAGTCGTGAATGCCCTCGAAGTCCGGCACATAGTGGGCCGAAAGCAGGCCGACGGCGGTAATCAGGAACTGCCCCCGCGCCTTGTGGCCGTCCTGCATCGTCAGCTCCCAGCGGTTGGCGTCCTCGTCGTAGACGCAGGACTCCACGCGGGAGTTGAAGCGGATGTGACGGCGCAGGTCGAACTTGTCGGCCACGTAGTTCAGGTAGCGCTCATTCTCGGGCTGCCCGGAATACAGTTCCTTCCAGTGCCATTCCTGGAGCAGTTCCTCGGAGAAAGAGTAGCCGTAGGTGTAGCTCTCGGAGTCGAAGCGGGCGCCAGGGTAGCGGTTCCAGTACCAGGTCCCGCCGACGCCGGAAGCGTCCTCGAAGGACTTGCAGGAGAATCCCAACCCCCGGAATCGGTAAAGCGAATACAGGCCGGTAACGCCTGCTCCGATGATCAGAACGTCGTACTCTTCGACGTTGCCGTTCCTGGAAGCTTCTGCCACTGGAGCCTGTTGCAAGGAATCAGCCATGAACATTCCCTCCCTAAGCTCTTTCAATCTCTAATCATCAGAAATTATACAGGGACAAGGCAAGTATGCAATTTCGTGATTCCAGCCTGTCCCTCCCCTAAGTGTATAGCGATGCCGGCAGCGTTCCGCCCATCAGCATCGCCCCACCGTACTCGAAGTTCAGCGGCAGGCCGGAGATGTGCTGGCCGTGGACGTGGAGGTCGCGGAAGTAGCGTTCCAGACCCACCGAGCGGTGGATAGCGTTTGTGCCGGCGGCGTTGAACAGCTTGTCGGCCACCTTGATGGACTGCCGGATGGCGTGGGTGATGGCCAGCCGGGCTCGCATGGAAAGCTCCGCCAGTTCCGGGTCGCCGCTCACCTGGGCGTCCCACATCGCGCTCACCGTGTCCAGCACGTAACGCCGCGCGCTGTCTATCATAGCCTCGCACTCTCCCACCACGATCTTGATGTGCTGGCGGTCGCGCAGCAGCGTGGGCGAGTCGGTGGTGCCGGAGTCGGTGGCCAGGTCAACGAAGGTGTTCATCGCTCCCCGGGCCATACCCAGGGTATTTGCCGCAGACAACGTCCACCCCAGCACGATGGCCGACTGAGGCGGTGAGTACAGCGGTCCGTCGTAGTGGGCCGGAGCGCCCCGGGTGTAGGTGTGGTGCTCCGGCACGAACACCTCGGAAAACTCCGCGTCGGCGCTGGCCGTGCCTCTCATACCCAGAGTGGTCCAGGTGTCCAGCACCTGGCCCTTCGCCACCGGCAGCACCACTGTCTGCATTCGCGGGCTGCCGTCGTCGTTCTGCACCGGGCCGTTGTCGTCAATTACCCGGCAGGACACGAAGATGGCGGTGGAGTGGTCAATTCCGCTCAGGAAATTCCACTGGCCGGAGACGATGTAGCCGCCGTCGGTAATCCTGGCCGTCCCTCCGGCGCGGGCGGAGCCGGAGCCAAGAATGCAGGGCGGGTCGCCGAAAATCTCCTTCGCTGCCTTGGGCGATATACGGACTATCGCCGACGATACGGCGGTGCCGTTGAACACGCACCATCCGGCGGAACCGTCGGCCTGGGCGATTTCCTCGACGACGTGAAAGGCCGTGATGGGGTCGGTCTCCGGGCCGCCCAGCTCCTTCGGCACGTAGAGTCCGAACAGTTGCTTCTCGGCCATCTTGGCCGCCAGTTCCGGGGGGAGCTGGCGGTCAGATTCTATCCGGTCCCGGTTCGCCGCAATCTCCGGGGCTATGCTCTTGGCTGCCGCAATCAGGTCTTTGGAAGACAGGCCGTTAACCGGGTTATCGGACATACGTCATTCGGCTCCTGGCAATTATCCGCCTATTATAGCCAAATCCGGCGGATGCGCCCAACACTTTCCGACCTAGACAGGGCTATCGCCTTTGGAATCGCAAATCCGTTACTTCTGCCCTGACTGGGCTGGGTTCTTTGACCGCTACGGGGCGAGGGGCGGAAAAATCCAGTTTTCGCTGACAATTTCTGCCATTCTCTGCCATTCCGTCCTTCGACAAGCTCAGGCGGCTGGGTTCCAGCGGACGGCCCGGGGGCGGCGGGTTGGCTCTGACAAGGCATTCAGGAACTATGCTAGGGATGCGCTACCGGACTTGGCAAGGGGCAGGTGTCACTGGGTAATCTTAATGCGATTGCCCTGATATGGAGCAGTCTGCGTTTGCGCTTAAACGATATTCTGTTAACATTTACCACCAGCGTCACAAAAGGCACATTTCCAAAATAACAGGACACAGGAGAAGAGCAGGCGGCATACGTGATCCTTTACACGACGGAAGTGACCGACGAGGCGCTCCATGCCGAGTACCGCTCGCGGGTCGCGGCGCTGCTGGAGGCCGAAGGTGGTAAATTCGTTGCGCGCGGCAGTGTCGTTGAAGCAAGCGATGGCGAAACGGCTGTTCAGCGCCGTATTGCGGTCATGGAGTTCCCAACCGTGGAGCAAGCCCGCGCATGGATAGGCCCGCAATCAGAGCCGGAACACGCGGCCGTCAGGGAACTCCGTGAGAGGGCATCCAACTCTATCTCGTTTGTCATAGAGGGAACCTAGGGGTGTCGTCAAATTGCCCCGTCACTCCGGCAAAAGCCGGAGCGACGGATTAGCCGGGCAATACCGTCCATTATTTCCCCTTACGCAAAAATGCCGCCTGGGATAGCATTTCAAACTTACATCATAAGCGGCATATTTATATTGCGACTGAACAGGAGAAGAACATGCCAGCATACGTGATCCTTTACCTGACAGAAGTGGACGAGGCGCGTCACGCTGAGTTCCGTTCGCGCCAGCGGCCTCTGCTGGAGGCCAAGGGCGGGAAAATCGTTGCGCGCGGCCCAGTCGCGGAAGCTACTGACGGGGAAACAACTGCTAACCGGCGAATTGCTGTCATGGAGTTCCCCACAGTAGAGCAGGCCCGCGCCTGGATAGGCC
>VXOI01000019.1 GCA_009840175.1 Chloroflexota bacterium | reverse complement strand
CCCCACCCGCCCCCGCGCCGTCATCCCGCCCCCCCGCCCCGCGGCCGCGCGGGAGCCGACCTGCCAGCGCGCCTTGCCGAGATTGGGGAACTCCGGGCCGCGGTAAACGCGATGACCAACGAACTGGCCCGGCTGTCGCTAAGGCTGTCGGACTTGGAAAGAGGCGGCGCGTCCACTGTCTCGCCCCCGCCGCAGCCGGCCGCTCCGGCAATTCCCCCACAACCGCAGGCGCCGACTCCGGCTGTACCAGCAGCCTCCCCCCAAACAGTTGCCGCTTTGGGGCAGGCAAGCCGCAGGCCAGCAACGCCCATCGCGGAAACGGCGACGGCCCAGGGCGAAGTCGGCGGAGGGCCGCCCGCACGCCCATCCGGGGTTTTCGCCGATTGGAACTGGGAGTGGCTGCTGGGCGGCAACTGGCTGGCCCGCATCGGAATCGTGGCGATAATTTTCGGCGTCGCCTTCTTCATTAGCCTGGCCATTGACCGGGGCTGGCTGGGCGAGGCGGAACGGGTGATCCTGGGAGTGGCCGGAGGTCTGGCATTCATCGGCGCGGGTGAATACTTCCGGCGGCGATACGGCGTCTGGGCACAGACCGTTACCGGCGGCGGAATAGCCATCCTCTACCTGTCGGTCTACGGGGCCTTCGCCCTGTACGGCCTGATTTCCACCGAGCTTGCCTTTGGCGCATTCGCCCTGATTACGCTGGCCGGGGCGCTGCTTTCCCTGCGCCACGAGGCGGTGGGCGTCGCCGTGCTGTCCATCTTCGGCGGCTTCGCCACTCCCCTGCTGTTGCGGGAGCAGCTCCCTGACCAGCGGCTGCTGCTGGCCTACGTGCTGGTGCTGGACGTAGGTGTGCTGGCCTTGGCCGGGTTCCGCAACTGGCGCTGGTTCACCCTGCTGGGGTGGGCCGGGTCGCTGATTCTCTTCGCGTTCTGGCAGCAGGAACTTGAGCCTTCCACTGGATTGGCTCAAATTGGGATTACCGCCATATTCCTCGTCTTTGCCGGAGCCACCATTGCCTTCCACATCGTGAAGCAGCAGGCGGCAGGCATCGCCGACCTCGCTCTGGTGACGCTGAATGCCGCCGGATACTACGGCATCAGCTATTGGCTGATGAACGACCCCTACCGGGACTGGATGGGCGGCTTCACCGCGCTGGTGGCGGTGTTTTACCTGTTGCTGGCCGCTGCCTGCCGGATGCGCGGGCCGGAACAACTCAATCTGACCCTGTTCTCGGCCGGGCTGGCCGTAGTGTTCGCCGTCATAGCGGTGCCGGTGCAGTTGGGCGGGCCGTGGATCAGCGTGGCCTGGGGAATCGAAGCTCTGGTGCTGATAGGGATGTCCTTCCCTCTCCGAATGCGCGAGCTTCGCTGGGCCGGGTATGCAATGTTCGTCGTTTCCGGCGGGTGGCTGCTGGTAGCGGACACGCCGGGCGCTCTTGCCGAGGACCTGACTCCCTTCTACAACGAGTACACGATCAGTTATGCCGCAGCGATTGTCCTTCCCATCTTGGGGGCATATCTCCTGCACCTGCGTCGCGGCCACCTTGAACCCGGCGAAGAGGCAGTCATTCCCTTCATGGCGTTACGAGCCGCGATTTTCGTCGCCGCCATTATTCCCGTGCAGGTTGACGGCGCCTGGATTGCCGTGGCCTGGGCGGTCGAGTCGGTGCTGGCATTGCTGTTGTCGGCTAGGCTGAGAATGGTGGAATTACGTTGGTTCGCCTACGGACTGCTGGTCGCCATGCTTGTGAGGCTGCTCTGGCTGGACACCCTCAGCGTAGACTCGGAGACGTTCCGCCCGGTGCTGAACTGGAGATTCCTGGCCTTTGCCGCCGGAATCGCGGCGCTGTACGCATCGGGGTGGTTGTCGCGCCGAAATCAGGAGGAAGCCGACGCTCTCTCGCCCGTGGCTGTCTGGGAAAACCGGACAGCCCTGCCTGCATTGTTGGCCCTCGCCAATTTTGCAACGCTGTGGCTGCTCTCGGCGGAAATCCTAACGTCGGCTGACAGCGCCCTGTTTGACCTGTCCCGCGACGCCAGCGAAAACGTGGCGAGCCTGGGCCTGAGCCTCTTGTGGGCCGTCTACGCCGCAGTTCTGATATCGCTGGGGGTAATCCGCAAATGGCGCTGGGTGCGGCTGGCCGGCCTTGCGCTGCTGGCCGTGCCGGTGGTCAAGCTGTTCGCCTACGACTCACAGACGTTGGAGCAGGAATACCGGGTCATAGCCTTCATAGCGCTGGGCCTGATTCTGCTGGCGGGCGGTTTGCTCTACCAGCGTTACAGCCGCGCCGTGCGAGGGTTCCTGTTCGAGTAGGTCCACCCCGGCGAGACACGAAAAAGACTGAGCGCCAGGCAGTTGCCTTTGTCGGCGCTCAGTCCCTCGCGAACCGATTGCGGTAAAGCCGTCGTGTATTAGCGGACCCTGGTCGGCTCCTCGTCCCACGGCCCGGGCAGACGTCCCCTGGCCGTGCTTCCGATCAGGTACTGGCCCTCCTTGTGTCCCCACTCGCTGGCGGGCATCTCGTAGGAGACCTCAATGCCGTTTCCATCCGGGTCACGGATGTAGATGCCGACGGCGTGGCCGTGGTCGGACACCGACTCAATCTCGATGTCCCTGTCCTTGATGCGGTAATAGAGTTCCTTCAGGTCGTCCAGACTCTCCATGTACCAGGCCATGTGGTTGAGGCCCACCTGTCCCTTCTGAGGGCCGGGAGCGTCCTCTCCCACTTCCACCAGCGCGATGTCATGGGAATTGCCCATGTCAGCGCTCATAAAGGCGGCCCGGCCCGGCCTCAACCCGTAGGTGTGCAGGCCCAGCAGGTCCTCGTACCACTCACGGGAGCGCTCCGCATTGCGGACGTAGATGTTGATGTGGCCCAGTTGTCTCGGCTTGTAGCCCATAGCTCCCTCCTCGTTCCGAAATTGGCTGTGACAAGGCCCATATTAACAGGAATGCCGCCAGCTATGAAGGCCGGACGATACCTCTGCCAAGTCATCGCCTTTGGATGGCCGGGCCAGTGACATTTGGCCCTTGCCAAACCTGACGACGCCTCCTTACCATTGTTCATGGAACCTTTGAAAACCCCAGCCCACTGCCCCTGACTCCGCCCAGACGGCCCCTCGGCAAATCCTCCGCCGCTGGAACGGCAGGGACGGGACGAAATGGGAAGCAATGGAACTGGAAACAAAATTTCTGTCCAACGACACCCGAAGGGCATCAATTCAGCTTTGCATCCGGCGCCGGTATGGGAAAAATGGGACAAGATTGGGAATCTATGGGAAAAATTCAGTCCCGCTTTTCCCGCGCGGCCTTCCCTCTGATGCTTGGGCAGGTCTCGGTCTGAAATCTTCCCGGCCAAATGCGATAGACCCGTATCGGGCGTGAAAGAGTGAAACAGGGCGACGATAGCCTGCTATTATTGTCTCAGACAGCCTGTGTACAAGGAGGCCCCGAATGGTCAGGTTAGGTGGCACCGCAACCATACCGCACCTGGAGGTGTTTCAGGGGCTGGAGACGCTCTTCCGGCGCCGGGGCATCGAGCTGGACTGGGTGCTGTACTCCGACTATGACGTGATGGTGGAAGCCTTTACTGCCGGAGAGATAGACCTGGCCTGGAACGGGCCGTTGGGGTACGTCAAAATCCGGCGGCTGCTGGACGAGCCCTGCCAGGTTATCGCCATGCGCGACGTGGACATCGGCTTCACCACCCACTTCATTGCCCGCCCCGGTTCAGGCATAGAGACAGTGGAGGACCTGAAGGGCCGGAGCTTCGCCTTCGGACGCCGCGCTTCTGAGCAGGCGGGGCTGGTTCCCCACTATCTGCTGAAACAGGCGGGCATCAACCCGGCCAGGGATCTGTCCGCCGCCAGTTTCTACGAAGACCGGCAATCGTCGGCTCGCTCCGACGAGCGCGACGTGGTGGAACGGGTGGCGTCGGGCGAGTTTGACGCCGGGTCAGTCAGTCAGCGGACGATGGAGAATATGGCCGAGGACGGCACCCTGCCCCGCGACCAGGTTCGTATCTTCTACTCCAGCCAGCCATACAGCCATTGCTGCTTCACCGCCCGGACGGGCTTGGAGCCATCTCTGGCGCAGGAAATCGAAGCGGCCTTTCTGTCGGTAACTGGCTCCGACGATGTTGAGCGAGCCGTGTTGAAGGGTGAAGCCTGCAACAGTTTCGTGCCCGGCATCCAGGAGGGCTGGGACCTGATCGAAGCGGCTGCCGTGTCCGAAGGGCTGGTCTAGTTGTCGCTGTCGCCCCCCGGTGCGTTGCGGAGGATGTCTTCCAGAAAATTGTCCAGTGCCGGGTCAAGCTCAACCGTAGGCTCGAAGGGAACGTAGTTGAAATCGGTGCGCGCCCGCTCGATCAGTTCGCGGGCAGTCGGGTTGGTGCCGCCGATTTTTTCCAGCGTGTCCATCAGTTCCTGCGATTCCGCCTGTCCTAGGCGATGCAGTTCCGAAAGGTCAACGTCCAGCGCGAATATGGAATTGATCCGGCGCATGATGTCGTAGAAGGAACGATGGTCGCGGCTTATGCCCACCGGGTCGTTGTTGGAAGTGAGGAACGGGTACATCGGGGCCATAGCGCCCAGGCGGAACATTTCCAGTTCAGGGTGCTGGAAGTGGGCCACGGTGATCAGCGCCATGCCGATGGTAGGCCCGTTGCGGCCTTGTGAGCCGTAGTTGGAGTAACGCACGCCCAGCTTGTCCATGGCCTCTTTCATTGACGCCTGGCTGTATATGCAGCTCACGCTTCGCTCCATGTCTGGAGGGGCCGCGCCGTTGTAGCCTTCCACGGCAACCGTGTGAGACACGCCCAGTTGCTTCACGGCCTGGAAGAAAGCGTCGGCATAGATGTCCAGCCGGAACCAGGGTTCTTCACCGAGGAATATGATAAGTCCGTTGCCAGCGTCGAAGAAGTTGTTGTCCCTTCGCATATCGGTGTCTGGGAGTCCATCGCGATAGGACACCCGGGGACGATAGGTGTCGTGAGTGCCGGGCACCTGGAAAGGATAGCACAGCTTGGCGACATCGGTTCCCATGGAGCCGATTCGCCTCGCTTGCAGCTTGTCTATCAGGTAGCGTGGCAGACCGCTGGATATTTCGCCTCCGTCGGACCACTGACGCCGCCACCCGGCGATTAGATAGCGGGCGTCGGGGGTGGGCTGTAGATTGA
Organism: Chloroflexota bacterium; assembly: GCA_009840175.1. Taxonomy (GTDB): domain Bacteria; phylum Chloroflexota; class Dehalococcoidia; order Lucifugimonadales; family UBA3495; genus VXOI01. The sequence continues at coordinate 7,471 of VXOI01000019.1, read as the reverse complement.
GCAGGTCGTCAGCCATCGGCCAACACTCCTTCCGCCAGAAAAGGGCGTCCGTTGGGACTATCAATAATCGTTATTCTGCCAGAGGCCACGCCCCGGCGCAAATTCGACAAGGTAATTGTGTCCTTGATTCCGGCAGCTCACGGTTTGGCAAGCTCGCCAGGTTGGCCCTGTGGAGACGCTGCCCGGCAGGCTTCACCACTGCCGGGCTGCGGGGATGACTGTCATTTCTACGGTCCTTTCTCGCCATTCACGTGATTCCGTTGCGTCACCTCAAAGTGTCTATTACTGTCCATTTGTGTCCGATTGGGACTTTCCGGGCAGGTTTTGCAGGAGTGCCGCAGGGCGACACGCACTGGTCTCGGAGAGGCATACGGGTATAAAAGTACAGAGAAGCTATCAGGCCAGTCAATGTGCGAGGGTCACGGTTCTATCCAAGACAATTGCCCTGCCGCGCGGCTCTCGTTTCTTGACAGGCCGGAGCAGGTTTCCTGTAAGATGATTGTATGGTGTCGAGGTGCCATCAAGGGTCTGGCGAGGATGTAAAGTCCCAGTAGCTCAGGGGACAGAGCGGCTGCCTTCTAAGCAGCGGGTCGCGGGTTCGAATCCTGCCTGGGACGCCAAAATACAGTATAACAGCTACGAAATAGCCTGGATTCCTAGCTAAACCAGGGGAATCCGGGATGCGGAGAGTCGCCGAAAAGGGCGGCTTTTTTGCTGGGAAAACCCATATCCAACCCGCTGCCTGCAAAACTAACGAGTCCGGCTCCAATCCCCCTGCTTGCCTGACAGACAATTCTCGAAATCGAGGCAAGTACGTACTATGAGTGGTATGAAAGCGCGGCGGAGCCGGAAGGCAGTAGGGGAAAATCTGGAGCTGGTCAAGCTAGCCCAGCGATTCGAGATCCACAACCGCTCGGATGGCAAGTCCCCCAGGACGGTCCAGTGGTACAACCAGACGGTGGAGGTGTTCACCGGCTGGCTGGAGAGCGAGGGCATGTCCACCCGACTGGACGACGTGGGCGAGGACGAGGCCAGGCTCTTCATTCTGCACCTCCAGGAGCGGAGGGGGCTGTGGGGAAAGGCGTCCAGCCACACGGTCAACAACCGGGTCAGGGCGCTTAGGGCCTTCTTCAACTGGCTGTACCGGCAGGGCTACACCGAGACCCACCGGCTGGAGCACGTGAAGCCGCCCAAGGTGAGACAGAAGGAGATCGAGGTCCTGACGGACCAGGAGATAGAGCGGATTTTCGCGTCTGTGGGCCCCAACACCGCCATGGGGGCCAGGAACGCAGCGATGTACTCCCTGATGCTCGATACCGGCCTCCGCCTCTCCGAGGTGGTGAACCTGAAATACGAGGACGTGCACTTGGGCAGCCGCTACGTGAAGGTGCTGGGCAAGGGGGACAAGGAGCGCATCGTCGCTTTCGGCGCCCACTGCCAGAGGGCACTGGCCAACTACGCGAACCACTACCGCTTCGAGGACGAAGAGGAGGGACCGGAGACTTTCTTCCTGTGCATCGACGGGTACGGCATGACCCCCGACGCCCTCAGGTCCCTGATAGAGAGGCTATCCAAGGCCGCCGGGATTCCCAGGCTACACCCCCACCTGATGCGGCACACCTATGCCACCCGGTTCCTGCTCAACGGCGGCAACGTGTTCCTCCTGCAGCAGAACCTGGGGCACACCACGCTCACCATGGTCCAGAAATACCTCCACATCGCCAACCGGGAGGCGGCCGTGGTCAGCCAGGACTTTTCTCCCCTGGACCGGGTCGAAATAAGGGCCCCCAAGCGCGTCCGACACAGCTTCAAGGGGGGCGACTGGCAGGGACACATCTACCCCAATGCCGGCCGGTCGGCCAGTAAGAATGGAAGGGCCAAGAGTCCGGCCGGGAGGAATTAGACTGGTCTGCACTGGGTCAGTTCCAAGGGAACGACTCGCCCCGGCTCAGCAGGGGGGCGTAACCAGCCGATAGCAGGAGCTCATTCACGTCCTCCAGGGTCACGGAGGATGAGTCCGCTACCAGGGCCAGGGCCAGCTTCATCACCATTTCCCTGGAGGGGTTCTGTCTCTCTCCGCTCTCCAGGCGGTGCAAGTAGGCCTCGTTGGCGCCCGTGAACTGCGCCAGCTTGTACCTGCTTTTTTTGGAGCGCTCCCTCAGCTTTCTGAGGAGGAGGGAGAACTCCGTAGGCTTGTGGGTTGCCATATATTTTCTGCTCCTCTTACTGCCTGCTGCCGGTGGACGGAAGGAGGGCGGTTCTTGATCTTGAAGCCAGAGGGTGTGTGTACTCGTCTGGCGTTTCAATTCCCATGTGGGTGAGGAGTCCATCCCCAGCGTTCTGTGGTTTCAATTACGACCCGGAATTGAGAGGGCCCTGTTCCGCCTGCTCCCGCAGGTAAGGGCGTACGGCGATCCGGGCCAGAATGCGCAACCCCTTGATGATGGTGCGGCGTTGCTGTGGGGTGTAGGACGCCAGGGGGTCGTCCGGTTTGTCGTCGCCGGTCTCGTTCGTTATGTTCGGATTCGTGGTATCTTTCACATTGCGCAGTCGCAGCGGCAGTTAGCGGGCCGCTGGCCTCTCGTTTTGGGTGTGCGGCCCGGGGCCGCCGGCGCCGACGGAAAGGGCGAACGCCGGTGACCCCAAAGCCGCTTCAGACCCCGCCGTGCCGCCGTTGCGCCTGCACCCGGCGGGGTCCTTGGTCTAGCCGTCCGGGTCTTCCTCCCGCTCCTCCTCGTCCTCCTTACGCTCCTCGTTCACCTCCGCGTCGTCCTCGTCCTCCTTGAAGAAGCTCATCTGGTAGTCCTCGCCCATGAGGATCTCCTGGCCGCCGGGCATCCTTGACGCGAAGCGGTGCAGGGAGTGCATGGCCCCGCCGCAGGGCTCGACGCCCTTGCGCCATTGGCCGAGCCGCTTGGGGTCCACCCCCAGGGCCCGGGCCAGGCCGCGCCAGGAGAGGCCGCTGGCCTCCTTGAGGCGCTCCAGGCGCCGCCCGAAGTCCTCGGGCAGGACGCCGCTTTCCATGGGCTCGCTCCCGTCCGCTGGGCGGTGGCGCCGCCCCTCGGAAGAGTTGGGGTCGCTAATGTGGTTCATGTTTGTCCTCCGTTCTGAAAAGGTCTTCGGAGTCGGTGACTCCGAGGGCCCTGAGCATCCGGCGGCGGATGCGCCCGGAGGGCGAGCGCCTCCCGTTGACCAGCTTCGACACGTAGGCGGGGCTGACGCCGATCTCCCGGGCCAGCCAGTTCTGGGAGCGGTCCAACAGGTCGAGCCGATCCCAGAGGACCTCCGTGTTGAGCCGGAAAAAGGGCCGTCCTCCGCGTCTCCGGTGGCCTTTCCGCTGGTGAGCGTTCTGTGATGGCATGGGTCTCTCCTTGCTATCGGTTCATTCATCAGGGCAGCAGGGATTGGGGCGACTCCGGGTCGGCGGGAGTGCGCCAGGCCCGTCCCAGCGGTCCCAGCTTCTCGACGGCAGCCCGGTGGGACACCCACAGGGGGACGTTCACGCCCTGGGCCTGCATCTCCTCCCTGGCGAGGCGCAGGAAGTGGGTTTGGGCGATGTCGTCGTCCAGCACCACCAGCACGCCGGGCCTGGTGCCGTGGTCGTCGGTGGGCCGGTGGGATGAGTAGTAGCGCAGGTAGGGGGCCAGGCGGGCCGACATGGTGGAGGGCCTGACGGCGCGGCGCTCCCACTCCAGGAAGAAGGGCCAGGTCGTATCGCCCTTCTTGAGCACGCCGAAGGCGTCGGGGCTGACGGCGCGCATCCCTTCCCGGTGGCGGAAGTAGCGGGACGCCCGGCGGGGCGGGTCCAGTTGCTCCACCTGCCATTCCAGGAGTGACGCCTGGGTGGTCATGGCAGACAGGAAGGCGTGGACGGCGGCGGTGTGCTCCAGGTTGCGCAGCAACTGGCGGCTCTGCCTGCCGGAGACGTTGGTCCAGTGGAAGGGAGCGGTGGGGAACAGGGGCGCGGCGCTCCACCGCCCCCTGGCCATGCTCACCGAGGTGCGGTCGCGGCGGGCCAGCATGGTCAGCGCCCGGTCGGTGAGGGCCAGGCGCCCGTTCGACCCTTCGGGCCGGACTGCCAGTTTGAGGGCTTCCAGTGGAGCCACCACCTGGGAGACCCGCTGGGGCGAGACGCCCATCATTCCGCCCAAGTCTCCCAGGGCGATCCAGGGCCAGTCGCCGATGAGATCGATAGCCCTCTTCTCGGCGGGCCGGAGGACGGCGGGCAGCAGGCAGTCGGGGACGTGCCAGCCCGGTCCGGCGGCGGAGAGGTCTTCGGGAAGGGCGGCCCGCTGCGGTTCCGCATCTACGGGAAGCTCCCCGCCGGGTTCCAGCCGTTCCAGGGCCTGGCGCAGGCCCACGGCGGCGCTCACGGCCTGGGGAGTCCACACCGAGTCGTCGGGCTTGGCCGATGCCACGTCGCTCTCCACGGCCAGGAACACGGGGACGGGAAAGCCGTCCAGCATCCGGCGGGAGTGGCGAAAGAGCACGGCGTCGGGCATCAGGACCAGGACAGCGCCGGGCAGCGGACCCTGGCGCAGCTTCCACAGGCGGTTGGCGAAGGGGGACCGGTCGGCGGTCTGGCCCCGCCGCACTACGCCCACGGTGCGCCCGTCAGGCAGGGTAACGGCGGCGTCCAGGGGCGACGCCCGGTACCAGCGCAGCCTTATTGGATAGGCCACGCCGGAGAGAACGGCGGCCAGCCGGTAGATGACGGCCAGGGCGTCCAGGCGCTCCAGCAGGATATTCCGCCAGCGGGCCGAGACGGGGCGGGCACGGAGCAGGCCATCCAGGGACATCCCCTCGTCTCCGGCCAGCCGCGCCAGGCCGGCGGCGGTGAGGTGAAACCGCTCGGCGGCGGGAAAGAGGCCGGTGGCGTGGGGCACGGCGTCGCAGAGTCCGTCTTTGTCCAGGCCGGCCACGGCCCCGTGGACCGCGCCCCGGGACCAGCCGGTGACGGCGGCCAGGTCGGTGCGGTCGATGAAGGGCATCTCGGCCAGGGCGCGGAGCATCTCCGCCTCGCATCCGGCGGGCCTCATGGCTTCGCTCCCGTACCGTTGGCCTGGTTGCGCTCGGCCAGCAGCCGGCGGTACTCGCTCACCTTCTTTTCCGAGTCGGCCCCGGCGAAGGCCAGATCACGGTCCGACAGGGTGTAGGCGGACGCGACGGCGCGGATGCGGTCGGCCACGGCGGGGTCGCCGTCCTCCGGCTTGCGCACCATCATTGAGAAGGCGGGCATGCGCTCGGCCCCCACGGTGGCCCGGACGTAGCAGTGGTGCACGTCCAGGGAGGTGATGTCGTCCTCCGACACCCGCTCCTTGCCCAGCTCCCACACCAGTTGACGGGCGTCGCTGCCCGCCACCTGGAACACGGCCAGGCAGCCCACGTTGGCCAGGATGGTGTCCCGCATGGTGGGGGAGAGGTCGTCCAGCTTGGCCAGGCTCTGGGTGGCCAGGATGAAGGAAGCGCCGAACTTGCCCAACTCGCTGAGCATCGACTCGTAATCGACGCCGGGCATGGACTGCATCTCGTCCACCACCACCAATGCGCCCCGGCGCTGCGCCAGGGGCAGGCTCTCCTGTTCCCGGATCACCGAGTCCACCAGGTTGAGCAATGACGCTCCCACCAGTGCGGCCACGTCCCTCCCCACGGCGCCCTGGGCGGTGGACGCCAGCAGGATGCCGCCCTCCAGGACGGTCTCCCGCAGGTCGATGGTGGAGCGGCTCTGGCCCAGGATGACCCTCGCTTTCTTGGACGAGGCGTAGTAGGAGAGGCGGGTCTGCACCGGCGCCAGGGCCTCGGCCCGGTACTGGCGGTGCCAACTGCCGAAGTCCCTGGCCCACCACTCCAGCAGGAAGGGGTCCTCCACCTTCTTCAGGACCTCGGCGCGGAAATTCCCGTCGGAGAGCAGCTTCAGCCCGTCCAGGATGGTGTGCTGGCTTCCCTGGTCCGTCTCCGGGTGCTCGTTGGCCTCGTGGAGGGTCTTCACGGTCTGCTCCAAAATTGATTGCATCCGTGGCCCCCACTGCTCCCACAGGCCCCGGGCTACCCTGACGACCGAATCGGCGGTACGGTCCCTATCGGAGAAGACACGGGTGTCCAAGAGGTTGATGCCCGGGGCGCGGGTCTGGTCGGCCAGGTCGATCAGCCGCACCTTGTCGATGAGAGATTCCGGCACCTGTTCCAGCAGGCCGGCCACCAGGTCGGCGTGGGGGTCCACGACGATGATGGCGTCGTTGTCGCGGCCCTCGGCTTTCTCCCGCATCTTGTGGACGGCGACGTGGTGCATCAGGGTGGACTTGCCCATGCGGGTGCGGGCCACGTAGAGGTGGTGGCGGCGCAGCAGGTCCTCGGGGAACCGGATGGGCCGGGGCTTGCCTGCCGTGGTGTCGCCCACCGGGGCGCCGCCCCGCACGCCCCTGGCGGAGGGGAGCAGCGCCCGGGAGCCGGAGCGTTCCACCAGAGGCGTCTCGTCCCCGGCGCCGGGCGGGTGCCACAGGCAGGCCGCCTCCCGGATGCCCAGGACGCTGCGCCGGCCGAACAGCCCCGGTCCGGCGGGGTGCAGGTTCATCACGGGAACCAGGGGCTTGACCCGGCTGGCCTTGAACCGGGCTCCGGCGGGGTGGTCGAAGTGGCGGTAGGCGGCGGCCACCGCGTCCAGCAGCTCCTCGGCCCGCTGGGGCCGGGTCGATTCCGGCAGCACGGCGATGACCTGCAACTCGGCGTCGAAGGCCACCCGGGAGACCTTCTCCCGTATCAGCAGGGGGTCGTGGACCCGGTTGCGCAACTGCTTCCAGCGTCACCAGCCCCAGCCTGCCACTACCAGGCCCAGGGCGGAGCCGGCGGCCAGCAGTGCCGCCTTGAGGTGCTCCCCGTCCTGCACCCACAGGTAGCCCTTGAGGGCGGCCAGCGCGCCCACGCCCAGCACGGCCATGGTCACGCCGTCCAGTTGCAGCGGCTTGGTGTGGTAGGTGTAGGAGGGCTCCCGGTTCTCGGGCACCGCCCGCTGGTGGGCGCGGGCCTGGTGGGCCTGGGACCAGTCGGGACCCAGGGAGCGCAGCAGGAGGCGGCACAGCACCCGCTCCCCCTCCTCCAGATCGGAGAGGGCTCCCATCAGGGCGATGAAGGGGTCGGAGCCGGGGTCCAGCAGGTCGTCGTCCCGGAAGGTGCGCAGGGGCACGTACTCCGGCCCGTCGGCCCGCAGCGTCATCCCCCAGGCCTGCTCGCCCCGGTGGACGAAGATGGGGTCCTCGTCCACGGGCACCTGGCGGATGCGGGCCTGGGGGTAGTGGGCGGCGAGCTGGCCCCTGACCACCTGGTCCTCCTGGCAGCGGGCCAGCAGGCTCACGCCGTCCATGTCGGCGGCCAGTTCCAGGGAGAAGGGTTCGGGGACGGCGATGGACTGGAGCAGGTTCTCTGACCTGACCCCCGGAAATCGAACCAGAACCGATGTTAGGATTCTGGACAAAAC
>VXOI01000161.1 GCA_009840175.1 Chloroflexota bacterium | reverse complement strand
TCACAGTCTACACCCCAACCGGCATCCCGACTTTTGAGACAGGCTCTTTTGGGAGTATCCTTATGATAGCAGTTTACGCTTGCTGTCTTCAGGACTGCTTCATCCCGCATCCCCGTAGCGGAAGCAGTCCGTCGTATGGTCGTTGACCATGCCGGTGGCCTGCATGAAGGCGTAGCAGATGGTGGGCCCGACGAACCGGAAGCCGCGCCGCCGCAGTTCCTTGCTCATCGCCTCGGACTGCAGTGTCTTGGCGGGGATGTCGGCCAGCGACCGCCAAGCGTTCCTGACCGGGCCGCCACCCACGAAGCCCCAGATATAGGCGTCGAAGCTGCCGAACTCCTGCTGCGCGTCAAGGAACGCCCGTGCGTTCCCGATGGCCGCTGCCACCTTCAGCCGGTTGCGCACGATGCCGGGATTGGCCAGCAGTTCCGCCACCTTGTCGTCACCGTAAGAGGCGACCTTTACCGGATCGAAATTGTCGAAGGCCACGCGATAGGCGTCGCGCTTCTGCAAAATCAGCTCCCACGAAAGCCCGGCCTGCGCCCCCTCCAGGATGAGGAACTCGAACAGCATCCGGTCATCGTGCAGCGGCACCCCCCACTCCGCGTCGTGGTAGGCGATGCCGAGGGGAGTAGCGGCCCAGGCACAGCGTGTTGGCATGACTATGGCGTCCAGACGTTGAAATTTTTGAAACTGGGTTCCACGGTGTAATCACTGTCGGAAGCTCCAAAGACGCTGACATCGCCAGAGTCCAGATTGTTGCTGAGGTCGAGACGGGACACCAGTTCCCCATTGACGAAAAACATGCCCGCATCTCCGATGGCCAATAGCAACAGATGATTCTCGCTGCGAAGCTCGGAGCTTAAAAAGCCTCCGGCAACATAGGTGGACGTGTGGTCTCCCATATGCCATGTATCATGTTGCCAGTATATGTTGCCTTGAACACTTATAGATTCTCCCGGGCGCGATTGGGATTCGCGGAAACCGAATCCGTAAATCCAATCACTGCCTGGTGGGTTGATAAATGTGGCCTCGGCTGCCAGGTCGCTGGTTCGCGCCCTGCTGTAATGTCCGGAAAGAGTGAATCCCTCTTCGTACCCAAATGTGCCGCTGGCCGGTCCGTACTCTTTCTGAAATTGCCTGCCAGCAAAATCCTCGAACCGGGTGACGGCCCCGGCCACTTCGGCGTCCGTAAACGCTCCGGTGAAGACGGCAACGTCGCCCGGCCCGGTGACGCTGGACAGGTCCAGTTCGGATATGAACTCGTTGTTGACGAACAGCAGGCCGCGTTTTCCGAAGGCGGCGAGCCAAAGGCTGTTGCTTCCCCCGGCGCCGGTGTCGAAGTTGCCCAGCCTTCCTTCCGCAATGGTCTGGATTTCTGAGCTCCTGCCTTGCCGCCGGGTCGTATGCCAACCCCTGCTACTGGTTACCGCTACCAAGATGCCCCGGGCAGACGACCCTGTGCCGCTCCCGCGGATGAAGAAACCGTAATTCCAGGAATTTGTTGCCGCCGAATAAGGGTTTGTGAAGGTAGCCGTTACTATCATGTCAGTCAGGGAAACACCGGCGTATTCGTCCTCGATAGAGCCGTCGGACGGGTTGTGCCGCAATTCGCCTCTTATGGGCCCGAAGCTGTATTCTCCACTGTCAGGGAGCGTGGACGGCGGCCCGCTGGGGGTTGGCGTGGGCGTTGCGGCCGGTCTGCCGGTGCGGAGTGAGGGAATTTCCTCCTGAACCGTCTTCACCGATATGGCGAAACCCAATGACTCCACCTCAGGCCCGGCGTAACCGAAAGTGTTGATGCCCATAATCCGGCCGGACATCGAGAGCAGCGGGCCGCCGCTGTTCCCGGGGTTAAGAGCGGCGTCGGTCTGAATCACGTCGCTTTGATGGCTGTCGTCGTAGCGGACGGCGGAAACGATGCCCCGGGTGATGGTGGCCTCGCCCGACAGCCCAAGGGCGTATCCAATGGCAATCACTTCATCACCGGGTTCGAGACTGGCAGCATCGCCAAAAGGCAATTTGCTGAAGTTGCCACAACAGATTTTGACCACCGCCAGGTCCCGAACTGCATCCGTCCCCATGACCGTACCGCGATAGGTCGTTGAGTCATTGACGGTGACGGTCACTTCCGCGACTCCCTCAACCACGTGATGGTTGGTGATGATGAGCGCAGTCTGGCCGTTGACCTCGAAGACTGCCCCGGAGCCGCCGCCCGCTTGACTTTCGATACGCACCACGGAGGGCCTTGCCTGCTTGACTATCTCCCGCAGCGAGGAGGCCTGGGTTGTGGTGGGGACGGGCGTGGGAGTCGGAGTTGGGCGCGGCGTAGCAGTCGGCGCGGGTGTAGGTGTCGGCGTCGGAGCGGGTGTCGCGGTCAGGCTGGGAGTAGGTGTTGGCGTGGCGGTCGGAACCGGCGTTGGCGTTGGCGTAGTGGTTGGAACCGGCGTTGGGACAGGTGTTGCAGTTGGCGTTGGCGTTGGGGTGGGGGTAGGCATGGCGGCGATGGTGGCAGCCATGCGGGCCTCCACCGTCGCATCGAGGTCGGGCGATGCTTGTGGTGTCGGTGTGGGAGTTGACTCGGCAGCGATGGTGGCCGCAATGCCCGCGCCCACCGTGGCGTTGATGTCCGCCGGCGGGGTGGGCATATCCGTGGGCAGTGCGGCGGACACGGCGGCCTGTACGGTTGCCCCCAAGTCCGGGGCGGGCGTTGGCGTAGCGGCAGGGCTTTCACCGGCGCAGGCGGCGGCCAGCATCAGCGCCAAAGCGGATAGGAACAAGGCAAGGGATTTCTTCGTATTCATGCAATCTGAATTTTAGCGCACGGCGAGTTGGAAAAACCTTGATTTCACAAGTCCCGCCGACGGCCTTATTATAAGATGAGCAGTTGGATTCCCGCTTTCGCGGGAATGACAAGAGAGCAGGAGGACTACCATGCCCAACCCCTATGACGTCATCGTGGTCGGCGCGGGGAACGCCGCGCTGTCCGCCGCCATCGCCGCGCGGGAGAGTTGCCCCTCGGTGCTGGTGGTGGAGAAGGCCCCGGAGTATTTCCGGGGCGGCAACACCTACTTCACCGGCGGCATCATCCGCTTTGCCTTCGACGGCCTGGACGACATCAAGACCGTCATCCCCGATATGTCGCCCACCGAAGAGGAATCGGTGGACGTCGGCAGCTACACCGAGGACCAGTTCTACGACGACATGATGCGCGTTACCCAGGGCAACAGCGACCCGGAACTGGCCCAGATACTGGTCAGCCAGTCGCGGCCCACCATGCAGTGGCTCAACTCCAAGGGCGTCCGGTTCGTGCTGTCCTACGGGCGGCAGGCGTTCAAGGACGAGGCCACCGGCAAGTTCCGCTTCTGGGGCGGCCTGCTGGTGGAGGCCGTGGGCGCGGGCAAGGGCCTGTCTGACCAGCAGTTCGACGTCTGCCGCGCCGAGGGCATAGACATCCGCTACTCCACCCAGGCAGTCGAGCTATTGCGCGACGGCAAGGGCCACGTCAACGGCGTGCGAGTGCTCGGGCCGGACGGCCATGAGGACATCTACGGAAACACTGTCGTGCTGGCGGCAGGCGGCTTCGAGGCCAACGCCGAGATGCGCTGCCGCTACCTCGGCCCCGGCTGGGAGCTGGTCAAGGTGCGCGGCATCCCCTACAACACTGGCGACGGCATCCGCATGGCGCTGGAAGCCGGGGCCATGCCTCACGGCCACTGGAGCAGTTGCCACGCCGTGGCCTGGGATCTCAACGCCCCGTCCTACGGCGACCGCACCATCACCGAGCTGTACCAGAAGCACTCCTACCCCTTCGGCATCATCGTCAACCTAAACGGCGAGCGCTTCCTCGACGAGGGCTACGACTTCCGCAACTACACCTACGTCACCTACGGGCGGGCGCTGCTGACCCAGCCCCAGGGCGTCGCCTTCCAGATTTTCGACGACAAGGTCAAGCACCTCCTGCGCGACGAGTACCATATACCCCAAGTCACCATGGCCCAGGCCGACACCATCGAGGAGCTGGCCCGCCGCCTGGACATTGACCCCGACGGCCTCGCCGCCGAAGTCAAGAAATACAACGCCGCCGTCCAGACCGACATTCCCTACAACCCGACGGTCAAGGACGGACGCCGCACCGTGGGCCTGAATCCCGACAAGACCAACTGGGCCCAGCCCATAGACACGCCGCCCTACCTCGGCTACGCCGTCACCTGCGGCATATCCTTCACCTTCGGCGGCGTCCGCATAGACAACCGGGGCCGCGTGCTCAACACCAGCCTCGAGCCGATACCGGGCCTCTACGCCGCCGGCGAGATGGTGGGCGGCCTCTTCTACCACAACTACCCCGGCGGCTCCGGCCTCGCCGCGGGCATGGTCTTCGGACGCCTCGCCGGCAACAACGCCGCCGAGCACGCCGCCGCGTTGCGGGATTAGGGCGAGGCTCTACCAGTCGAACTGACCGGCCAAGGGGAAATGCCGGCTTGGCCGGTCCAATCGGTACCAATATCGTCTGGAGCTTGACGAATATGAAGACATATCGGGTTAGGGTTGTGTTTGAATCAGACGAAGACGGCTGGTTCGCAAGTTGCCCGGCGCTGGAAAAGTGGGAACAGCTGTCATGGGGGCAAAGCCGCGAGGAGGCCTACAAAACCGTTGTAAGAGACCTCGAGATCACTCTCGCTTGCATGATTGAGTCTGGCGTGCCTATCCCTGAAGAACCCGAAGCATCTGACTCGCTGGACGAAAACCACGTTCTCGTTACTGTCCAGCCCAAAATGAAACCCTCGAAAAAAGCCGCTTCCAGGAAAGCTTACCGCTTTCGCGTGGAGATGGAACCCGATGAGGACGTGTGGTTCGTCCGTTGTCCTGCACTGGAGCGTTATGGGGCTGCCACATGGGGCGAGACCCAAGAAGAGGCGCGCCAGCATATCCAGGAAGTATTGAGTATGGTCCTCGAAACCATGCTCGAAGAGGGAATATCTATTCCCATAGAGCCGGAAGATGCCTCTCTGGAAGGAGAATGCCTGGTTGTCACTATATGAGCAGTGACCGAATCAATTATTCCCGGTTGCGCTCGTTAACCACGAGGCAGCTTATCAAAGCCTTGAGCAAAGACGGATTTGCATACATAAAGAGTACAGGAAGCCACCGGCACTATAAGCATCCAGACGGAAGACTGGTTATAGTCCCATACAACAGGTCTGGCGACACCCATCCCATCAAGACTCTGCGGAGCATAATAGAAGGCCAAGCCCTATGGACCACGGACGACCTCCGCCGCCTCGGCCTCCTGTAACTCCGCCTCCTAGAACCAGTTGGCCTTGTCCACCACGTTCCGCAGCGGCCTCCCCTCGTTGAACCGCTTGCAGTTGTCCACGAACAGTTCCGTGCGCCGGTCATCCAGGTACGGCCCAACCCCCGCGACGTGAGGCGTTATCAGCATCCCCGGCGTCGTCCACAGCGGATGGCCCGGCGGCAGCGGCTCCACCTGGAACACATCCAAGCCCGCCCCGGCAATCTCCCCCGACCGCAGCGCCTCCACCAAATCGTCCAGCACTGTCGTCGCCCCGCGCCCGATGTTGATGAAGAACGCCGTTTCCTTCATCGCCTGGAACTGAGTCCTGGTGAACATCCCCTGCGTCTCCGGCGTTTCCGGGACGGTGACCAGCACGAAATCCGCCCTCGGCAGCACGTCCAGCAGTGCCTCGGGGCGGTGCAGTTCCGCCACTCCCGCTGTAGGCTCCGTCAGGCGTGGGTCCACGCCCAGCACGGTCATGCCGAACTCGGCGCACAGCCGGGCGGTCTCGCCGCCGATGCCGCCGACGCCCACTACTACCGCCGTGGCCTCCGGCAGATAGATGGTCGGGTAGCCCTGCCGCCACACTCCCTCCACCTGCTGCGGTATATAGACTTGGAACCCCCGTGCGAAGGCCAGCAGGAAGGCCATGATATGCGCGCTGATGTGGTCGTTGTATATTTCCCGGGTGTTAGTGACCGTTAAGTCACTCTCGATCAACTCGCGGGTGTAATAGCCCGCTCGCGGCCCGGCCTGTGGGCAGGCCACCCACCGCAGCTTCTCCGCCCGCTCCAGCAGTTCCGGCACGATGTCGCCAAAGGCGGCGTCGGCGTCACCGATGACCTCCATCGCTTCGCCGACGGTAGGGCAGAGGTGGACGTCAATGTCGGGAATCTCCTGCCGTAGCAGTTCCGGCCAGTGTTCCTGGTAGTTGGGAGGGCATATCACCAGCTTGAAGGCCATGCGCTTCACCATCCGGCTCACGATTGGCGACAGTGTAGATACCCGCAGCCCGCCCGGTCAAACCGCGGGGCAACCGCGTCCCCAATCCTCCAATCTTGATAGGACTTACCCAGTCGGTCATGAAATCCCTCAACCGCATACCCGTCATTCCCGCGAAAGCGGGAACCCAGTGGCCCAACTGCGTAACTCCTATCCTGATTCAGACAGAAATGTAATCACCCCCCATTTGCTGACACTTGGCCCTTGCCAAGTCTCCTGTCCTCTCTCTAACATTTATTATGGGTAGCAGTCGGCAGGCGCAATCTGTCTGCCATACTGGCCAGAGCCTGCCCCGCGAAGGCGTGGGACGATGGCGGGGTCCACAGACCGGATGGCGGAAGTGGGACGGAATGGGCCGCCTGTGCCAGCGCAAGGCCCGCGCCATTCCGCGCTTGCCGAACGTCCGGTTCGACTAAGAAGCCATTGCCCAAGGCTGTCCGGGAAAAGAGCCAGGAGGCAAGCCGGGTATGAAGACCATCTACCTAGCCAATCCCTACGGGTTCTCGGAGCAACAGAGACGGCTCCTCATCCCCGAACTCGTAGGCGAGCTGGAAGCGTTGGGACTGGAGGTGTGGGAACCGTTCGCCCGGAACAATCAGGTGGATTTCTCCAAACCCGGGTGGGCCTACATGGTCGGGCAGGCAGACCTCAGGGACGTGAGGGACTCCGACGCCACCTTCGCCGTGGTGAACGGCACCCCGCCCGATGAGGGAGTGTCAATAGGCCATACCGCGTCGGCGACGTTCAATTCCTCGACGTACGTCTTCTCGACTCCCCCGCTCAGCGGCATGGGAATCGTGTAGTAGATCGTCGCCACCTGGTCCTTCACAGCTATCTCCTTGATGAACGATTCAACGAACCTCTTGGCGATGTCAGGATCCTTGGACTGGAGGTAGGTCGCCCGCTCCTTGGCGCTGTCGATGATGCGCCTTTCGTCCTTCAGGAATCTATCCAAGCCCTCCATCCGGTCATCAATGCCCCGGGCCGTTTGATCAAGCCTGGCCTCCTCCTCGTCCAGTTCGTTGAGCCACACCCCCATTCGAGGTACTGTCCGGCCCTGTTCCGCCTCCTCGTTCATCTGTCTTCTGATATTGTCCCTTTCTTTCTTGATTTCCGACTTCCGCTCCCTGATGGGTTTCAGTTTGAGTTTGGCGTCCTCGACATATACGGAAACCCCGTCGGCGATTTCCCCGAGCCGCTCGCGGAGGTTGTCTCCGCTCAGGGTGTGGGCGCACAGCCTGGCCATGACCGCGTTCTGGAAGTCCTCCCGGTCAACATCCGTTGACGGGCACGACTTGGCACCCTGATCATCCTTTTTGCTGCATCGCAGCTTGGGGCGGCCCCTCTTCCCCTTGCTGTTTATCTTCATCGCCCTGTTGCAATATCCGCACCTCACCTTCCCGCTGAAGACGAAGTCGCTGGCGACACTGCGGGCCGCTTTTTTGGTCCATCGCCTGGAGTTCAGCAGTTCCTGAATCGTCCGGTATTCCTCCATTTCCGTCAGGGCCGGGTAGGACCCAGGGACGTATATGGGGTCGGTCTTGGGCCGGTACCGCGACCTCTGTCTTTCCCCCAGCATTCCGGTACCGGTGTAAACGATGTTACGGAGCATGCGGGTGATTACGGTCTTCCCCCATGGCCTGCCTGTAGGGCTGGGGATTCCAGCTTCGTTCAGCGCAATGGTTATTGACAGGGGGGTCTTCCCCAGCAGCGCCGGCTCCTTGATGTACTTAATGAAGATTTCCGCTTCCTCCGGATTGATCTCCAGGGTGGGATGTTCCTTGCCGTCCCTCAGCACCTCCCGGATCTTCCGGTATCCGAAGGGCGCTTTTGCACCGGTATAACCCCCGGCCTTGACCACGTCCTCCAGTCCCCGGCGGGAGAGACTTGAGAGCTGCTTGAGCTGGTGGTCGTCGAAGACGGCGACCACGTTCCTGTGCAGGTCGCCGGAGGGCCCCTCCTCGAAGGTCTGGGTGATGGAGATGATCTGGACGCCGTTCATCGCGAATTGTCTCTGGGTGCGGACCCTGGTCTCCAGGTCCCTGGAGAGCCGGCTCATGTCGTAGACGCCGACGGCGTCGAAGGGAGGGTTCTTGGATGTGGCCATCGCGTTTATCCGCTGGAAGCCCGGACGGTCATCCAGGCCGCCGCTCATGGCGTCGTCCTCGATTATCTCGTAGATCTCCCATTCGTCGCTGTTGAACCATTCCAGCAACCTGGAACGCTGACTCCCCATGGAGAGTTCCTGCCGGTCGGTGGATCTCCTGATGTACAGGACCACGATCTTCTTCCCGTTTTGGCTTCTCTTTATTCGTATCCCGGTGACCACCCTGCTACCCCCAGTTTCGTGTCCTCGGGCGTGCCATGCCCTGCTTAATTCATTATAGCAGTGCTTTTCCAGTCAGCCTTTCGTATGCCTGGACCATGAACCGCTTTGCGTCCACCGGCAGGTCCGGGTGGGGCCTGGGGCATGATCTGAGCCTGGGGTCATCGAGGAGGCAGCGGTAGCTCCGTTCGATGTCCGCGGTCTCCACCGGTCCCGGGTCGGGGGCCCTGGGGGCCTGGAGACCGGCCAGTTCCAGGAGGTAGTCGACGTCGACTCCGTAGAACATGGCCAGCTTGAGCAACACCTTGTGTCCGGGCTTTTTGGTGCCTGACTCCAGGTTGCTGAGGTAGGGGTTGGAGATTCCGGTGAATCCCTCCACGTCCCTGAGGCTCAGGCTGCCCCTGAGTTTCCGGAGAGTGGCGCCTATGGGCAGGTCCTGGTATTCGTGGGTCCTTTCCCTGTCCATGGTCTCCCGTTCCTCGCTTCCGGTTGCCCCGGCCGGGGCCTGATCTGATGACATTTGCTGATGGCCTCCTGTCGGTGTGCCAATGCTATAATCCGATCTGCGGCGCTGGCAACAGCGCCGACTTCACGCACGGCGGGCCACGGCCTCGCCGTCCTTGCTATGGCGGCAGAATAGAGACGCCCGGGGCCCTGGTTCCAGGGTAGGAACTATGGCGGATTCAGAGGATTCGGAGGAGTTAACAGGCCAGGATACAGAGCTCACGGATGAGCAGAGACAACTGATCAAGTCGGGCTACGCCGCATTCACTCACCTGCTTCGAACTCCCATCCTGGAGAGGTTCAAGAAGCTGAACGCGGAGGACTGGTCGTGGTTCGACTCCCAGGGCCGGGAGCACCGGTGGCTGGACTATTCTCCCGAATGGCGGGAGAGGTACATGGTCCTGGTGCATGGGGACATGGAGTTGATCGGGGAGCATGGCCCCTGGGACGTGTTCAGGATCAGTTGGGAGGGGATTTCCACCTTGGTGTACCTGTTGAAGGAGGATGTTGAGACCCACTGGGCCTACATCCCTTCCGATGACGGGGAGACGGGCGACTGGGCGATAGCCTGGCGGCGCGCGCCGTAGGCTTGCGTTCTTCCTGTCCCGGGGGCGGCTCGTGTGAAAGCGCCGCCCCCGAATCTTTTTCTCGGTAACGCTTGGTGAATCCGAAAGGGCCGTCCCCGCGGGGACGGCCCTTTTCGTTGTGCGGTTCTCTGGCCTTTTTATGGCTGGTGGGGCTGGCAGAGCCGGTTCGTCCGGCAGGACTGGCGGGTGGCTACGGCTAGGTTGTAACAGAACCGTGCAATTCCGAAGGCCCTCTGGCAATAGGACGCCTGCCTCTTTGTGAGACGGACAGGGACTGTTGTCCCGGCGGGAACCCATCCCTTCGGGCAGGAGGATTTTCGCTTCTTCCTGTTTCTCTTGGTTCGCGGCATGGTTGTTGTTTCCGTCGCCTCTGGGGTCAGTGTCTTCCGGATTTGATGACGCCGGGTCTCTTACGCCCGGCATCTCCCTGCTGTATCATCCGTGATGCTGAAGCCAAGTCTGGGGTTCCCTTTTGTCCGTTGGGAATGGCTAGTGGGCCACGTGGCCCCCTGCGTCCCAACGGTGCCGGCTTGGCTTCAGCAACCTAGCCCATCAAGCCGCAGGGGGTCCCACATGTTTCTTTGTATCTCCCACCTCACCAGATTTCCACTTCTCGCCGCGTTCCTCACCCTGATTCTCGTCTTCCTTGCCGCCTGCGGGGGCGGTGATACCGCTCCGACCGAGGCCCCCACGTCCGTTCCGGCGACCCCGGCTCCTCCGGCCACGGATCCGCCAGAACCTGCCACAGCCGTTCCGGCGCCGACCGCTCCACCGGCTGCCACCGGTTCCCCGGGATCAGGGGCCGCCACTGCGGAGTCTCCCACGTCGGTGCCTACGGCTCCGCCCACGGCTACGGCCGGCCCGACCATGGCTCCCACCGAGATGTTGGCCTCCAATGCCGTCCGCGTCCTCCAGCGTTCCTGTTCTGAGGATTTCCGGCAGATGCTCTTGGACTACGACGGGGAAGCTGAGTTTGATGCCGAGATTGTGAGGCAGCTTTCCGATCGGTTCGTGGAGGACAGGCCCGATTGCTCGGCCGAGGGCTGGGACCCCGAGTTCCCGGATAAACCGGAGGTCTGCCTTGTGGTCAAGGATCTGAATAGTCCTCTTTCCTACTCGCATGACCGGCGGAGTATCCGGCGTTTTCTCCACCCGACGATGCGGGAGTCTGCCAGCCGGTTTGATGATGACATTGTCCTGCAGGTCCATTTCACCAAGATACCGCTCCTCTCGATGGTCCCCGCCAGTCTGTTGCAGGTGCCGCTCCGTCCCGGGGAGGCTGTCGGGGGTTGCTGGCTCTACTCCGGCCCGCCTGAGGGGGGCGGCAAGTGGACTCAGAGCCTGATCATATATACGGCGATACATCCCGAGGCCGGCCTGCTGGACCGGGACCGGCGGGGGCATTCCCTCAACGTGATCCTGCGCAACTCCTACCCGGAGTGCGACCGTCTTTTGCAGGAGGCGGTTTCCGCCCGGCTGGACGCGGGGGAAGTGCCGGACGCCTCTGAGGTTATGGGCCTCATGGAGGAGGTCAGAACGCAGGCCGGGGGTGCCTGCGGTCAGGGGGACTCCCGGGAGTGGATGTATGTGTCGACGCCGATGGACGGCGGGGCGGGCGGATGCCCCGGAGATCCTCTCACTGGTCTCCAGCCTGACGGGAGTTACGTGGTGAACTGGGGCGAGCATCACTTTGACGGGTACGGGAATTCGGCCTGCTGGATCCGGTCGCCGGAGGGCGAGTGGGTCGGGTATCTCCGAGAGTAACCGGCGAGTCGATGAGAGCCGGCCCGGGTCTCCTGCCGTGGCGCCGGGGGCCTGGGCCGGCGTCGCCGTCATCGCGGCGGCGCCGCGCCGGTTGGCCGCTGCTCGGTCCTGCCGATGTCCCCGTACTACCCCCCTGGCGTTCTCCTTGATGAACCGGGCCAGCAGGATCTTCGCCTCCTGGAGGTCCAAGTCGACGTCTTCAACCCCGTGCCGGAGCAACAGGTCCGGTCCGTGTTCCCGGAAGGACTCGGCTTCCCCGACGGTGATCCGGGCGATCCCGAACTGGGTGTCGGTTGGGGCCCATGGTGCGGCCCCCCACTACCTTCGCAGGTGGGGTTTGCTGTCCTGACCCACGCCAACGCGGCAAAAAGTACCTTCTGGGCTGGTTGGGGGATCCAGTTCCGGTGGTGGGGTCGTCATTCTCGGTTCCCTTGAGCCTTCCCCTTGGTGGTGCCGCACCATAGCAGGAAGAGAAAACCGATTATCGGGATCATATAGGCCAGGCTGAGCCATCCGGAGTACCCGATGTCCCGGCACCTTTTGGCTAGGCCGGCGTACTGGATCCATGTTGGCACCGTCAGGAGCGTCGCCAGGGACAGGATGACCAGTGCCGCTTCCACCCGTTCGGGACCGATGACGAGGTACGGCGTGGCGAGTATGAATGTCATGAGCAGTACTGCCAGAACCGTTGAGGGGACCATGTGCCCCAGCCAGAACGTCCTGCGGTTTATCCGTCCCTTGAAGTTCAGCCATACCTTCAGTATCTCCATCAGCTTCCTGCCTCACTGTTTTGCTGGTCCCACTCCCCTCCCGTCCCCTGCTACAGTGTGCGGGCCGTTCGCTCCCTTGGGGTTTTAACGGTTCCGTAACAATGGGAAAGAGAAAAGGCCCGGCGTTCTGCCGGGCCCGGTTGTCTGTGGTGATTGGCGCATCGCCCGTCAGGGGGGTCGTTCCTCCCCGAGCGGACGGCATCTTTCGAGGCTACCTCCCCGAACCCTCGTCTGGTCCCAAGTACACGAAGTTCCCGTTCATCCAGAAGAGGTCTATCCCCGTGTCTTCGCTGTGGCCCCACACGTTATGGCAGTCAATCCGGGTTTGAACTCGTCCGGTCTCTAGGTTACGATCTGGATGAGCCTCCCTTTTGAGCCTGTCCCAGAAAACCCGTGTACGACCCGCAAGGAGTGGTGAAT
>VXOI01000092.1 GCA_009840175.1 Chloroflexota bacterium | reverse complement strand
CCCCCGCCCCGTACTTTCCCCCTAGAATTTCCGCCAACGTATACCCACGCCCTATGCCGTGGAGGAAGCGGAGAGCGTCGCGGATGTTGCTCTTGCCACTGGCGTTGGCACCCACGATTACGGTGAGGGGGCCGACCTTCAGGGTTTCGTCGGCGAAGTTCTTGAAATTGACCATGCGGACTGAAGTTATCATGGCGCTTCTCCCAACCGGGGTTGCCGGTAGCGCGGCGCGCGCACGTCGCCGTGGGCCGCAGCGTGGTTGCTCAGGGCCTCCAGAACGGCCCGCTCGTCGGAGCCTGCCGGGGCCAGTTCGATGAGGGCCTGCAATAGTTGGTGAAACAGGGCATTGCGCTGGAGTCCCCGGCCGTCCAGGTACTCGTTGACCCTGGCCTGGTCGCCCGCCCGCCACAGTTGCATCAGCTTGTGCACCTGGTCAATGAGAGGCGCGGGCCGCCCGCCCGGCGCTTCCAGGCCCAGGCTGCGTCCCTGGCGCCGGTGCCACGGCTTGAGCTTTACCTTGGCGCCGCTCCCACCTTCGCCGTTGTCATCACCCTCATCATCCTCCGGGGCATCTTCGTCAAGGCTGTCGGCGGCCGCACCGTTCTTGGACTGTAGCAGAAGGTCATATTGGTTTGCCAACGCCGAGTCAGAGAGGTTGCAGGAAAGGGCGTAGAGGATGCAGCCGCCTACTGGAGCGTCGTCCATCCCGAAGTCGTTGCGGTGCAGCAGGTAGTAGGTGGTCACGTCGTCCAGCCCGGTGACGGCCTCCTCGCCGCCCTGAGTCAGCACCCGGCCGACCACGAAGTCCACCACCATCCGGCGCACCTCCCGCAGGAACTCCGAGACAGTCATTCTTTCGCCGGGTACGTTGGCCTTATTGACCACCGGGTACTTGCTGAAGGCTTCAAGAGCGGGGCCTGTGGCAGCCCAAACAAAGTCCGGCCCGCGAATCCCGGCATCCCAGAAGTCGCGTAGCTTCTGGGTAATGTTATCCCGCATCTCGTTGAGGACGTCATTATCCCACCCTGGCCGGACGGGTGGCCGCTTCCTACAGACCAGCCAGACGGATGAAGCCAAGGCTGATGAGCCTATTGCCCGGTTGCGGTTGCCCATTTCCGTCTGAATCGGCCACGAACCGTCTACCACGAATCCGGCCCGGATTAGGGCCCCGACAAGAGTCTCCCACGCATCGGGCTGCTTGTTGGCAAACACTACGACGAGCCTTCCATCGGGCCGCAACGCGGCGTTGCAAGCCTGGAATGAGCGGGCCATACCATCCTCGTAGTTCTGCTTGGACCGAACTGGGTCGCCGTCGAATCGGCTGGCGTCGTCTATGAGCTCACCATCGTCAGAGGCGTGGTCCCACTTAGGCCCCAAAGGGTTGCAAAAAGCGGCCTCCACATCGGGGGATAGCCCCGCGGCCGACCTCCTCAACCACACATAGAAGAAGTCCATTAGGTCGGAATACGGTATAGCGTCGTAATAAGGCGGGTCTGTCAATATGACATCACTGGAGCCTTCAGGGCAGGCAATAGCTGAACCAGATATGGTTTCGCCCGTTGCAGATGACGTTGCACTCCCTTGTAGGTGGTCGCACACTTTGAACACCCAATCGACAGACTGAACGAAGCCGCCGGTAGTATCGGAGAGTGGTGCGGACTCAGAAAAGTCCCATGTAATTGGGAGGGCGAACCTTGCGAATGTGCTCCGAATCTTTTCGGGGTTATTGGTCCATGTTGCTAAGGTACTCCCGCGGTCGGCCATACGGCTGATGATGGGCAAGCACATCGCAGCGATAGATTCTTGCCAATCCTGTGGATAATCGAAGAGTTGCCATGGCAATTTTCGCAGTGCTTTAACGAACTCCCCCAACGCCAACAACTGCCGGTTGGTATACAGCTTGCGCCACGTATCGAAGCCGTATAGAGGGACGCGGAACCCCAGTGCCTCCTTGCTAGGCAGGGGTTCCTCCGGCAGCCCGAAAGGAATGTCGGCGTAAAAGACTTGTAGCCGGTCCTCGGATACCTGGTCAACCTCGATCTCGTGGGCCGTGGGCAGGCGATACTCCTTGCCCTTCACGCCGTCCACCACCACGGAGGTCATCACTGTGCCCAATCGCCCGGCCTGCCCTTCCAGGCGAATGTCGCCCATTGTCATAATGACGCCGCAGCAGGGACAGGTTGCGCCAGTGCGGGACATGGTGCCAGCTCCGATGCGCTTGTCGTGCTCCCGCCGCTGCGCCGCGTTGCCGCCGTTTTGAGGCACACCGGGTTGCACGCCGAAGATTACCCCGGTCTGGGCTGCGTCCGGCTCCATAGTCAGCAGGACGCGCTTGGTGTCCTTCTTGCACAGCCAGCGGGTCTTGAGCAGGGGCAGCGTGGCCCGGCATTGCTTGCAGGTTACGGTCCGGGCCCACAGGTAGGCCACGGTGGGTTTGGCTACCCAACGAGGGTTATTCGAGTCCTTGAGGTAAGTAGCGTCGAACTCCGCGTTGAGGGGGTCAAGCTGGGCGACACCGTTTTCATCCAGGTCAAGGAGACGCGAGGGTCGTTGTTCCTCTTCTCCGGTAGGGGTCAGAGGTTGGAACTCGGCATAAGTTGGGTAGTAGGAAGCCAACTCCTTGCGGGCGCTGGCCAGCACCCACCGGCCCCAGGCCCGCACGTGCCAAGCCAGGTCCGCCTGGTCCAAGGAATCGTCCTGGGACAGGTCGCCGAGTTGGACTCCCTCGCCCTTGCCGTGGCCCATTCGTTCCAGGAAGGTCCGCAGCCTGGCTCCTTTGAACCCCTTGGCCTTAAGGAAGGCTTCCATGAACTCCCGATCGGCCAGGGCAAATTCCGGCAGAGGGCGGGTCTGGCCCGCCAGCTTCTGCGGGTATTCCAGGGTGCATTTCAGGATGAACCAGGCTACCGGATTGATGTCCATGGCGGTGACTTCGCAGCCCAGGCGCATGGCCTCCAGGGGTATGGCGCCGCCGCCAGCAAACGGGTCCAGCACCTTGGGGGCTCGACCGCCGTAGGCTTTGCGGATTTCCTTGCGGAACCATTCCAAGTCTGGTCCGTTCTCCCGGCCCCAGTGGAGGATGCCCCCTTCGGTCTCTTCTTTCACTCTCTCGACCACCCGGCCATTAACCCGCTTGCGCTCTACCTTCTCGGTAACCCGGCCCGCCATGCGCAGCAGGATGTCCCTGCGTTCCTCGGCGTCCCCCGGATCCGGCAGCAACGTGGCAATCAGCGCCGCCCGCGACGCCGCCAGCGGCCGCCGCGCCGGCCAGATGTGCAGCGTAGAGATATGCCCATGCCGCACATTCTTCTCATGCACCGAGTCCAGCGACACCTGCTTGAGAGGGAAGGCGACCTCGATTAGGCGTTTTTCGCTATCCATCCTGTTCTACCTTCCTGGCTGTCCATATCTCCCGCGTAAACATACGGGCGCGCTCCAGCTCAGAGTCATTTGCAAGGTCGCGCTGCTCTATAACTTCTTGCACCCATCTTGGACCGTGACCACCGATAGACTTGCAGAATCCCTCCAATTCTCCAACAGGTACAATCCATAACCCAAACTGCCTACACATCGTTTGCAAATCGTGGAACTGTTGCGTCGCTTGACCCGCCGGTAGGGCGGCTTCACCGGCATTCTTGATAGCATCCCATGGAGAGACTTTACCAAATACCCCGTCTATACCGGAGCGTAATGCCTTCAGGGAATCCGGCTCCGACGATGCTCCTTCCAGTACATCTTTGATACCTTTCTTGACTTCTTCCACGCTTAGCTGCGGCCTATGATTTTCGATAGCCTTCTTTACCGCGCGGGACAAGGGCTTCACCGACTCTATGCTCCCGCCGAGAGCATCAACGATCTTAAATAGGGTAGCCTCGTCATTAAGAACGTCGATGTCGGCGACAATATCGACTGGTACATCTAAAGCTACCAATGCCTTTGCCAGGGAGGCCATGCGGTGCTTTCCGTTGGCATGAACAAATAACACGTCTGGCAGACGGTAGCCGTGAACCTGTGAAAGGTCCAGGAGTGCGCTGTAGAACATGCAATCGGCGTCTGACTCACAGATGATGACCCGTTCGTGGAAGACTCCAGCCAATACCGAGGAATATTTCATCAAAGGGTCTGTGCTGATTTTCCTGACTAGACTCTTGTCAAGTTCTTTAACCCGATTGACACTGCCTTCCCTCTGTATCCTCATTACCCGTAGGTGATCGGGCGCAACATTGATCAATCCCTGAAGAACATCGGGGCTATGCGTAGCCACAAAGAGCTGGGCGCGAGGAGATTTTTCCTTGGCAATTATTTCGCCTAGAAGCCGGGCTTGTGGTGGATGCAAGAACGCTTCGGGTTCGTCGAGCAGTAGGATTGAAGGAGTAATCGGAGCCAGCAGATGTAAGATGACGCTTGCGAAACTACGCATTCCATCACCCTGCTCCCTGAGTGGTTTCGCTGATTCTCGCAATCGTTCGAGGTATGAGACCGAAATACGGTCCTCTCCGTTCTTCAAGGCAGGCCGTTTACCCACGAAAAGGGGAAACTGATTCCCGCCAGCCCGATAGACTATTAGTGATTCGCCGAAAGCCCGTTGGAAATACTCACTTATCTTGCGCTCGAGTTGGTCGTCCGAATACAACATGTGGACCGGGTGAGAGGCTGCCTCATCCAAGACAGCAATGGCATTTGCGGGGTTACTGTCTGTGATTCGAGTTTCGGTCAATATGCGCATACAAAAGAATGGACGAAGCGGTTCAAGGTTGGTGGACCAGAATTCCGAGATTCTTCGCTCTTGAACGGAGAAACGATAACCGGAATAGGTCCTCTCGGAGCCCTGCGTCTTTATCTGGGCACATTTACGAAAATATGCCGACAGCCCTTCTGGAGTCCCAGTCTTGCGTAACGTAGTTGATCCGATAACCATTGTTCCAGAGCGGTTGCCTACGTGTTGCTCGAGTTCACGCAGGGCAAGACTCTTGCCAGCGTTGTTAGGTCCAACGAAGACCACGACATCATTCGGTTCTAGTGAGACTTCAGTCCCATCCGAGAAAGAAATGCTTTGGAATGTTACAGTTGGGGAGTCGTAGGCCTGATTCGCTGCCACACCTTGATGAGGCAGGGTATTCACGCTTTCGACTAACGATTCCAAACTATTGGTCACTCTGCAGCCTCCAGAATCTGCGATTCGGTTATCGTAAGAGCCGTTGACTCCCGCGTCTTCGCCAGCAGCTTCCCGAAGGGGTCGCGCACCCGAACCAAGCGTGGATGGGACGTTGCGCAGTCAAAGACCACGTAGAGCCAGTATTTGCCGCGAAGGTTGCAGGCGCTGGCCCATTCGTTGTCCTTCAACTCTATGTTGCCGTGCCCTCGGCGGCCCTTTACTTCGATGGCCAGCTCTTCACGAGGGCCGTCCCCTGTAGGCGGACGCCGGGACAGGAGATCGAATCCGGGCCAGTCCGTAAGTCCGGCTCGACGGGCGAGCTCAGGTCGAGAGACGTCCTTGACATGCGCGTTGAAACTCTCCTCGTAGGCGGTTGCCACCTCTACTGCGATGGCTTCCACGTCGGCGTCATAATGCTCCATCTCCTCCGGGTCCTGGGATGGAACGACCAGGGCGTGTACCAGGAACTCTACTTCCCCGGGCTTGATACCGTCGGGTTCAGCCCGCATCTCATCCAAACGGTTTGTGCGGGCCGCCGATAAGCTCCGCTGCCGCTCCCTGACGCGAGCCAGTTCGTCCCTGACGCGATGGTCGCCCGCCCGGTCCCTCTCGGTAAGGCGGGCCCGCGCCGCTGCCAACTCTGCCGCCTGGTAGTCGAAACCCCGAGCCACGAATACCAGACGCTCGTCCAGATCGTCAAGAAGCTGCTGACGATGAGTCTGGACCATGCGACCAACGACGACATCGTTGGCGAACCTCTCAGTTTCCTTAACCAGGGCGCGCGCTGTACCAGCCAGGGGCTCGGAGCCGGGCGCAAAATCTGCTGTGCCCCTGAGCAAGACCAAGTGCTCGACCGGAGCTTCTTCCACGGTCCCGTCGCCATTCTGCCGCAGGCCGACAAGCCTTGAGGCGAGCAACCTGGGCTCTGGTACAGCACCCTCCGGCATCTGAGAAAGGGAGTCTACTCCAGGGGCAGCCGAGCGTTCCGACGCCTGCACAACGGAGACCAGGGCAATGTGAAAGAGATAGGGCTGAGCGGCGTACGGGTCGGTGAAGATCGAGCCTCTTAACCCATCGTCTCCATAGCGTCCCACCACCGAGGCGGAAAGCCGGTCAAAGGCCTCCTCCCCTGGGTGCATCCATACAGCGTCGGAGGCCCGTTTTGGGCGGTACACCGTCAGTCGCCCGCGCTCCCCCTGCTGATGCGATTCCAGAGCCGACAAAAATGGGTCCAAAGCCAAACGTGCCGTTGGAACCAACCGGAAGGTGGAGTCCAGGTCGCCGTCAATCTTTAAGTCGAGAAGTGATGCAGACTTCTCTATGAAACTGCGGACGTAACCGGGCAGCAACCGGCGGTACACTTCCTGGCCCACCGATTCGTTGAGGCGGTCGAGTTCCCTGGCCACATCGCCGTCCGGCCCGAACAGGCTGCGCTCCTTCTCCTGAATAGCCCGAACCTGGCTCTCAGTAAGGGTACCCTCCAACCGGGAAAGCGCTTGACTGGGCTCTTCGTCGGTCAGGGTCTGTTCAATGTAGTCTTTGATCGACACACCCTGGAAGAGCCGTCCTACGACATCGAAGACCTTATCAGATCGAAGTTGTCGGCGAATGGCCTCAAGTTTATCCAGCAACGTTTTGAGGACTCGCCCTTCACGGGTGGCTCCGGCGACCAGGTTTACCACCACTACCGGGTCGTGAGCCTGTCCGTAGCGGTGGATACGGCCCATCCGTTGTTCGAGGCGAGCCGGATTCCAGGGTATGTCATAGTTCACCATCAGCCAGCAGAACTGTAGGTTGATGCCCTCGCCCGCAGCGTCGGTGGCGACCAGATAGTTTGCCCCTTGTTCCGATTCCGGCTTGCGAAAGAACTCGACCTGCCGTTCCCTTTCCTGGTAGGGCATTCCCCCGTGGATCGTGGCAATCTGGCCGGTGAAACCGAGGCCTTCAAACCTATGTACCAGGAAGTCGGCGGTGTCGCGGTGCTCCGTGAATATGATGAGCTTGGCGCCGGCATACTCCGGGGCTTCCAGCACCTCCCGCAATTTCTCGAACTTGGACTCCTCCCGTCCTTCGAAGAGATTCCGTGCCTTTTCCAGCAGGCTGTTGACCTTTATCCTCTCAACCTCCAGTTCGGCGAGGCTGTGGGCTACGACGCCCCCCAGTGCTTGGTCCTCAAACTCTTCCAGGGTGTCAGACTCGTCCTCGCCCGCCATCTGTTCGTCGGCGGTGGTTGTCTCAAATATGTCGTCAATGCTCTGGAGCCTCTGCTGCTGTCGGGCGAGTTCTTCTTCAGTGAGCCTTCCGTCCCGAATACGTTCGATCATGTCCTCAAGTTTTTCGGAGCGGCGCTCAAACGACCGCATCAGAGCATAGGTGGAGCTGGCCAGTCGCCGCTGAAATACGCTCATAGCCAGCCTCGCCGCTGACCGATTCAGCACACGAGCCCGGTTGTAATGGCCTCGCATGTAGTCCGTCGTTGCGTCGTAAAGTTCCTGTTCGCTTCCTGCCCCCTGGGTCAGTTCGTAACTCAACGTATCGCATTCTCTTGCCGGATAGATGGGAGAGCCGTCGAAATAGACCAACTCCTCCTTGGTGCGGCGGATGAAGTGCCGTCTCCTTGACTCTGCTGGGAACTGTTCAAATGCTTCGTATGTAGGCAGCGTCTCGGGAAGCAGCAGGCGCCATAAGTAGTAATAGGGATGGTCCTTGCCCATGTGCGGCGTGGCAGTGAGCAACAGGAGATGTTGTGACGCCCAGGGAAGCGCCCACCGTGTGCCGTCGGCGCCCGCTCCTGCAACGGCTTCGGCCAGCCGGTAACGCTCCGTCTTGCGGACCCTGAAGTCGGGCTGGCGGTCAGCCGAGAGCTTGTGGGCTTCGTCGAATACAACCAGATCGTATGGCTCGGTTGCCGTATCGGCTAAATGAGCAAACATACGCTCGCCAGCTAGGGTATCAACGCTGACGATGACCAGGTCACTCTCTGGTCCCACGAACGGGTTGGCCGTTCTTGCATCCGAGCCGGTGACCACCCCGAACTGCAAACGGAACAAGGTCCGCATTTCCCGCTCCCAGTTGCCCACCAGGCCAGCAGGGGGAACGATGAGGACACGACGGATTAGGCGCCGGGCCAGCATCTCACGGACGTAAAGACCGGTCATGATTGTCTTACCTGCACCGGCGTCGTCGGCGAGCAGGAACCGTAGCGGAGACTGCTGAAGCATGTGCTCATAAACCGCCAATCTCTGGTGCGGTAGCGGGTCTATCAGCGACGTTTCGCTGGCAAACGTGGGATTGAAGAGGTGTCCGTAGGCCAGCCGGTGGGCCTCGGCTATGACCGAAACAACCTCCGGGGACGCCGAGAAATCCAGGCTGGGGGACTCGCCAGCGTTGGTGATGGGGTTAGGTTCTTCGATGCTGTTTTCTTGCAACGACAGCTCCAGGTCTATGATTCGCTGCCAGGCCAGGTTGTTGGGGCGGGACTGGCCGTTCTCCCACCTATTGACAGAAGCGTAGGAAACGCCGACGACGCGGGCAAACTGGGCCTGAGTCATCCCAACGATCTCTCTGATTTCTTTGATCCACTGGCTGTAATCGGATGGTATAGGTCTAAGATCAGTGGAAGACATCGCGCCACCTATTTCGTTACTCCTTGTTTTCTATGCTACGCGCTAGGTTGACTGATTGTCAAAGCGTTTATAACATGTGCTATATCACCTCAAGAACTGTGCAATTCTCCGATCAAATGCATTGGCACATTGACGTCGTTATAGATTGGTGTTTTTGCGGTTCATGGAAGATTGACCCGCCACGGACTCATTCTTTTGGCGGGTCTCCCGGCAATACCTGCCACCAAAAATTCGCGACCACTTGGAGGGCCAGGGGACATCGTTCTAGACGCTATTGGGTGTCCGTGCTGTCGCCACATAAATAAGTTTCCGCCGAGAGCGATACCGCCAGGGAAACCTTTATTCTTTATTGAGGAGAACTTCGGAACGGCCACGCCCGATTCGACCCCCATCGCCGATAGAGTCCCATTCTGGGAGGAACAGGACAAAATCAATCAGGAGTTGATCCCTAGTACTCGATCAGACTTGGTCTTGGAGTCGTAGCCGGGGACTGGGTGGCAGCGCTAACCTGCTGGCAATCTGTGCTGTTGCGAGGTGGTGGTGTGGTCAGGGAGAAATTCGCGGTCCGGGTGAAGCCGGTGGAGCGCAACCAACTGGAGCACATGGTCCGGGCGGGAAAGGGTTCCGCCAGAGTCATCAACCGGGCCCGTATTCTGCTCTAGACCGGAGAGGGCTGGCCGGCGCCCAGGGTGGCCCAGGCCTTGGACGTCTCCCAGGGCACGGTGTTCAAGGTCAAGCGGCGCCTCGCCGAGGGCGGCCCAAGCGGGACGGCGAACCCTCGCACGCCGGAATGTGACTCGTGTACACGAGCCCCCAGTGTGCCAAACCGTTCTCGCCTAACTCAACTGCCCCCCTCCTCCCCGTCCAGCAGCCCGTTCCGTATCGCCCACACCACGAGTTCCTGCTTCGAATCCACCGCCAGCTTGTCCTGGATGCGGTAGACCGCGTTCCTCACGCTCGTCGT
The DNA here is from genome assembly GCA_009840175.1 of Chloroflexota bacterium. Taxonomy (GTDB): domain Bacteria; phylum Chloroflexota; class Dehalococcoidia; order Lucifugimonadales; family UBA3495; genus VXOI01. Next base: position 3,053 of record VXOI01000092.1, on the reverse strand, counting down.
CTTGATCCCCCTGGCCTCTGCGATCTCGGCGTACGACCTGCCGTTCGCGAACATCGTGAGTATCTCCCTCTCCATGCCCGTTATCGCATCCAGCGCCCTTTGGCCCGTGATCCCGCGCCGGCCGCGGATCAACGACGCGATGTGCCTGATGGACCTCTCGGGTATGCGCATACGGCCCGCCGACACGTCCCTGATCGCGCCCGCGAGCTGCTCCGGCCCCGCGTCCTTCTGCAGGTAGCCCGACGCCCCGGCTGCCACCGCCTCCACCACCGCGTCCTCCTCCGTCGACGCCGTCAGCATCAGCACCTTCGTGTCCGGCAGCACCTCCATGATCTCCCGGCAGGCGTCCACGCCGTCCTTACCGGGCATCAGCACGTCCATCACTATCACGTCCGGCTCCACCCGCTGCGCCGTCCGCACGGCCTCCATCCCATCGCCGGCCAGCCCCACGACCTCGAAGTCCGCCTCATCCTCCAGGGCGTCCTTGAGGCCCCTCCGCATCATCGGGTGGTCGTCCACCACCATCAGCCTGATTCGCGCCGCGTCATTCACTTCGCTCTCCTCGCGCGGGCTACGCACAGGGCGCCTCGCAGGTCACCGTCGTTCCCTCCCCGGGACCGGCGGACTCGACGATCAGCCGGCCGTTCAGCCGCTCCGCCTCCTCCCGCATGCCCCGGAACCCGCGACCCCGCTCCGCGTAGTCTTCGGGCAGGCCGGCTCCATCGTCGGAAACGGACAGCCGGACTCCGCCGGTCCCGAACTCCAGCCTGACCTCCACCCTGCTGGCCTGGGCGTGGAGAAAGGCGTTGGTGAGGGCGTTGTGGGCTATCGTGAACAGCCGTGTGCGGGTCTCCAGGGCCAGCGCCGGCTCGTCCCCCGTCGTGACCATCTCCGCGGGTATCTCCGCGAGCCTGCCGAACGTCTTGACGTGCGAGTCCAGCACCCGCGACAGCTCCCTTCCCTCGAACAGGTGCCCCTCGTCGATGGGACGCCGCAGCTCCCACGTGGCCGCCTTGGCCAGCGAGGCGGTGGCGCTGAGGGCGGAGGCCAGCTGTTCGTCGGCGTTCCCGGCAATCCTCATGGCCCTCTGGATTCCCATCGACACCATGTACGCGTTCTGCGCCGCCGTGTCGTGGATCGTCTGGGACAGCGCGACCCGTTCCTGCAGCAGCTCCCTCTCCCGCCTGGCGGACTCCCGCCGCCTGACCCGCTCGAACCGGGCGATCAGGCTGACGACGGCCGCGACCCAGTATATGGATCCGACCCTGGTGAACAGGACCTTCTCCTGCCCGGCCTCCAGGTCGAGGCCCGGCCCCGCCAGGAGGACCGCGATGTAGACAACGGCGACCATGCTCGTCCAGCCGAGACACAGCCACACCGAGGTGAAGACCACCGAGAACAGGGCCACTGCGGGAAAGTAGAGAACGTACTGCATCGAGTGGAACTCGGAGCCTATGGTGAGTGACCAGGAAATCAATGCGATGTCCATGGCGCTCAGGAACAGCAGCCAGCGCCACTTCACCTGCCGGCGCGTGTGGAGTCTGTAGTGGGTGATGGCGTTGAAGACCACCAGGGGCACGAGCGTCAGAATGTACTCCCTGTCGGTGGCGAGCCAGAACTCGGGCCGGTATGCCAGCTCGATTACACCGCCGACCCACAGGGCCCAGCGACCCCACACCGAGACCCTCGCGGCAAACTCCACGACCTCGGGGTCCGCCGGGAACGCCCCGGCGGCCCGCCTTCGAAGCTCGGCCGCGAGAGCGTGGAGGCCCCTCGCCCCGCTTCTCATCATTCTCAAGGAAGTCGTACTCATCGGACACGCCCTGCCGGAACGGCGATCGGTCATTGATGCCGCCATGAACGCTCCGGCCTGTGGTCTGCGGTTGGCCCGCGATCCAGAACGTACCGCGTTCGCCTCGCATTTGTCGAGAGTCATATGCACTCAACAATGTGAAGGTGTTTGCACTCATGACTTTGGGGCCAGGTAACTCACATTCCAGGCGAATGCGTAGGTGGTCAATGGAACTTGCGCCGTCAGAGCGCCTCGGTACCCGGAGAAAGTGCATCCATTTCAGTCTCAAAGACTGCTGCGAACGTTGCATCAATTCTCCCCATCGAGGACATGGCGCATGCCTCTTGTTCGGGCCTGGACAAGCCCTTACCGTGAAATGTTGGTAGGCGGGAGTGCCAACGGATTCTTCCGGCCGTTCGGGGCCGGAGGGATTCGCTTGCAACCGGCCGGCTCTCGAACAGCGCTCTCACTGGATGGACGCCCCGGGACCATCGCGGCTGGTTCTTCCGGCACTGGAGCGGGATCGCAATTTCGACATTATCGACAGGAGGCGTGGCGGCATGAAACACGCAGCACATATGCACAGTAGCGAATCAATCAGGCGCCGCGCGCCGTGGCGCCGGGCATGGCTGCTGGCCGCGGCGCTCGCCGCGCTCCTGCTGGCCGTCCCGGCCGTCACGCCGCCCGCGCCCGCCGCGGCCCAGGTCACCGACGACGTCCTGATCTCCAACGCGGTCTTCCCCCTGGGGGCGAGTCTCCCCACGGGTGTCCCCCGACAGGGTAGTATAACCGGCCCTACGAGGGCGAGCGCGATCACCACCGGCGGGCACCCGGGCGGCTACGAGCTGACCTCCGTGACGCTTGCCCTGGCGGCGAGAAACGCGGGTGAAACGCCGACCCCGGACGTCGGCGTCTGGAGCGACACAGAGGGCGCCCCGGGCGAGCAGTTGTTCAGCCTCGCCAATCCGCCGGGCTTCGCCGGCGCGATCAGCACGACCGCGGCCCGCTACTCCTTCAGCGCTCCTGCGGGGACCGTGCTGGAGCCCGCCACCACCTACTGGGTCGTAACCCACAGTTCCGACTTCCCGATGCAGGTCTCACTAGCACCGGATCCGGGCAAGAGCGTCAGATCGGACCCCGGCTGGAGCCACTGCGATTGCGTCTTGACCAACCTCCAACGGGCCGGCAGCCTCATCGAATCGTGGCTAGAGGACATCATTTAATCCGGGTTCGTTGAAGCCGCCTTCACCATGTCCTGGCA
>VXOI01000220.1:2453-12815 GCA_009840175.1 Chloroflexota bacterium | reverse complement strand
CATCACCAGCAGCCCGCAGAGTGGCGACACCTACCGCCAGGGCGAGGCCATCACCGTTGCACTTACCTTCAGCGAGCCGGTGACCGTCAACGGGAAGCCGCGTATTCGACTCAAGATCGGCGACCAGAAGCGGTGGGCCGGGTACGCTCACTCCAGCGAGGACGGCGCAACCCTCAGCTTCAGCCACGCGGTCAAAGCCGATGACCAGGACGCCGACGGCATCGGCATCGGCAAGAACCAGTTGAAACTGAACAAGGGGACCATCGCGGACGCCGAGGGCAACCCCGCCAACCTGAAGCACCCGGTCCTGTCCGGCCAGGCCGCCCATAAGGTGAACGGCGCCCCGGACGAACCGGCGCAGCCGGAACCGGAGCCGACACCCACGCCAACGCCGGAGCCGGCCAACAACGCGCCGCAGTTCGCCAGTGACACCGAGACACGCAGCGTGGACGAGAACTCCCCGGCCGGCACCCGCGTGGGCGCCCGGGTAACCGCCACCGACGAAGATGACGACACCCTGACCTACGAACTGGCCGGCAGCGACGCCTTCACCATCAACGACTCCGGCCGGATCAAAGTCCAAGGAGACCTGGACTACGAGACCCAGGCCAGCTACGCGGTTACCGTTACCGCCGCCGACCCCGACGGCGAGACCGACTCCATCGAGGTGACCATCAGCGTCGTCAACGTGGATGAGCCGGGCGTGGTGCGCCTGAGTACTGACACGCCCCAGGCCGGTTCCGCGCTGATTGCGACGGTAACCGACCCGGACGGCATCGTCGAGGGCAGCGTCGCCTGGCAGTGGAAGCGTTCCCCCGACGGGACCACCGCAGACAATGTGGACGTTACCGACTTCAACGACATCGCCGGAGCTACCAGTGCGTCCATCCAGCTGACCGATGCCGATGACGCGGGCCGGTGGCTGCGCGCCCTGGCCATCTACACCGACGCCTTCGGGAAGACCAAGGCACGGGCGCAGACCGCCAACCCGGTGGCGCCGGACCCGAACCGGCCCGCCCCGCAGCGGGAGGCGGCCAACGCCGCCCCGCAGTTCGCCGACGCAACCGCAACCCGCAGCGTGGACGAGAACACTCCGGCCGGGACGAGCGTCGGCGCCCCGGTGGTCGCCACCGACGATGACGGCGACACCCTGACCTATTCTCTCACGGGCAGCGACGCCTTCACCATCGACGCCTCAGGTCAGATTACCGTGGCCTCCGGCGCGGACCTGGACTACGAGACCCAGGCCAGCCATAAGGTGACGGTCTCGGTCCACGACGGGAAGAACGCCCAGGGCGAGGCCGACAGCGGCGTTGACGACTCCATCGCCGTGACCATCTCCGTGGTCAACGTGGACGAGGCGGGCCAGGTATTTCTCAATACGATGGAACCACAGGTGGGCGTCTCGCTGAGCGCCCGCGTCTTCGACCCGGACGGCGGCGTCAGCGGCGAGATCTGGACCTGGGAAAGCTCGGCCTACGGCAGCGAGTGGACCGCCATCGCGGGCGCGACCGATGCCGCCTACACCCCGGTTGACGGCGACGCCGGCCGTTATCTGCGGGCCAGCGCGTCCTACGCCGACGCCCAGGGCGCGGGTAAGAGCGCCCGCTCGGACGCCGCCGGCCCGGTGACGGGCGTCAGCCGCCAGATATTGGCCAACGCCGCCCCGCAGTTCGCCGACGCAACCGCCGCCCACAGCGTGGATGAGAACACCCCGGCCGGGACGAGCGTTGGCGACCCCATCGCCGCCACCGACGGTGACGGCGACACCCTGACCTACGAACTGACCGGCAGCGACGCCGGGGTTTTCGACTTTGAGACGGACACCGGCCAGATCAAAGTCAAGGACGCCCTGGACTACGAGGACAAGGCGAGCTATTCGGTTACGGTCTCGGTCCACGACGGGAAGAACGCAGCGGGCGAGGCCGACACCTCCATCGACGACACCATCGCGGTGACCATCTCGGTGGTCAACCTGAACGAGCCGGGCGTGGTCTCCCTCGTTCCCGACCAGCCCTTGGTGGGCAGCGAGCTGACGGCGGTGGTCTTAGACCCGGACGGCGTAACTGCCGGCACCGTCGTCTGGCAGTGGAAGCGCTCCCCGGACGGGACCACCTCCGCCAACGTGGACGTTACCAACTTCCCCAATATCGCCGGCGCGACCGAGCAGTCGTTCCTGTTGACCGACGGCGACGCGGGCCGCTGGCTGCGCGCCCTGGCCATCTACACCGACGCCTTCGGCGAGGGCCAGCGGGCGCGGGCGCAGACCGCCAACCCGGCGCTGGCGCAACCCCCGGCGCCGTCCATCACCTCCGGACCCTTCCTGAACAGCCCGGCCTCGGGCGGGGTCTATGGCTCCGGCGAGGAGATCGTGGTCAGCCTGACGTTCTCAGTGCCGGTGACGGTGAGCGGGGAGCCGCGCCTGGGCCTCGTCATCGGCGACGCCGCGCGCTGGGCGACATACAGCCAATCGTCGCAGGACGGCGCGACCCTGATCTTCAGCTATGCGGTGCAGGCTGGCGATCGGGACGACGACGGCCTGAGCGTCACCGCGAACTCGCTGGAACTGAACGGCGGGAGCATCACCGGATCGAGCATCGCCGCCAGCCTGGCGCATCCGGGCGTGGCCGACCTGGCAAGCCACCGGGTGAACGGCTCGGGACCCGGCTTCGTTGCCGAGCCCCAGAACGAGCTGGCAGTTGACTTCGACGCGACAGTCGGTTTCATAGGGGCTGGGAACATCAAGGACTTTGCTGCGACGCCGCTTCCCGGCGGCAAGCAGGTGAAGCTCAGTTGGAAATTCTGGTATGAAGAAAACTGCAATTCCAATAACTCCTACTGCAGGTACTATTGGCAAATCCGCAAGAAAGGAGGAGCGTGGCCCCGATGGGACCAAGGCACCCGGTACCTCTGGCAGTCGCGCGAGAGTTATAGCAGGTTGGAGACCATCACGGTGAGTGCCACCACGGTGGAGGCCGCCCTGGCGGGGGAGCCGACCCCTCAAGGGACATACGAGATCCGGTTGTTGATTAGGGAACTATCAGAAACATGTAACCCATTTAACCCACACCAGTGCGCAGAGAATATCAATGAAATGGGTGTGGTTACGGCCGAGTTCAGCACCATCATCGCCCCCGCTTCGCTCACCCCCACGGGCATCAACGCGGGAGACAGGTTCCGGCTGCTGTTCGTAACATCCACGACTCGAAACGCGGCGTCCACGGACATCGCAGATTACAACACCCACGTGCAGACGGCGGCGGGCAATAATGCCGCCCTGGAAGCTTTCAAAGGAGAGTTTACGGCCTTAATCTCCACCGGCAGCGTGCTCGCCCGGGACAACACCGCCACCACCTATACGGACACCAACAAGGGTGTGCCCATCTACTGGCTCGGCGGGGCCAAGGTCGCCGACGACTATGAAGACTTCTACGACTTTTCTTGGGACAGCCGCGAAGCGAGGCAGGAGAACGGCTCCGTACATTCGTCCGGTAGGGGGAATGATTTCAGAGGACAACCCTGGACCGGTTCGGGACCTGATGGAACCAAGGAACAATCCGGCGGATACGCCGGCGCTAGTCATGTCGGGGTGGACGACCTGCACGGCACGACTCCGCTTATAGGCTTTGGTAAGATTCCGAACACCCGTTCTCAACCCTTGTACGCTCTTTCGCCGGTGCTGATCGCCCCGCTCAACATCCAAAATCTGAGGGCGAAGCCGATCGTGGGCGGCTCTCGGATGTATCTGCTTTGGTATTACCCCGAAGCAGCTTGCCCCCAGAATAATCCATGCTGGTATCAAACCCGCTACCGCCAGGGAAACGGCAACTGGACCGACTGGGAGCAGGGATGGGAGCACAACTGGAAAAACAACGGCGGGTACTGGGGCAACCACACGGTACTCGATCTGTCGCCTGAAACAACCTACGAATTCCAGGTAAAGTTGCAACAGCCCCGTGGTACCGCGGTCGGCGAGGGCCTGACCGTCACGGCCACCACCGAGGCGGCGCCCGAGGTAGAGGTGGAGGCCAGCGACACCTCGATGAGAGTCAGGTGGACCGGGGTTGCCAAGGTCCATCCCTGGGGCTTTGTCAACCCCGACCGTGAAGCCACAGTCTATGACCGCAGTGGCAGACGCTTCGGTGGGGATGACTCGCATTACGCCCCGAAGTGGCGTTCGTCGAATGGGCGGGGAGGCTGGAACGAGTGGCAGGCGAGTACCTGGAGTCCGAACCGTGTCCCGAATACTGTCTCCAACGTGAAAGATTGTCGCGCGGGGACCCCCTCGGATCTCCCCTTCGATAGCGAGGGCAGAATCGATGTCACCAGCGACAGCAAAAATGAATGCGGGGGCAAGGACGGGAAGTGGGCCTGGAGCTTCAACATCAACGGCCTGAAGCCCGGCACGACCTACCAGGTGCAGCTGTGGTACGTAGCCAGATCCGAGGCAAACCTCCTGGGCGAGACGGAGGTCACGACGGAAGTCAGGCCCCGCATTGACAAACCTGACAAACCGAGCGGGTTCGTGGCGTCGAAAGGCGTCCGCGAGGTCACGCTGACCTGGAACCGGGCCGGCGGCAGCACAGCCGTCAGGTACGAGCTGCGCCAGAAGGAGGGCGCCGGCAACTGGGGCAACTGGACCGGAATCTCCGGCAGCAACGCCTACACCACCACCCACACGGTGCCCGGCCTTGAGCCCGGCACGACCTACACGTTCCAGATTCGTGGGGTGAACGAAAACGGGGACGTGGGCGAGGCGTCGGACGAGCGGTCGGCGACACCCATATCCGAAACGGACACGCCGGACCAGGTCCAGAAACTCACGATAGTCCGCGTGCCCCACACCAAAGACGTGAGGGTGTCGTGGCAGCCCGTGCCCGGGGTAGACGACTACTACCTGGAGCTCGACCCCAGTTCCGGGAGAGCGGGCTGGCAGGTCTACGTCCCCGGCGACACCACCAGTCACACCTTCAAAGGGTTCACCGTGAATCGGGTGGGGATCAAGGCGATCAACTGGGACGCCGACCCCTTTGACCAGGGGATCAGGTGGTTCCAGTAACACGCGCAGGGAGGGTTTAGGTGGTTCGGGTTCTAGGTGGTTCTCGTTCACGGAGCCGCGGTGGGAGCGCTGAGGCGGGCCAGGCGCCGCAGCCGAGGCGCCCGATCGAGGCTGACCGTCGGTGTCCGTGGCAACCTGGACACCGACGGTAAAGCCCACATCAACAGCGACGGCACAGTCAATGTCAACATCGATGGCGACATTGACTGCGGGAATAGGGACGGCACGTGTACCTGGAACGCAAATGGCCCGCCAATAGCGCGGAGGGCAGAATCGAGTTATGGCACGGGTCACTCTGGACCGGCTCGCAGGCGGACGGGAGAATATCGTCCGACCACTTCGGCGGCAGCCCGAGGGAGGTGATGTGGGGGTCCGTTCCCCAGGTCAACAACCGGATCGCCGCCCGGACCGAGGTCAGGACGGATGAGTACAAGCGCCTGTACGTCCTCTCCCCGCTGCTGACCGTGGCCCGCTGACCGGCCCGCCGCCGCCCGCGCCCGGGATTCGCGGGCAAGATGAGACCCAGGGCTGCGCCGACAGGGGCTGGGAGCGATGGGTGGAGGTGGCCAAGGTGCCGAAGGAGCTGGAGGGCGGCTGGGGAGGCGGCAGGCGCCGAACCATGGGCTCACAAACGCGGGTGTCCGGCTGCGGCCGGGCGCCCGCGAGCGGGAATACCGGCAAATCCCATCTCCGGTAGAGGAAGGCGCCGATGCCGAGGAAGCGCATTCGTTACAGAGGTGTAGTCCGCGCCTTCCCCGCCGACTTTCCGGAGCGGCTGAAGCGGTTCCAGGAGGCGTCGGGGCTGTCCTGGGCGGAGATCGCCCGGCGGGTGGGCGCCGACGTCGAGAGCGTGAGGCGCTGGAAGGAGGGACAGGCGCGGCCCAACGCCGAGCACCTGGCGGCGCTGTACGGCCTGGCCGAATCCCTGGGCCTGGGCCACCTGCTGTGGGACTGAGGGCCGCTGGGCCGAAACGAAAAAAGGCATCCTACATACGGGTTCCGCCGGCAGGAGGTCCCCCTGGCATTGGGGGGCCTCTATTTTCGCCACCGCCTCTCCCCGTGGCGTGGATGCGGCCCCTGCCGTCAACCCGCCGGAGGCTTCCCCCACAGGCCCCGGTCCCGCACAAAGCAACTCCACGGCGTTGGTGGCAGTCGGGCATTGCGCAACGGCCGGGACTGCACCATCATAGAAGTGTGGCAACCAAAGAGGTGTGGCAACATAATTTGCGCCCGCAGCCGGAAACCTGCCCGGAGGCGGGAACCAGGACAAACGGGAGGAAGGCCATGGCCGGGGAAGACGACGGTACGCACCAGGATGACTCGCCGGAGGTCGGGCGGGAGTTCCACCGGATGATGGACGCCCTGGGCCGGGATGGCCTGACCCAGATGGTTGAACGACTGACGGAGAGGATCGAGGAGAACCCCCACGACGCCGAATCCCTGCACCTGCGGGGGCTGCTTTATGGCCAGCTGGGGGAGCACCGGCGGGCGGCGGAGGACTACGGCCGGGTCATCGCCCTGGACCCCGACGACGCCGAAGCCCGGCTGGGCCGGGCCCACGCCTACTGCGAGCTGGAGGAGCGCTGCCTGGCCCTGGCGGACTACGACGCCGCCATCCGGCTGGCGCCGGGGGACGCGGCGGCCCACTGCGGGCGGGGGTCGTGCAAGGCCCACCTGGGCGACCTGGCCGGGGCCATGGGCGACTTCGACCTGGCCGTCCTGCTGGACCCGGGGGACGCCGAGGCCCACTACAACCGGGGGCTGACCCACGCTGAGATGGGAGAGCATGGCCGGGCGGTGGAGGACCTGGGCCGGGCCATCGAGCTGGCGCCCGACCTGCCCGAGGCCCGCTACGCCCGGGGGATGGCATACCGCGACCTGGGCGAGATGGAGCAGGCCCTCCGTGACTTCGACTGCGCCCTGGAGTTGGAGGAGAACTACGGCCCGGCCCGCTGCGCCCGGGGCATCACCAGGCTCAACCTGGAACAGTTCCAGGACGCGCTGGAGGACTTCGACGGGGTACTCCGGCTGGACCCGGACAGCGCCGCCGCGCTGCGGGGCCGGGGCGTGGCCCTGGGCAACCTGGGCCGCAACGACGAGGCGATGGACGCCCTGGACCGGTCATTGGCGCTGGACCCGGACGACGGCGAGACCCTGGCGGCACGGGGGCTGAACTACGTCAGCCTGGAGGAATACGAACTGGCAATAGCGGACTACAGCCGGGTGATCGCCCTGGACCCCGGCGATACCAGAGTGCTCTACAGCCGGGGGACGTCGATGATGCGGCTGGGCCGGTACGAGGAGGCCATCGAGGACTTCAACGTCATCATCGGGATGGACCCGGACAACCTGGGAGCCTACCTGGCCCGGGGCTTCGCCCGGACCCTGCTGGGGGAGCACGCCGGGGCGATCAGCGACTGCAACCGGCTGGTTGAGCTGTCTCCTGAAGACCCGGCGGCGTACCACGCCAGGGGATACGCCTACGCGGAGATGGGGGCGCATCAGTTGGCGGTGGAGGACTTCGGGAAGGCGGTGGCGCTGAACCCGGAAGACATTGACTCCCGTCGCAACCGGGCATCGTTGTACCGGGAGTTGGGTCAACCGGAGCGGGCGGTGGCGGACTACGACGAGATCATCCGCCTCCGTCCGGGCGACCCGGGGGCTCTCCAGGAACGACAGCAGGCCGTGGCGGAGGCGGAGGGACGATGAACCGGCAGGAATGGAAAGCCGGGGCAGGCCGTGGCCGATGCAGCAGAACGACAGGGGAACTGGGGAGTCAACCGGCGCTGGGTCTCGCGTCGGTTGTTGGAGGGAGATGAAGGATACGACATCTTCCTGCCTTCAGGGCTTGCCGCATTTGACGCAATCGAAAGCCCACTCACCCAACTGCTGAGGAGGAGCATGGCTGAAATCAACCCACTGGAAGAGACCGTCATACCTTTCAGGCTCATTGACGCCCTCAACGGTAAGACCAATGCCGACATGCACCACATCTCCCGGTCCGTCCATGCGGCCCTTGAGTACTACAGAGTTGGAACTGAGAGAGCAGTTAACGCAAGTCCGGACGAGATAGCAATGGGAAAGGGAATCATCCAGTGTTCAATGCTGGCCTTCGCCCTGGAATGCGCGTTGAAGGGCCTTCTCCAAGCACTGAGGAAACCCTTTCCTGGGAAACATGACCTTCTGCTTTTGTTCAACGAACTGCCTATAGAAAAGCAAGAGGCGATCCAAGCGAAATGGACCGAGTGGACCCTGACCCCGGAAATGCGGGAGACGACCTTCCGGGGTTTCGTGGAAGCGCACAGGGCGGACTTCGTAGAATGGCGCTACCTGGAATGCACGCGGTTGGAAAACCAGTATTTTTGGTGGTTCGCAGCGACCGAAGCAGTCAACGCCGTCACCAGGGCGGTGAACGAATAACAGGGGAGCAATTGGGTAACCCCCGTTGAAAACACGCCCCATTGCGAAAGGAGACGAACATGGATGCCAGCACCCAAACCATCTACGAGGCTTTAAAGGGTGTAGCCAGGGCACGACAGACCTGCTTCTACGGGGACTTATCCGAACTTATCGAACTCCCTGCCCAGAGCCGCAAACTCTATCGAATCCTTGATGCGATCAATGCACACGAACACGGGGAGGAGAGACCCCTACTGAGTGCACTGGTGGTGCGCCGGGGTTTCCGCATCCCCGGCGATGGCTTCTTCGTCAATGCCAGGGACCTCGGCGAGTACGATGACAGCAGCGGCGACGCTACCGCCCACGCGGCGTTTTGGGTCAATGAGGTGCACCGTATCTGGGAATATTGGCAGGACCGCTAACTGGTATAGAGCAAAAGGAACAGCCCCGAGACCGTTGCCTGCAATGTGGTATTCAGGCAGTGAGAGAATGCGCGAGGGAGAGCAGCGCAGGTGCAGCGTTGCTCTCCCCTGACGTGAAGGCCCGGCGACCCGGCTATGCGTCATATTGCTCCGGCTTGTTGAGCATCACGCCGTAGCCCCGCTCGTCCATCAGGTGGTTCACTGAGACCCGACCCCGGCTGTCGTAGCCAGAGGTATAGGCGAATTCGACCTCGGCACCCCAGGGCACCCGGCCGCCGGTGCGAATCGTTTCTCCGCCCGGCCCGCCGGCCCCCTTGACCACCAAGCCGTTGCGGGTACCTTTCTTCCAACCCATGACCTTCAGCTCCACCGGCGCCACCAGTTCCTCGCTGGAAGGCGCGAACAGGACATTGTAGAGCCGCCGCAGCACGCCCCCCGACGGGGTGCGCAGGCCGTTCATGATCTGGGACAGGAGCGAGGGGCTGATGCCGGCCCGCCGCGCCGTCTCGTTCTGACTGATGCCGTGGGCATCCATGCGGTCCCACAGCGCCCTGGGGTCCACGGTGGGAGTCGGCACGGCCTCGACCTTCACCGGGGCATCCAGCACCGCTTCGACCCGAGCCTGCATCCGAGGACTCAGGTTCCGGCGGCCCCGGGCCACGTCGGACATGAACCCGCGACTCACCCCCACCAGGTCCGCCAGTTCCCCCATGCTCAGACCCAATTCCCGGGCCCGTTCCCGGATGAAGTTGCTGCCGCCGCTGGGGATGCTGTCTTGGCGATTGGCGCACACGGCGGGCGCGATCTCCACCGGGCCGCCCAGCGCCGACTCCACCCGCACCTGCATCGACGGGCTCATGTTCCGTTGGCCCCTTGCCACCTGCGTCATGTAGCGGTAGGACATTCCCACCACGACGGCCAGGTCCTTCAGGCTCATGCCCTTTTCCCTGGCCCGCTCCCGGATGAAGCTGCTTTCGCCCTGTACCACGCCGCCCTGGCGGTAGACCACGCCCTGTCCCGGCACCTCGCCCAGCGCCGCCTTGACCTTCTCCCGCAGTTCGGGAGTCCAGGGCCGGTGCCCGTTGGCCACCGAGCACAGGTGGCTGTAGCTGGCGCCCATCAGGGCGGCCAGTTCCTTGAGGGTGTAGCCGTGGCGCCGGGCCGCCGCCCGCAGTTCGCTCTCGGGCTTGCCCTCGTTCTGCGCCTTGTTCCCAGCCTGCACTTGCTGAGCCATCAGGGTGTGGGTGTCGCCGTGGCCGCCGACCTGTCCGTTGAGGACGGTCTCCGCGCCGGTGATGATCTCCTCGTGGTTCGCCTGGTTGACGCTGATGCTGTTGGTGGTCATGTCGATTCCTCCGAAAACAGCGAGCGGGGGGGCCCCCCCCCCGGGGGGGGGGGCCCCCCGGGGGGGGGGTTTTTTTTGGGGGGGGTGGGGGGCCCCCGCCCCCCCGGGGGGGGGGGGCGCCCCCCAACGGAAGGCGG
>VXOI01000220.1:0-2443 GCA_009840175.1 Chloroflexota bacterium | reverse complement strand
GCCGCCTCCCGCAGTGGGAGACGGCCCCGCTCGTGTGCAAATTTGAGTCTGTCGGTGGCGGCCCACCCGGCCGCCCTGGTTGATTCCGCCCTACCCAGAGGGCGAGGGTGTCGGGTTCCCGTTAGTTCACTGGCACCTCCTAGCTTCTGATGGTGGGACTGGACCCTGGAGTGGTCGTTGTCATCGGATAGCCCGTCACGTTGGCCGTTTCGTTGGGCGTTGCCGTGGTTGACGCAAACTGCCGCTTGGCTTCTGACGCAATGCGCCCAGGGTGAGCCAACTTATGGAGAACGCCGCGATGGGGTTGGTGAAAGGCGCAGTTCGCCCAGGGTATGGTCCAGCAGGTCAAGCCGCTCTCCCGGCGCAAGACGCACTGCGCCCAGGGTCGAGAGCGGCAACGGGGAATGCCGGTTGGGGGGTTGACGAAAGGCGCAGTGGGGCCAGAGCCTGCCCCGTACTCGATACGGGGGCGTCATTCCCTGGGAACTGCCAAGTCAAAGGAAAGGGTGAGGAACGCAGCGCGGCAACCGGCTACGCCGTTGGCTACGGCGCCGGCGGCAACCGCGTTGCGGGTGTAAGCGTCCGGCCTAGCGTCGTTGCCGACGGGCTACCGGAGCATGGAGAAGCTGCGGCGGCTCTGTTGGTGTTCAACAGCAACCCCGCAGCGGTGATGGGGCAGCCGGAGTCTGCTATCCGCTCCAGCCGCAATGTGAGGAACCAGCGAAGGGCCTCAGCCGCTCCGCCAGCTTGAACTTGCCGTATGGTGAGGGGTTCCGGGACGCCGTGCTGTTTCTGTATGCCACCTCCTTGACGATGCTGATGTGATGCGCCTTTGGGTTGGGATGCCGCCGTGGGAAGGGTTCCTGGTGAAACGCACCGTGCGCTTCGTTGGGTCGTGGGTTCCGGCTGGGGCGCCGCGAGCGAAGCCCACGACGCCTCAACCTGTGTGAGAACGGGGCGCCGCTAAACGCTCCGTCCCCTCCGTCTGGTGGCAGAGGGACTAGCTCATGCCACCAGTCGGGTGTCCAGCGACCGGAGTAGTCAGCTCCGTACCGCTGAACGGTGTCCGGGGAAGAAGGACTTAAACACTCCAGCCACCGGACTGGCCGGGAACCAGGGAATTGAGCACCCGGTGCACCGGCCCGCGCTGCCTGCGAGGGACTTGAACACCCCGCGTCGGCAGCCTTCCCTCTTGGGCCAACCTTTCGGTGAAGACCGGGCTGAGGGAAATGCCCCCAGGTTTCTAGGGCGGGAAACGCTGGAAAGCCTGACAACGCTGTAATTGTCGCCCGGTCCAGGCCCGCTGGGTAGGCCCTGCGCGCCCCACCGGCAAATTGTTAACAGCATGGAACCGGCCCTTTCGACTAACCTACCTGCGCAGCAGCTTCAGCCGTAGCGCCCGCAGCGGCCCAAGCAACCTCAGCAGCCCCTCCCGCCGTTGCCGGGCGCGGCGGGCCTCCTCCAGGGCCTTCCGGCGCCAGCCGGTCTGGGCGCCCCGGTCCAGCCCCTTCAGGGGGTAGGTCTGCGGGGGCAGGGTCAGCCCGTGCTCCTCCAGCAGTTCCAGCTCCACGGACATGAGCCGCTCCTCTTCGCGCAGCCACTCCAGCCCCTTGCCCCGGTCGGGGTGTCTCTCCCGCAGCTCCCGCCATTCCTGAATCAGCGGCCAGGCGCCGCCGAAGACCTCTTCGTCGTCAGCGGCGGGTTCCCGGGTGGCCAGGTCGGGGAAGTCCCGCCTGGGCGACGACCGGCCAGCCGGTCCATTTCCAGCGTGAGACGCAGCCGGCGGCCCGGCCGCGCCGTCTCCCCCTTCTACTTTCTCCAGCCTTGATTCCACGCGCTGCAACGCCTGGCCGTGCTGGTCGCCCAGCTCCCTGACCTCCCCCTGGACGGCGGCCAGGCTACCAGTCATTTCCTTCCCCATTTCATCCACCTGACCTTCCACCTGCTCCAGCCGCCCGGCCAGCTCTTCGTTGCGTTCCCTCTGCTCCCGGACCGGCGACCCGCCGCCCTCCAGCAGGGCACTCCCCAGCGCCCCCCGCATCCGCCGGGAGAGCCGGCCGGTCTCCAGGGCGGCGGCCAGGGTGCGGTAGTTGACCCCCAGCTCCCGGGCCGCCCGCGTCACACCCTTTGCCTGGACCAGCTCGTCCAGCAGCGTCACCAGCCGCAGGTGGTGCAGGTCCTCGATGCTCCTGCTCCGGTCGATGCCGAGCCTCCGCCTGTCGTTCATCCTGGGCGCCTCCTCCGCGTCCGATTGCAGAACTGCAATTTTCCAACGGGGCCGGTGCAATTCTCCGCCGACCCCGCCAATTGCACTTCTGCAACTTTCAGCTACGGCCCCTGCAACCCGACTTTGGAACGGGGCCTTACGAAAAGTGTTAACCGGAAAACTCCGATAGCAACTGTCTCGAATGTCAAGAGGAATGACCGACATTAGCAGTCAGGT
>VXOI01000216.1 GCA_009840175.1 Chloroflexota bacterium | reverse complement strand
AGGGAGAGGGGACTACTAAGGGAGAGCACAACTCATGAGCCGAGGCGTTCTCCTGTTCGGACTGCTGGTGTTTGTTGCCTTGGCGGTGGCGGGGCTTATCACCGGAGCTATCGGTGCTGGCTTCGCCCAGGATGCAGCATCGAAGGCCGCCGGCGAGACCGCCGAGGGAATTCTCCCCAAGCCTGCCGTCCACCTTCCCCCTCAGGTCGTGGCCCCAGGCGGGGCATACGATCATTATGTCGAATTCCTTCACGCTGAACACAAGGAAATAAAGTACGGCGAAGGGAAGCTGGACGAACACGAGCACGAAGTCCTGGAGGAGGGCCCATACAAGGGCACCAACTTCATCGTCACCAACACCCTCCTCTCCTCCTGGATAGCCAGCATAGTTCTGGTCGGAATTTTCGTTATCGGAGCCCGCAGGGCCCAGATGGTTCCCGGTCGCTTGCAGAACTTCTGCGAGATCGCAATCGAGGCCCTGTTGCGCTTCGTTGAGGGGACTGTAGGCCCCGGGCGTTCGCGGCTGCTTTTCCCGGTAATCGCGACCATTTTCCTCTTCGTCGTCATCAACGCCTGGATCGGGCTGTTGCCCATCTACCCGGCCTTGGGGACTTTGGTAGACGGCAGGATCGAAGTGCACCTGCTGCGCCCCGCGGGAACAGACATCAATATGCCGCTGGCGCTGGCTCTGGTGTCGTTCGTGTTCGTTGAATACCTGGGGCTAAGGATGCTGGGCTTCAGCTATTTCGGCAAATTCGTCCGGGTGGGAAGCCTGAAACGCGGCCTGAGCGCCCTGTTCAGGTTCAAGATACTGGATGCCTTCCAGGGGCTGCTGGACTTCTTCTTCGTCGGGCCGCTGGAGGCTTTCAGCGAGTTCGTGAGGCTGGTCAGCTTCACCTTCCGCCTGTTCGGTAACATGACGGCGGGCGAGATTCTGGTTCTGATTTCCGCATTCCTGGTGCCGTTCATAGCCACCGTTGGCGTATATGGGCTGGAGTTGCTGGTCGGCTTTATCCAGGGGCTGATCTTCGCCGGTCTCACCCTGGTATTCGCCGCCATCGCTATGACTGCCCACGAACATGAGGAACACGAAGAGCATCATTAGACAGCGAGATAAACTCCCTCACCCTGCTTCCACCCCGACCCTCCTCCAGAGGGAGAGGGAGTTGGCAAAGGGAGAGGGGATTTTTCGGGAGGGCTGAAGAAAATGGAATTTCTGGTATTTGGAATGGTAATTGCCACTGTGGGAATCGCCGCAGCGGCGCTGGGCGGAATTTTCGCCATCTATGCGTCCCGGCAGGACTAGGGCTAATCAAATCCCAATAGTCGGACCGACACACCCAAGGAGGGAAAATGGAAATCCTTTTGGCAATGATACCGCTGGCCCAGATTGAGGCCGACGCCGCCAAGCTGCTGGGCGCCGGCATAGCTATCGGCCTGGGGCTGATCGGCCCTGGAATCGGCATCGGCATCCTGGGCGCCGCCGCCATGAGCGCCATTGGCCGCAACCCGGAAGCCACCGGAAACATTCAGACCAACATGATTCTCGGCATAGCGTTTGCCGAGGCGCTGGGCATTTACGCCCTGGTGGCCACGATCATGATAGGATTCATCTTCTAGCTCGGCAGAGGACGATATGCTGGAGACATTGGGAATTCACTTCCCAACCCTGCTCATCTACCTCGTCAACTTCCTGCTGGTCCTGGGGCTGCTGTTCCTTTTCGCCTACAAGCCCATCCTGCGCCTCATGGACCAGCGTTCCGACCGGATCAGGGAAAGCCTGGAGGCCTCGGAGCGCGCGCGCGAAGATGCCGCCAGTTCCCAGGAAGCCGTCGAGGCCCAACTGGTTGAGGCTCGCCGCGAGTCTCAGCGCATCCTGGAGCAAGCCCGCGAGTCTGCGGAGCGGTTCAGGGCCGAAGAGATGGAGCGAGCCCGCAACGAAGCCGAGAACTTCGTAGAGCGAGCCCGCGCTGACATCCAGCGGGAGCGCGACGTGGTTATCGAAGAAGTCCGGGCCAGCTTCGGCGACCTGGCTATGACCGCCGCCGAAAGGGTGGTGCGCCGCTCTCTGGACCGTCAGGCCCATGATGACCTGATAGCCCAAGTGCTGGAAGAAGGCGAAAGCCTGCGCCGGTCCTGAGCTTGACGAAGGAAAGGGGTTAGCAGCCAATGCCAGGACAGGTATCGGGAAAGCGGTACGGGCAAGCGGTGTTCGAGCTGGCTCAGGAGCAGGGGCAGGCTTCCCAATGGGGGCATGACCTGGCTCTTGTGGCAGAGGCTTTTGCGGACCAGGACTTCAACGCCCTGCTCAAACACGCCGGGGTTTCGGCGGAAGACAAACGTAGCGCCATAGACACCGTGCTGGGCGGCGTTGACCCGATGGTGCGGAATATGGTGAACCTGCTGGTGGCCCGTGGTCTGGTGGACGCCATCCCCGACGCCTGCCAGGAATACGCCGAACTTCTGGACCGCCAGGAAGGCCGCCAGCGAGTGGAAGTCACCACCGCAGTTCCGCTGGAACCGCCGGAGGTTGAGCGCATCACCAGTTTCATCTCCGGCCTCATCGGGCGCGAGGTAGTGGTGACGGCGCGAGTGGACGAGGAAATTCTCGGTGGCCTCGTCATCCAGATTGGCGACCGCCTGCTGGATGGCAGCGCCCGCGCGCGGCTGAACGGCCTGCGGGAGCGACTCACTACCGGCCTCCGCTGAGAACCGCAGTTCGCCGTCTGCGCCGGTGCTATAATCGGGAGGCTAACCCCGACAGTTTTTTCTTGTTTTAACTCAGCCTCAATTCACTCGGCAAGGAGATCCCGCCATGGCTACCAGAGGACAGGATATAGTTTCGCTGATAAAGCGCCAGATTGAGGAGTTCGGCGGCGACCTGGCTTTGGTGGACGTTGGCACCGTGGTCCAGGTAGGTGACGGCATCGCCAGCATCCAGGGGCTTCAGGGCGTGCGCTCCAATGAGTTGCTCGACTTCGGCAACGACATACTGGGGCTGGCTCTCAACCTCGAAGCCGACCTGGTCGGCGCGGCCATCCTGGGCGACCCCAACGCGGTGAAGGAAGGCGACCGGGTGCGCTCCACCGGGCGCATCATCGAGGTGCCGGTGGGCGATGGGCTTATCGGCCGCGTGGTTGACCCCCTGGGCCGTCCGCTGGACGGCAGGGGTTCCGTAACCACAGACGGCAGCCGTTCCGCGGAAACCGTCGCACCCAACGTGGTGGTGCGGCAGTCGGTGAACACCCCGGTCCAGACCGGCATCAAGGCCATTGACTCGATGATCCCCATCGGACGCGGCCAGCGCGAGCTGATCATCGGCGACCGCTCCACCGGCAAGACTGCCATCGCCATTGACACCATCATCAATCAGAAAGGCGGCGACCTCATCTGCATTTACGTCGCCATCGGCCAGAAGCAGGGCAAGGTGGCGCAGGTCGTGAGTTCCCTGGAAGAAGCCGACGCCATGGGACACACCATCATTGTCACCGCCGGCGCTTCCGACTCGGCTCCCCTGCAATACCTGGCCCCCTACGCCGGCTGCGCCATGGGCGAATACTTCATGGAGCAGGGCAAAGACGTGCTGGTGGTGTACGACGACCTGACCAAGCACGCCTGGGCCTACCGGCAGATGTCGCTGCTGCTGCGCCGCCCCGCCGGACGTGAAGCCTACCCCGGCGACGTCTTCTATCTGCACAGCCGCCTGCTGGAGCGCTCGGCGCGTCTGGACGAGGAACACGGAGGCGGTTCCATCACCGCCCTTCCGATCATCGAAACCCAGGCGGGCGACGTGTCGGCCTACATTCCGACCAACGTAATTTCCATTACCGACGGCCAGATATACCTGGAGCCGGAACTGTTCAACGCCGGCATCCGCCCGGCGGTGAACGTGGGGCTGTCGGTCTCCCGCGTGGGCGGCGCAGCCCAGACGCGGGCCATCCGCAGGGTGGCGGGCCGTCTGCGCCTGGACCTGGCCCAATACCGCGAGCTGGCGACATTCGCGCAGTTCGGCACCGCCGACCTGGACGCCGCCACCCGGGCCCAACTGGCTCGGGGCCAGCTTGCCACCGAGGTGCTGAAGCAGCCGCAGTACGCTCCTTTGTCGCTGGAGCAGGAGGTGGTCATCCTCTTCGCCGTCAACTCCGGTGCCATGGAAGAAGTGTCCCTGGACAGAACGGCAGAGTTCGAGGAGGGGCTGATTCGCCACATTTCAGGGAACCATCCCGACATACTGGCCAGCATCCAGGAGACCCGCGACATCACCGACGAAACCGAAGCCAAGCTGAACGAGGCTATCGCGGCCTACAATTCCACCTTCGGGGCGTAAAGCAGGGAAACGCTCTTTCCATGACATATATAGCGGGGATATATAAAGCGGGAAACTCGACCTAATCTCCCTCTCCTTCTGGGAGAGGGTCGGGGTGAGGGCGAAAGAAAATGCCCAGCGTTAGAGACATACGCCGCCGCATACGCAGCGTGGACAACACCGGCAAGGTTACCAACGCTATGTCGCTGATTGCCGCGTCCAAGATGCGCCGTGCCCAGAATGCAGTGTTGCAGGGACGGCCCTACGCCGAGAAAATCCTGGACGTTATCGCTCACCTGGCCGCCCAGCCCACTGACGATGTTTCCGCTTCCCAGCCGCTGTTGCAGGTCCGCCCCGTCTCCAACATTGCCGTGCTGGTCATAAGCCCCGACCGGGGCTTGTGCGGCGGGATGCACGCCAACCTGAATCGCCGGGTAGGGCAGTTCATTCTCGACCAGGAGGCGCCGGTGCAGGCCATCGCCGTGGGACGCAAGGGGCGCGACTTCATGGTGCGTTCCGGCAGCGACCTGCGCGCGGTCTTCACTGACCTTGGCGAAACTCCGCAGCTACTGGACACCATCGCCATATCCCAACTGCTGATTGACGCCTACTCGGAAGAGCAGGCTGATGAAGTTTACCTGGCATACACCCGGTTCAATTCCACGCTGTCCCAGACGCCGGTGGTGGCGCGTTTGCTGCCGATAACGCCCTCGGAGCTTTCAGGCCCCCAGCGCGTCGGCTACTACTACGAGCCCGACAACCTGACGGTGCTCCGCAACCTCCTGCCTCGCTTCGTGGAGATGGAGGTATACCACGCCCTGCTGGAATCCATCGCCAGCGAGCAGTCGGCCCGGATGGTCGCCATGCGCAACGCCACCGACAACGCCAAGCAGCTCAGCGAAGACCTGACGCTGGTGATGAACAAGCTGCGCCAGGAAAGCATCACCAACGAGTTGCTGGACCTCATCGGCGGCATGGCGGTGCTGGAGGGGTAGCGCGTTGGGGCTGATAATCAAGGAACATACTATTACCGGGAATCGGGGCAGTGATACAGCGCGCGTGTTGTACGACTCTGGAGCAAGCAAATCTTTCATACGCGCCGACATAGCGAAAATTTTGGGCGACACTGGCCCAGCGGTTGAGACGTTGACGTTTATGATGGCCGATGGACAGGTCGGATTTACTGCGGACAGCATAATGAATTTGGCTGTCGATGCAGAGGGAATTCGACTGACTCACAATTTCTACGTTGTCGAGGATTTAGCAGAGGAGCTTGTCATTGGGGCGGATATAATTCAACAGTGGAAAATCGTCCTAGACCTTGAAAATGAGACGGTTTCCATTGACCCACGCGCCTTATATCTGAATACCAGAGCTTAGATCTTGTCTCTGATCCCGGGTTCAGGAGAATAGTATGGCTACCGGCAGAATCGTACAGGTAATCGGAACCGTCGTTGACATTGAGTTCCCCGCCGATGAGTTGCCCAACCTCTTCGACGCCCTAGAGGTGGACAACAACGGCGAGCGGCTGGTACTGGAAGTGCAGCAGCACATCGGCAACAACTGGGTGCGCTGCCTGGCCCTCGGCGCAACCGATGGGCTGGCCCGGGGCGTTACTGCCAACGACACCGGACAGCGCGTGTCGGTTCCGGTCGGCCCGGAAACGCTGGGACGGCTGTTCGACGTGACCGGCACTCCCCTAGACAACCTGGGCCCGGTGGAGACCGCCCAGCAGTGGCCCATCCACCGCGACCCTCCCTCCTTTGACGATCAAAGCCCCAGCATTGAAATTCTCGAAACCGGCATCAAGGTCTTCGACCTGATCACCCCCTTCATGAAGGGCGGGAAGATCGGGGCCTACGGCGGCGCTGGCGTCGGCAAGACCGTTATCATCCAGGAACTCATCCGCAATATCGGCGCGGTGCACCAGGGCGTGTCCGTATTCGCCGGCGTTGGCGAGCGCTCCCGCGAGGGCAACGACCTCTGGCACGAAATGCAGGATTCCGGGGTGCTTTCCAGCACCGTACTGGTGTTCGGGCAGATGAACGAATCGCCCGGCGTGCGCGCCCGAATCGGCCTCACCGGCCTGACCATGAGCGAGTACTTCCGCGACGAGCAGAACCAGGACGTGCTGCTCTTTGTTGACAACATCTACCGCTACATCCTGGCCGGCATGGAAGTGTCCGCGCTGCTGGGGCGGATGCCCTCGGCGGTGGGCTACCAGCCCACCCTCAGCACGGAAATGGGCGCGCTTCAGGAGCGCATCACCTCCACCCGAGGCGGCTCCATCACGTCCTTCCAGGCCATCTACGTGCCTGCAGACGACTACACCGACCCTGGCATCGTGACCACCTTCGGTCACCTGGACGGCGTGGTGTCGCTGGAGCGGTCGCTGGCAGCCCAAGCGCTGTACCCGGCGGTGGACCCCCTGGCCAGCTACTCCCGCATCCTGGAGCCGCGCATCGTGGGCGAGGAACACTACCGACTGGCCCGCGGCGTACAGCAGGTGCTCCAGCGCTACCGCGAGTTGCAGGACATCATCGCCATTCTCGGCATCGAAGAACTTTCGGAAGAAGACAAGCTGACCGTGTTCCGGGCCCGCAAGATCCAGCGATTCCTGACCCAGCCCTTCTTCGTCGCCGAAACCTTCACCAGCCAGCCTGGCAAGTACGTGCCGGTCAGGGAGACCGTCCGCGGCTTCTCGGAAATCCTTGAAGGGAAGCACGACGACCTGCCAGAGCAGGCTTTCTACATGGTGGGAACCATTGACGAGGCCATCGAAAAGGCCGAGGGAATCCGGGCGCAGGGGTAGGCAGCCATGCCGATGATGCTGGAAATCACCACTGCCGAGCGGCAGGTGTACGGTGAAGAAGTGGATATGCTCATCGCCCCGGGCATTGATGGACAGTTGGGGATTCTGCCCCGGCACGCCCCGCTGATGACCATGCTCCAACCGGGCGAGCTGACCATCCGAAAGGGCGGCGCCGACAGCTACTTCACCGTTACAGGCGGCTTCATGGAAGTGCTGGGCGACCGGGTTATCATCCTGGCCGACGCTTGCGAGCATTCCGACGAAATCAACGAGGAACGCGCCCAGGAAGCCATGCGCCGCGCCCAAGAAAGAATCGCCAACCGTCCGTCCGATATGCAGATGCAGCGGGCTTTGGCATCCCTGCGCCGGGCGCAAGTCCGTCTCGAAACCGTGCGCCGCCGTCGCGCCAGGGGCGGCGGGCAGTTGCCGCCCTCCGTAAGCAGCTCATAAGGTTGGTCTTGCTTCACCGGGAATCTACCCTCTCCCTCAAGGGAGAGGGATTTTTTTGGCGCGATGGAAGGGTGTGAGGCTCCTATTCTTCGACGGAGCTGTTGATGTAGTAGGTCATGGACTGGAGGGACAGCACCGGGTCTATGTTGCGGATTCTGACGCCTTCACGTACATGAGGGATGATGGGCGCGTAGTTCAAAATGGCGCGGACACCGCAGGCCACTAGCAGGTCAACCACTTCCTGCGTGTGGGAAACTGGAACTGCCACGATGGCGATGCTTATATTGCGCTCGGTGACCACTCGCCGCAGGTCGTCAAGGGAATGGACGGTGAGACCTCCCACGTCCTGCCCGATGACGTCTTCGTTGATATCGAAGGCAGCCACCAGGTGAAAGCCGTCCGGGTTGAAACCAGGGTAGTTGACGATGGCCCGGCCTAGGCGCCCCACGCCGACTACCGCCACGTTCCAGTAGGCGTTGACGCCCAGGATCTGGCGCAGCCGGTCCAGCAGATCACGGACACTGTACCCCCGTCCCTGCTTTCCAAACCTCCCGAAATAGCTGAGATCCTTGCGAATCTGGGCTGGCGTGACCTGCAATTTCTCTCCCAACTGCTGGGAGCTGACCACCATGATGCCGTCTTCCATCAGGCGGTTCAGAATGCGAAGATACTGGGGCAGCCGGCTGACGACAACCTCCGGCACCTCATCACGCGAATCTTCCGGGGAAAATGGGACGCCAGCCATTGGCCTATACCGTCCTCGCAAAGCTGATCGCCAAGCACCCACAGTAACAGGGTTACTGCGTAATCTATAATCCCTGTTGTTGTGGGTCAATATATCAGACAATTACGGAAACAAGTGATGTTTCAATCCTCTGAATACAAGCGAATTTAGGGAGGAGAGTTGCACGTCGGGATTTGCCGGTTGACGCTTCACCTGCCGGAGGCGTCCAGCCTGAAGGAAAAGAGGCAGATTGCCCGGTCGCTGGGGGACCGTATTCGCAACCGCTTCAACATGGCGGTGGCAGAGGTGGAGGACGCCGATATGCGGCAGCGGCTCACCCTGGGCGTCTGCTGCGTCAGCAACGACCGGGGACACGCCGACGCCATGCTCTCCGGCCTGCTCAATTTTATCGAAGAGTCGCGCCTTGACGTGGAGTTGCTGGACGT
Organism: Chloroflexota bacterium; assembly: GCA_009840175.1. GTDB lineage: Bacteria > Chloroflexota > Dehalococcoidia > Lucifugimonadales > UBA3495 > VXOI01. Next base: position 59,861 of record VXOI01000216.1, on the reverse strand, counting down.
TCAGACCGAAATAATCAGTGGGGTGTAGCCGGAAACAGGTTCCCGGCGGCCAGGCCGTCGCGAAATTCCAGCAGGGCCAGGGCCATTACGTCAGCGGCAACATGGTGAGCGTTGTTGTGGGATGCGTCAGGCAAGGTCACGAAACGCTTGGGCTGGTTGGCTGCTTCAAACAGCTTGAGACCCTGGGAATGGGGGACGATATCGTCCATCTCGCCGTGCAGGATCAAGAGAGGGGCGTGAACCCCGGGTATGAGGGAGACCGAGTTGTAATGGTTGCGCACCACCCACCCCGCGAATGGCAGCGGCAATGCCAGCTTCGCCATGTCGCGGATAGAGGAGAAGGGCGCAATCAGGGCCAATCCCGCCGGGGGATGGGACACTGCCAGCTCGACAGCTACCGCCGCCCCCAGCGAGTGCCCGAAGTAAACAATCCGGCCGGAGTCCAAATCGGGCCGCTGCCGGATGTAATGCAAAGCAGCGCGAGCGTCGAGGTACGTGCCGCGTTCGGATGGACTGCCCTCGCTGTTCCCGTAGCCCCGGTAGTCGAAGATGAACTGGTGGACACCCAGTAGACGGTGCGCCCGTTCCAGTTGTCCGACTCGAGTACCGAGATTCCCGCCGTTGCCGTGGAACCAAAGCCAGGTTTGTGTCTCCGGGCCGGACGAATCATGGGGGGCGGGAAGGAACCAGCCATGCAAATTAACGCCGTCCGAGGCGGTCAGGTAGACGTCCTCATACCGGAGTCCAGCGTGGGCCGGGGTGCTGGCAACTTCCGGTTCCGGGAAGAAGATGAACTGTTTTTCGGCCCAGGTCCACAACATATACCGAGTATCAGAGTCCTACGAGGAGATTACCGCCTGTCCCCTGGTGCCCATCAACTCCAGCAGGCGTGACGAGAAATCCCGCTTGGTCAACACGGCGTCACACCCCAGCCTCCGGGCCTTCCGCAGCGTCTCGGCGTCGCCGTGCGGGCCATAGGCGATGATGGGTGAGGGCACGCTATGGTCATCCACACCTGCTCCGGGCTTGGACTTCAGGGCTGTACTCAATACAGAGAGACCCTCTTCCCACACTGCTTCGTCCGTTTCCAGGTCAATGAGAGCGAGGGCAACATCGCGCCCCGCTGTGGATTTGAGGAGGCCGACAGCCGAGTTCCCGTATATTGCCTCCATGCCGGAGCGGATGGCGGCAGACTCAATGCGCGGTATGAAGAACAGGTTGCTGGTCAGCACCAGAGCAACCTGCGGAAGGGCCTCATTGTCGTCGTGCTGAGTAGCCATGCTATCGCACCGGAGGCGCGCCGAAAGGCGTCGCAAGCTGGGATGGAGGATACGAGGCCTGTTCCTGCTGTATGGTTTCGAGACGCTCTGCTATGTCCCGCCGCTCCGGTTTTTCGGCCTCGCAGCTTGGACACCATATCAATGCCTTAGACGAGAGCATCATGTTGTCCTTCTTGACAGTCATTGTCTCGATTTCCTCAGCGCAGATACTGCACTTGCGGACAATGGTCACCTGGTCAATCCCGGGCATGGTCTCGTTCCTCCTTTATTCCCTCTCCCAGAGGGAGAGGGCTAGGGTGAGGGCAGCCCCTAAGTATCAGGCTATGTTTCCAAGCTCTCTGAAAGCAACTCCAGCACGTCCTTGGATTCCTTCTGGTCTGCCATCCCCTTGGACTGTATACCCTCGGTCATCATCTGGAGGCAGAAGGGGCAGGATACACCCACGGTCTGAGCGTTAGTTTCGAGGAAGTGATCGGTGCGGGCGTGGTTGACGCGCTCGCCCTGGCTTTCCTCGATCCACATATGACCGCCGCCGGCACCGCAGCAGAAACCGCGCTGCCGGCAACGCCCTTCCATTTCCACCAGCTTCAGGCCGGGGATAGCGCGGGCCACGTTCCTGGGTTCATCATACACTCCGTTGTGCCGTCCGAGGAAGCAGGAATCATGGTAGGCGACAGTGACGTCCATCATCTTGACCGGCTTAATCCTGCCTTCGCGAATCAGGCCGTCCACAAACTGGCTGTAATGCAGCACCTCGAAATCGCCGCCAAGCTGCGGATATTCGTTCTTGATGGTGTTGAAGCAGTGAGGGCAGATGGTGACCACCTTCTTGACGTTGTAGCTGTTCATGGTTTCAATGTTCTGCGCCGCCATTATCTGGAACAGGTACTCGTTGCCCATGCGCCTTGCGGGATCTCCGGTGCAGGTCTCCTCGTCGCCCAGGATGGCGAAATCAACCTTGGCGGACTTCAGAACCTTGACCATAGAGCGGGCCACGGCCTGGCTGCGCTGCTCCAGCGCCGGGGTGCAGCCCACCCAGAAGAGGATCTCGGCTTCCGGGTTCTCCGCCAGCGTCGGCACGTCCAGGCCCTCGGCCCAGTCGGTGCGGGAAAACTGGGTTCCCCGCCACGGATGGCCGCGCTGCTCCATGCTGATGAGGGCGTTCATAGCCGTTTCGGGAGCGTTGGACTCTTCCAGCACCATGTAGCGCCGCATATCCATGATGGTCGGGACGTGCTCCACCGTAACAGGACACTCCTCCATGCAGGCGCCGCAGTTGAGGCAATCCCAAATGGCGGTCTCAGGTATGGCGTTGTTCAGGATGGGCGATGGCTCCGCGTGCTCCGGGTCGCGCGCTCCCTGGTGCCCTATCTCGATCATGTGGTCTTTCAGGTTCTCGACGATGTGCATGGGCGACAGCAGCTTGCCCGTCACGTTCGCCGGGCAGACATCCGAGCAGCGCCCGCAGACGGCGCAGGCGTACCCGTCGAGAAGCTGCTTCCAGGTGAAGTCCTGCACCCGCGACGCACCGAACCGTTCGGCGTTCTCCAGGTCCATGGCTGGCAGCGCCCCCCGCGAGTCCAGGGTGCGGAAGAAGGCGTTGATCGGCGCAGCCACCATGTGCATGTGCTTGGAGAAGGGAATGTATACCGTGAAGAACAGTATGATGGCGAAGTGCGTCCACCAGAACAGGCCATGCAGGACGCTGGCGGCGGACTGGCTGATGCCCCAGTCTATGAACAGCCTGCCTAGCGCGCCGCCGATGATAACGTCGGCCTCCGGCCCGGTTCCTCCTTCGGCAACGTAGAAGCTGTGGGTGAGCAGTGTGGATGCCATCAGCCCGGCAATCATGCCAACAATGATGATGGCGTCGGGGTTGCGGGTCAGGTCGAAGCTCAGACGGCGGGGCCGGACTACCCAGCGACGGACGGCCGCCCACATCAGCACCACCAGCAGCAGGGCCGCCAGGATGTCGAGGTAGCTGCTGTACACCATCGCGCCGGTGTCGGTCAGCAGCCACTCCGGGAAGGGCTTCCACGCCGCCGCTGCAAAGATGAAGATGGCATAGGACAGCATGAAGGTGAGGAAGCCCCAGAAGATGGCGGCGTGGCCCAGCCCGGCCCAGTCGCCGAAAGGCACTCGCTGCAACACCTTCTTCTGCCCCAGCACGATGGCCATTGCGCCGGTGAGCCTCTCAATAGGCCGGTCAAACCTGTATTCAGACCGGCCCTGCAGCACCAGCCGGAACACTCGTTGGTAGATGGCGTAGCCGCCGGCGGCCAGTGCCAGCGCGAATAGAACGTAAACACCCACCCAGATGGGGATGGGACCAATGTCGCCGGGAGGAACCACTGTCTGCACCTACTGTTTATAATGCTGGTGGCTTTGGCCGCTTCTCGCTGGCTTACCCGCCTTGCCTCAAGCGGCGCAATTCTTCTTCCAGATGCCTAATTCGCGCCTGTTCCACTTCACGTGCATCTCGCTCCGCGCTCAGTTCGGCCTGAGTACGTTCCTGTTCTGCTTCGCGCAGCGCCCTCTCTTGGCGCAAATTCCTGAGATAGGTTGCGGTTACGGGATCGAAGAAAAGCAACAGTCCTTCGTCCCAGCACAGGTATAACTCCAGAATCGGGCTGTATCCCTTTAGAATGCCGTCGGGATCGGTGGTCAATTCCAATGGTCGGTATGCGCCGTCCGCCAACAGCCCGCCGAACAAGGGCTGCCCGTACAGGTCGCTGCCGGTGGGGTCAAACAGCCAGTATTCCGGGATGCCCATCAGGGCGTAGATTTCCCGTTTCCTGCCGATGTCGTTTTCGCTGGTGCTTTCGGAGCCGACTTCTAGGGCAAAGTCCGGCGGCTTCCCGACTTCCCATGGCATGTACATCTTCCGCCGCCGGATGGCCCGGACATCCACTCCAAAGGCCAGATAGCAGTCAGGCTGTACCCGCGCGTTCAGGTTGCTGCGGTCGTAGCAGAGGATTGTGTTGGTACTCAGAAAGTTGTCGGGGCTGCGGTCGGACTCGGTGCAGTGGTCAGCCAGCACGTGCATGAAATCCCGCAGTATCGGGTCTTGTTCCATAGCGTCAGGCGGGGCCTCGGGTTTGTCCGGGTTATATTCCAGGCTGGCGTAGTCTATTTCAGTAATCCACTGATAGACCAGCCTGCCCGCGCCTGTAGATGTCTTGGTGGTCATTGCGAGCCTCCGGCTAAGGCCGGGGATTTTGCCGGGTTGACGCCACGGGCTGCCCGCATAGGCGGAACTAGAAGTCCGCTATCTGCGGGATGACCTCGCGGCCCAGTAGCTCGATTTGCTTCAGCACCTGCTCCTGGGGCATTCCGGGCCACTGCATCCGGAAGATCATCATGTTTACGCCCAATTCTTCCGAGTAGCGCTTGAGTTCCGACACCACGTCGCCGGGAGAGCCCAGCAGGAAGCGGTCCCTCGCCAGGTCCTGGTAGGGAACGGAGAAGGATTCTTCACCGGGCAGTGCCTTGTCCTGGCCCCATGAAGCGTAGGCCGCGTACTTGCCCTCAAGGTAGGGCTGACTCTCAATGTAGGCCGTTTCGCGGTCGGCGGCCACGTACATCTCGCGCATCATCGGCAGGTCGACGGGTACCGGATTGCCGAAGTGCTCCAGCGCGTCCGTGTAGCGTGTCCACTGGTCGGCGACCATAGACACCGTGGCGTGAGGATTGATCAGCCACGGATACCCCCACCGGGCGGCGCGGCGGATGGCTACGTCGTTGTTCGCGGCCACCCATATGAGCGGATGAGGTAGCTGCACCGGGCGGTTGGCAAGTTCCGTCTTCGGGATGGTGTAGTACTTGCCCTCGTACTCCAGCTCGTCTTCCACCCAGAGCCGCTTGATTATGTCCAGCGACTCGTTCATCCGCCCCACGCGCTCTTCGCGCTTAACCCCGAAGGCAGTGTACTCTTCATCCCGGTAGCCCAGACCGATACCAAAGACGAACCTTCCGCCGGTGATGCAGTCGAGGGTGGCGATGCTTTCGGCCAACTCGACCGGGTTGTGCAATGGCAATAGCAACACCGTGGCGGCCACCTGCATATCGCCGGACTCAGCGGCCAGGCGGGACAGCAACGGGAACACGGTGCTCATCTGGTAGGGCGCGGCCAGGTAATGCTGCCCGGTGGCGATGAGGCTGAACCCGGCATCCCGGGCCGCGGCCACCTGTTCCACGCTGTCCTGAATCTTTTCCGTCATGGACTCGCCGGGCAGGTACTGGTTGGTTACAAAGAATCCCAGCTTCACGATTGCTCCTTGCGGTTGGAGGCCCGCCTTGGGGCCTTGCTTTGTCGGCACACTATTGTATACCAGATTTGCCATCCGTGAGAGAGCTATGGAACCAGCATGACGGGGTAGGGCAATCGCATCTGGAAACCAGAGAGCATCCGGTTCTTGCCAACTCTATCAGTATATCGTACAGTTGTTCTATGGTGCCGCCTGCCCAAAGTATCTTCGTCTCTGGGCCCGCCGGAGACCAATCCGGCGCTTCGGCCGGCCCCGTTCCTCTCCAATAGGACAAAGGAGGAACATTGGGGCCGAAATCGAAAATTTCAGTCCTGTAGGCCAACGAACCCAGAAATTCAGATACAAAACCCGCCGTTCGATGCTCTCGGAATGGGAAAAATGGGACAACATGGGAACAGTCGGGGAAAATTCTGTCCCGGTTTTCCCACGCTGTCTCCGGTAATCAGGACCCGGTGCCCCCGCCTCGGCTCGCTTTCCCGGTCCCGCAGGCCATCGCCAGATCCCCCTGTCCAATTGTCTTCTCCCTCCATCACGAGTTTTGGCAGGTTGCCAGAGCCGTCCCCAGCCGCTAAATTCTTGGCAGATTAATTATCTCGATACCGGATGGAGAGAATCTCACATGAAAATTGCAAGGTTCCAGAGCAATGGACACATTGCCCACGGCGTAGTCGAGGGCGACGAGGTCGTCGAGATTGAGGGCGACATCTTCTCCGATTTCAAGGCAAGCGGAGAGCGGCGCAAGCTGGCCGACGTGAAGTTGCTGGCCCCGACTGACCCCAAGGAAATCTGGGGGCCAGGACTGAACTTCGCCAATCACCTGGAGTTCGCCGCCGGGGTGCTGGGCGACGAAGATCCCCACGTGCCGGAGCACCCGGAGCCGTGGATCAAGGCCCGCAATTCCCTAACCGGCACCGGGGAGAACATCATCCTGCCCCACGATACTTCCGGCGAAGTCCATTACGAGGGCGAGGCCGTCGCCATAATCGGCAAGCCCTGCCGCCGGGTCAGCCCCCAGGAAGCGGGCGGCTACATCTTCGGCTACAGTTGCGGCAACGACGTTTCGGAACGGGCGTGGCAGAAGGATGACTGGACCTTCTGGCGGGCCAAGGGCGCGGATACCTTCGCCCCAGTCGGCCCGTGGATCGAGACCGACATCAACCCGCAGGCACTGGAAATGATAGTGCGGCTGAACGGCGAGGAAGTGCAGCACGGGTACACTGAAGAGATGCTGTTCACTTTCGCCGAAATAGTCAGCTACATCAGCCAGCAGATAACCTTGCAGCCGGGCGACATGGTTTTCTCCGGGTCAACGGGCGTCACTGTAGCGCTGAAGGACGGCGACCTCGTGGAGGTGGAGATACCGGGCATCGGCGTGTTGTCCAACCCGGTGGTGCTGGAGAAGGCGTAGCCTCGGTCACAAACTGACGACGGCGCGGGCGCGGGCCACGGCTTCGCCCCGGTCGTTCTCAACGGCCACGGCGCACTCGACGAGGCGCAGCCCGTCCGTCGTGTGTCTGTCTACGACCAGACCCGAGAGGCTGATAGTGTCGTTGGCGAGGACGGGTTGCAGGTGTTCCACGGCGACGCTGCTGCCCTCGGCTTCCAGGCGTTCGAGGGGAAAGCCCTTGCTCAAAAGCTCGGTCACATATCCCTCTACCGTCCTGGCGGGCAGGGCTTCGGGCACTGCTCCTTCGGCTTCCTCGCCGTGGAGCGCGGCGTATCGCCGGATACTCTCCTCCGTCTCCCACTTGATAAGGACTGGCAGCGTGTCGCCCACCGCAACGGAATCGAAGTCGACGGTCATCGCCCACAGCCTTGCCATTCAACGCTCCCTCCGGTGGACTTCCATAATCGCAGGCTATCACCCGTGTACACCCATGACAACATTGTCTGGAAACTGTCAGGTCTGTACGTTAACCTGTTTACCATTGCCGACACATTGATTAGAGATAAACAAGGAAGTAAAGATGGCGGACTCGGAAAGGGAAGAACCGTACAGCCGGGCGATGGTCGTCATGGCCCACGCCGACGATATGGAGTGGACCTGCGCGGCAACGCTGGCCAAATTCTGCGCCGAAGGCTGGGAAGTGGTGCTGGTGCTCTGCACCGACGGCTCCAAGGGCAGCGACGACCCGGATATGACCTCGGAGCGTCTGGCAAAGATTCGCGCTGAAGAGCAGAAGGAGTCGGCCCGCGTCCTGGGTCTCAAGGATGTGGTGTTCCTGGGTTACCCCGACTCTTACTTGGAGCCGACGCTGCAACTTCGTAAGGACATAGCGCGAGAGATACGCCGCCACCGGCCTGATATTGTCATCACCGAGCCGCCTACCCGCGACATAGACAGCCGCTATTACGGCAGCCACCCCGACCACCTGGCGACGGGCGAGGCTGCACTGGCCGCTGTCTTCCCGACGGCCCGCGACAGGCTGACCTTCCCGGAACTGCTGGAGGAAGGGCTGGAACCGCACAAGGTGCGAGAGGTCTGGATTGTCGGCGGGCTGGAAGGCTCGGACCGCTTCATAGACGTGGACGGCTACTTGGACACCGCCGTCGAAGCCCTCAAGGCCCACAAGTCGCAAGTCTCTCCCGAAGCCGCCGAAAAGTATTTCCCCATTGGCAGAGCAGAAACGGCCGCCAAGGTAGGCCTGAAATACGCCGAAGCGTTCAAGACCATCAAATACTATTGACGCAATGCAAAACGAAGGGGCGCAGAGTTCCGCGCCCCTTCCGTGGATACAGCCGACAAGACGTGCCAGCTCATGCTGAAAACCCAACCATCTACACAGGCTTCCGAGCCGTCACCTTGAAGCTGGCGGTGTTGGTGTAAGTAGTCTTTTCCGACTCGTCCCAGAACTCGACGCCCTCACCGTTGACTTCGATGTCCTCGAACCCGGCCCGGCGCAGTCGGTCGGTGTAGACCTCGTGGAACTCGGCTCCCGCAGCGCAGGCAACCCAGCTCTCTGCGTCGGTGACCGCCGGGCCTTGGGGCGTCAGGGCCAGCACGTCGGACAGGTGGATGCGCCCGCCGGGAGCCAGCACCCGGAAGCTCTCGCTGAACACGGCATCCTTGTCCGGGGACAGGCAGACAACGCAGTTGGAGATGATAACGTCATAGGAATCGCTGGGCAGAGGCATGGCCTCTATCTCTCCCTGGACGAACTCAACGTTGGTGAAGCCGAGGTTGTCCCGGTTCTTGCGGGCCAACTCCAGCATGGACGGCGTCATGTCCAAGCCGGTAACGCGCCCGGTCTCGCCGACCTGCTGGGCCGATAGGAAGCAGTCAATGCCGCCGCCGGAGCCCAAATCCAGCACCCGCTCGCCGGGTTGGAGTCCGGCCAGGGCTGTGGGGTTGCCGCAACCTGCGGACGCCGCGATGGACTCGGCGGGCAGCCCGGCAAGCTGGCCGTCGTTGTACAGGCGCATGGCGTGTTCCATGTCCTCGGGGCCGCAGCAGGCGGAAGCGACGTTACAGCCGCAACCGTCGGTCTGTTCTTCGGCAGCGGGTTCCATCACCGGGCTAAGCTCGATAACCCGTTGAGCTCGCGCCCCGTAGCGCTCCCGTACCAGTTCCTTGATGTCGTTCTGATTTGTAACCATTGGTTTGCCTCCTTTGCTTGTTCGGTGTTTCTGTTTTGGTTGGCTATTGCCACAATCATAGGCGTGCTGTTCTTCTAAACTTTGACCTCCACTGGTGCAGTGTAGAGGGCTTGGGCCACGCAGTCCTGTATTGCGGGCAGCATCCGCTCCCAGACACGGGCGGCGGACTGAAAGGCCTCCTCGCCCGTCGGAGTGAGCCAGCAGACGCGGCGGCGGCGGCCCTGATGTTCCTCCATCCGGCTCTCCACGTAGCCGTTGTCCTGGAGTTCCTTCATGGTCGAGTACACCATCGCCTCAGTAGGCTCGCAGCAGCCGTTGCAGGCATCCTTGATAGCCTGATTTACCGCGTACCCGTGCAGCGGGCCCTTGGCCAGTTGGGAGAGCAGCAGGAACCGGCAAAGGCTTTTCTTCACCAGGTTCTCCCAATACTCTTCACTCTTCATTCCACTCATGTCGGCCTCTAATACTCAATCAGCAATACTAAACTCCATTGAGTATATTGCCGTGCCGAAAGGCTGTCAACCCCCATAGACAAACTGCTGTTGTGATAGAATGGCCCAGGCCTTTCAGATACCGATTAGGGATGCTCTGCCATGAAAGTTACCGGATATCAGACCCGCCTCCTCCACACTCCCGCCGACGATCCTCTGGCCAACAGCCTGCCCGACACCGGGCGGCAGCGGGCATTCGTAACGCTGGAAATGACCACCGACGAAGGGATAGACGGCGTGGGATTAACCTTCGTTCCCGCACTCTCGGCCAGCCCGGTGGCCGGGGCGTTGCGTATGTCGGTGGACGCGCTGGCCGAGCTGACCATCGGCGAGGACCCTATGGAGATAGAGGGCATCGTCGGTAGGATACAGGAGGCCACATCCGGCGCCGGGCCGGGCGGGCTGCTGACCATGGCCCTGGCCGCGGTGGACATGGCCCTGTGGGACATCAAGGGCAAGGCCCTGGGGCAGACGGTGGCGTCGCTGCTGGGCGGCTACCGCAAGAGCGTCCCCACCTATGCCAGCGGCGCGCTGATGCGCCCGGTGAACGTGGAGCGGCTGGCTGAAATCGGGCCGATGCTGGTGGAGAAGGGCTTCCGGCAGATGAAGACGCAGATGGGCGCGGAACCACTGGCCAGCCGTGAAGTGGACCGCATCCGCACCCTGCGCGACGCCGTGGGCGAGGACGTTGACCTGATGTGCGACATCAACCAGCTCTGGAGCGTCAACCGCGCCATTGACGTGGGACGCCGGGTCGAGGACTACAACCTGTTCTGGCTGGAGGACGTAGTGGCCCACGACGACTACCAGGGCATGGCCAAGGTGGCCGACGCGCTGTACACCCCCATATGCTCCGGCGAGTACGTCTACGGGGTCAACCCCTTCCGGCAGCTTATCGAGAACGAGTCGGTGGACATCGTGATGATTGACCTGCTGCGGGTGGGCGGCATCACGCCGTGGCGCAAGGTGGCGGCGATGGCCGAGGCCTTCAACCTGCCGGTGGTGAGCCACCTGGTGCCGGAGATACACATCCAGCTAATGGCCTCCATCCCCAACGGCCTGACGGTGGAGTATATGCCGTGGTCACTGCGGCTTTGGGAGGAGACTCCCGCCTTTGTAGACGGCTCTCTTGAAGTGCCCAACAAGCCCGGGCTGGGACTGGCCTTCGACCAGGACACGCTGAATCATTACGCAGTCGCGTAACGGGAACCGCACGCAAAGCAAATTAAAACTACGGATAGAGGGGGATGACAATGGTAGCTCAACTGCGGACTTACACCATCAACCGGGGCATGATGGACTCCTGGCTCAAGGTGTTCGACGAGGAAATTCGCCCGATCCACGACAAGATCGGGATGCCGATTTCCGCCACCTTCGTGAACGCCGACCGCAACGAGTTCATCTGGATTCGCAACTTCAACAGCGCCGACGAAATCCCTGAAAAGGAAGCGGCCTACTTCGGCTCCGACGAGCGCAAGGCTCTCGGCGACAAGCCCACCAGCCACATCGCCAAGATCGAGGTCAAGGTCATCGAGACCGTGCTGGAGCCTGCGGGCGTAGCGTAATTGAGGCCAACCTGGGATTGAAAGGGGCCGAGCAGTTGCTCGGCCTTTCACTTTTATATGCTTTTCCGCATCTCGATGTGGAGGAGGCCGGCTTCCATGAAGGTGTCGCCGTGCTCGGTGTAGCCGTGGGCGGCGTAGAAGGCTTTCACATAGTCCTGGGCGTGCAGGACGATTTCGGTTGCGCCCTGGGACTTGGCTTCCTCTTCGAGGAAGCGCAGGATGACGCCGCCTACGCCTCGGCGCCGGTGTGACAAGTCTACGGCCATGCGGCCTATGCGGGCCTCCCCGTCTTCGAAGTACGTTCTCCCGGTGCCGACGGCTTGCCCGCCTTCCAAGGCGATGGCGTGGGTGGCTACGGCGTCGTACTCGTCGAGTTCTATCTCGGCAGGGACTGACTGCTCGTCAACGAAGACACGGAAGCGGATTGATACCGCCGCTTCCATATCCTCTTCGGTTTCCACCAATTTGACTGTGATGTTGCTTGTATGGTTACTCATGGGATGGCAATTTCCCTGGCGATATTGGCAAGTAGTGTCCCACCCCACCCTAACCCTCCCCATCAAGGGGGAGGGGATTTTTGTCGCTTTGCCGCTGGAGGGGCGGCTAGAAGACGATTACGCCGCGGCCGATTTCGCCCTTGTCCATGTCGTCGTAGGCCTCGTTGATCTGGTCGAGGGTGTAGCGGCGGACCACCAGCTCGTCGAGGTTGAGCTTGCCGGCGTGGTAGAGATCGGCGAACTTGGGCATATCCACTCGGGCGTGGGTGGAGCCGTAGTAGGTGCCGCGCACGGTCTTTTCCATCCGCACCATGTCCACGGCGTTCAGGGGGGCCTCGGCACCGAAGGGGGCAATGCCCACCAAGGTGCAGACGCCAGACTTTCCGGTCATGTCGTAGGCGTTCTTGATGGTCTGGGACGCCCCCACCACCTCGAAGGTGAAGTCCGCGCCCCTGCCGCCCGTGAGCTCCTTTACGCGGGCCACCGGGTCGCCATCGGAGGCGTTGACGGTGTGGGTCGCGCCGAACTTCATGGCGAACTCGAGCTGGCTCTCGCGCAGGTCAACGGCGATGATGGTGGTGGCGTTGGCCAAGGCCGATCCCATGATGACGTTGATTCCCACGCCACCGCATCCGACAACGGCCACGGAGCTGCCGGGCGTTACCCTGGCGCTGTTGACCACCGCGCCGACGCCGGTGGGAACGCAGCAGCCGATTAGGGCGGCCTGGGCCATCGGAGTGGGCATATCAATGGGAACGCAGCCCATTTCCGGGATGACGGCATACTCGGCGAAGCAGGCGACCTTGCCCATGTGGTGGATGCGGGTATCGCCCTTATGCAGACGCTGGGTGCCGTCCAGCATATTGGGGCCGGTGGCCATGTGCATGTCACAGACCTGGGAGTTGCCCGAGAGGCAGGAGTTGCAGCGTCCGCAGGCGGTGACGAAGGAGAGTATCACTTGCTGGCCGGGTCGGACGGAGGTGACGCCAGGACCAACGGCCTCGACGGTGCCAGCGCCCTCGTGGCCCAGCACTACGGGCAGGGCGATGGGGGCGTCGCCGTGCATGAAGTGGCGGTCGCTGCGGCAGATGCCGGCGGCACCTATTTTCACCAGGACCTCCCCCTCCTTGGGGTCGTCCAGTTCGACGTCTTCAATCACCAGAGGCGTCTTGGGTTCGTACAGTACGGCGGCCTTCAAAACAGGACTCCTATGTATCAGTATCGTTTAGCAGCAATGCAGATCGCCGTCTATATTCCACCCCGGCGCGGGCTGGTGTCAATTGCAGGCTGTCAGTGGCGCACAACGACGGGCGTTCATCCGCTGCCTTCGTCATCTTCCTCCTGGCGGCGTTGCAGTTGGTCCTCCAGGCGGCGCAGGGACTGCTGGGTGGCGCGGAGTTCGCTGAGGAGGTTTTCGGAGGTAGGCGGCTGTTCCAGCTTGCGCAGGCGTTCCTGCTTGGCTTCGTCCAGGTTGTTGATGACTACCGCGATGAAGAGGTTGATTACAACGAATGTCCCGAATATGACGAAGCTGACGAAGTAAATCCAGGCCAGTGGGTGCAGTTCCATCGCCTTGTACATTATGTCAGTCCAGTCTTCCAGCGTGACCACGCGGAAGAGGGACAGCAGGGAGATGCCGAGGTTGCGCCAGTGTTCGGGGTCATGCTCGTGGAATAGCTGATAGCCGATGATGGCGTAGATGTAGACCATCAGGCTCATCAGGGCCACGATATGGAGCATACTAGGGATGGAGCGTACCAGCGTCGCCACTATCAGCCGCAACTCCGGCACGGCGGACACCAGCCTGAGGAGGCGCATCAGGCGGGCCAGGCGGGCGATGACGGCGAATCCGCCGGTAGCGGGAACCAGGGAGAGCACGATGATGGAGAAATCAAAGACATTCCACCCATCGCGGAAATAGCGGTCAGCCCTCGGAGTGAGGGCGAATATCTTCAAGGCCGCCTCGATGATGAACACTCCCAGTATTGCCTGCTGAGACAAGCCTATCCAGTAGGAATACCCGTTCATCACGGATGGGAGGGTCTCAAGGCCAAGGACAACGGCGTTGAAGAGAATGAGACCGATGATGAAGTATTCAAAAGCGTGGGATTTGGTGAGCCGGTGGGCGTAGCCCCGCATCTTGTCAAGCATGGCCTTGAGTCAGCTACCTCTTTCAGTGCGCAGGGAGATTAGTCGTCCAGTTTTTCCAGCGGGGCGAAGCTGAGCAGCAATCGTTTCACGCCCACGCCGCCAGCGAACTCCACGGTGACTTCATCGTCGGATGCGGAAGGATTGTAGGCGGTGACGATGCCTTCACCGAAAGCGCGATGGCGCACCAAGTCGCCAACTCGAAGCGACGGGCCAGACGGCGGGGCTGCTGACGCAGCGGCGTTGGCCAGCACTGCGGCGCGGATGGAACTGCCGCGTCCGGGCGTGGGCGGCGAGACGGCCCGGGATGGGCCGAGGTCCGCCGAGGCAACGAGGTCCTCGGGTATCTCGCGCAGGAAGCGGGAGGCAACCGCAGGGCCACCGCCCGTACCGTTCCTGAAGCCGCGGCGGAAGGCCCGCAGTAGGTAGAGCCGCTGCTGGGCGCGGGTCATGCCAACGTAGCAGAGCCGCCGCTCTTCTTCCAACTGGGCTTCGCTGTCCATGGAGCGGCTGTGGGGCAACAGTCCCTCCTCCAGCCCCACGATGAACACAACCGGGAACTCCAAGCCCTTGGCTTGGTGCAGCGTGATGAGGGTGAGAGAATCCTCGGCCTCTTCGTACTCATCCACCTGCGACACAAGGGCAGTGCGCTCCAGCAGGGAGCCAAGTCCGTCCGGCGGGGTTTCGGCGTTGAACTCCTGGGCGAGGGCGCGGAAGGCCAGCACGTTTTCCCAGCGTTCTTCGGGACGGTCGTCGCTGTCCTGAATGTGCTTCCGCAGTCCCGACTCTTCCAGCACCAAGTCAACGAGCTTGACCACTTCGACTTCCTGGCTGAAGGCCATGAGCCGGGCCATGGCCTCGACGAACCTGGCGACAGAGGATACGGCGCGAGTGGCAAGCGGCGCAGGGCAGGACTGTCTGGCGGCGTGGGAGGCGGCGATTTCCCGCATCCCCTCATACATCGAGCTTTCCCGGTACGCCGCCCATTCTCCGAGTTGCTGAATGGACTTGGCTCCAATGCCACGGGGCGGCACGTTGATAATCCGCGAGAGGTTCACGTCGTCCTGCGGGTTGTAGAGCAGCCGCAGGTAAGCGGCGAGGTCTTTGATTTCTTTCCGTTGGTAGAAACGAGTGCCTCCCACCAAGCGATACTTCATGCCCTGGCTCAGGCAGGCTTCTTCAAGGGCGCGGGACTGGGCGTTGACCCGGTACAGCACGGCGCAGTCGCCCAGCTTGAAGCCTTGCTCGCGGGACAGACGCCCGATCTCAGCGATGACGCTGTCTGCTTCTTCGTCGTCGGTGTATGCCTCGTGCAACTGCACAGGCAGGCCGACGGTGTTCTCGGTGAACAGGTCATTGTCCAGCCGCTGGCCGTTAGTTGCGATAAGGCCTTTGGCGGCGTTGAGGATGTTGCTGGTGGAGCGGTAGTTCTGCCCCAGCGATATGACTCGCGCCCTGGGATTGTCGGACTTGAAGTTGAGGATGTTGCGCACGTCGGCGCTGCGCCAGGAGTAGATGGACTGGTCGGGGTCGCCGACGACGCAGAAGTTCTGGTGCGAGCGGGCCAGCATCTGGGAGATGCGGTACTGCGCGATGTTGGTGTCCTGGAACTCGTCCACCATCAGGTAGTTATAGCGGTGCTGGTAAGCCTGCAACACCTCCGGGAACTCGCGGAACAGTTGCGCGGTGCGGAGCAGCAGGTCGTCGAAGTCCGCCGCGCCATTTCGGGCCAGCAGTTCCTCGTAGTGGCGGTAGACGCGGGCGCAGACTTCCTCGAAGTAGTCGCCCACGGCGTGCTGCGCCATGGTCTGCGAGTCCTGCAACACGCTCTTGGCCTTCGATATAGTCGCCAGCACGGCCCGGGGCGGGTAGCGCTTGGGGTCGTAGTCGGCTTCCTCGAGGCAGTGACGGATGGCGGACATCTGGTCGTCGTCGTCGAAGATGGAGTAGTTGCGGGGCAGGCCGACGCGCTCGCCCTCTCGCCGCAGCAGGCGGGCGCAGAAGGAATGGAAGGTGCCGACGGTGAGGGCGTCGCTGTGGGAGCCGACCAGACGGTTGAGCCGGTCGCGCATCTCCCGCGCCGCCTTGTTGGTGAAGGTCATGGCCAGGATGCTGTAGGGCGTGACACCGTACTCTTGCACCAAGTAGGCGATGCGGTGGGTGATGACGCGGGTCTTGCCGCTGCCGGGCCCGGCGACGATGAGCAGCGGGCCGTCAACGTGCTCCACGGCTTCGCGCTGCGCCGGGTTAAGGCCCTCCAGCAGGCTGCGCCCTTCGACTGGCTCAGGATAGGTCATTGGTCGGCGGCTCCATTCACATTTCCTGCATTATGTTACCAATTTTCGCGGGCAAAAAAACAGCGCGCCGCATCGAACGCCGCGCTGTTTCCTGTCCATTGAGCGAGGCTACGCCAGCGCGGCGGTCACTTCCTCGCTGTTGGAGATGGTGGAGAGGAAGGGCAGGGCGACGGTGAGGGAGGCGTCGTGGGCTTCCTGGTTCACCGAGGCGCAGCAGTCGCCGACTATGACGACGTTGTAGCCCCGGTCGCTGGCTTCGCGGGCGGTGCCTTCGACCACGAAGTTGGTGGCGACGCCGGCCAGCAGCAGCGTGCCGATGCGCTTGTTCTTGAGGATAGGCTCCAGGTCGGAGGCCATGAAAGCCGAGACGCCGCGCTTGGTGACCACCGGCTCGCCCTCCTGCGGGGCTACGGCGTCGTGGATGGACGCGCCCCAAGTGCCTTCGATGAGGGCGTTGGCGCCGTGGAGTCCCTGCCACAGTCCGCCGTTGGCCGGGCGTTCCGGGTAGCCGGGGCGGAACTTGACGGAGACGTAGATGACCAGGACGCCAGCGTTGCGGGCGGCGGTGAGCAGGCTGGCAGTCTTGCCCAGCACGTCGTTGTCCTTCACCATCTGCGCGAAGCCGAAGTCCTTGAATGCCCCCTCTTCGTGGACGATGTCGTTCTCGAAGTCCATGGCCAGCAGGGCCGTATGTCCGGGGTTGAGTTCCAGAGCCATGATGTCCTCCATTCTCTCTCAGGCGGCGGTTTGATTGCGGTTTTGCCAGTGTCACTATAATACTGGCCGGTTCCGTTTCTGCCCATACCGCCGGACCTCCCGGGCACGACGGGGCGGGCGGTTAACTCCCTTGTAACATGGGAATGCTATAATGAGGAATTGGTGTTGCCTGAACGGAATCCGTCGCGTCCATGTAAGGGGCGGCGGCATCCAATTTCATCCGGCTCAATTGATTTAAGGATTTGCCATGCTGAAAATCGAACCCCAGAACCTGCGAACTCCCGGCCCAACGCCCATCCCCGACGACATCGTAGAAGCGATGGGGAATCCTATGATCAACCATCGCGGCCCCGAGTTCGACGAATTGATAACCAAGGTCACCGCACAGTTGAAGCAGGTCTTTATGACCAGCAACGACCTGTTCATCCTCACCGCGTCCGGCACCGGGGCGCTGGAAGCCTCGCTGGTCAACACGCTGTCGCCCGGAGACAAGGTGGTGGCGGCGACGGCCGGCTCCTTCGGCGACCGCTTCATTGATATGGCCGTGGCCTTCGGCGCTGACATCACGCGGCTGGACTTCGAGTGGGGCGAGCCTGTGGACCCGGACGCCATCCGGCAGGTACTGCGGGACGACCCGGAAGTCAAGGCGGTGATGATCACCCACAACGAGACATCTACCGGCGTCACTCACCCGCTGGAGGAAATCGCTCGCATCGCCAAGCAGGAGTTCGACAAGCTGCTGCTGGTGGACGCCGTGAGCAGCCTGGGCTGCCTGCCCTTGCCGGTGGACGCCTGGGACTGCGATCTCGTCGGCACGGCCTCGCAGAAGGGGTTTATGATTCCGCCCGGCCTGGCCTTCATCAGCGTCAGCGAGCGGGCGTGGGAAGCGCAGAAGACGGCCACCATGCCCCGGTTCTACTTCGACCTGGAAGAGGCGAAGAAGACGCTGGAACGGGGGCAGACTCCCTTCACTCCCAACGTGGCAGCGATGTACGGTCTCTCGCTGGGGCTGGACAAGATTCTGGACGAAGGGCTGGAAGGCGTGTTCGGGCGCCATGCCGCCATCGGACAGCACACCCGCGACCGCATCCGCGAACTGGGGCTGGAACTGCTGGTTTCGGACGAGCGGTATGCCTCCAACACCGTCACGGCAGTGAAGATGCCGGAGGGGATTGACGGGCGCGCGCTGATGGGACGCCTGCGGACGGAGAAGAACGTGGTGCTGGCCGGTGGACAGGGCAAGCTGAGCACCAGCATCTTCCGCATCGGGCACCTGGGCCACGTTACAGAGGACGACATCGAAGAGGTAATCGAGGCCCTGCGCGAGTTGCTGCCAGAAGTGGGGTTCAGCGCAGGTTAGAAACTGTCTGAATCAGGGTTTGCCGGATTGAAGGACTTTCAGGACAGAGTCCAATTCATCCGGCAAATCCTTTCATATCGTCAACCCTGATTCAGACTGATGCGGAGCGCACAAAGTGTCGGTATCCCAACTGGAAAAGGCCATGGCCAATCTCCGTATCGGCTTGGCCGAGATGGAGAACAAGGAAGCGCAACTGGATGCGCAGATTTCCCAGTTCCGGCAGCAGCTTCGCCGCGTGCCGCGCCAGGCCATGTACGGGCAGGCCAGCCTCGACGCTTCGCTGGCGGCAATGGGCGAGATCGAGGAGCGCCTAGCGGACGCCGAGGCGGTGCGCCGCCGGTTGTTGCAGATAAAGGCCTCGGCCACCCAGGAACTGGAATCACTGGTGCTGCTGAAGCAGGTGGATGAAGCCCGGACCACCCTGGCCGACCTGAAACGCCGGGGAGCGGCAGACGAAGAGACTGCGACCGAAATACGCCGCCTGGAAGTGTTCATCGCGGAAGGCAGCAAGCGCGCCGAGCAGGCCATTACTTCGCGGTACGAGGAGCGGGGCTGAGTTGGGCTTCCTGCAAGTGCAGCAATGAAAATGGGGCGCACATAGGTGCGCCCCTACGCTTTACTGCGTGAACCAAGCCCGCTATTGGGGGTTATATCTCCCCGTCAATACGGTTGATTACCAGGCCGGTGGGCAGCTTGGGGTAGAAGAAGGTGGACTTGCGAGGGAGGCGCTGGCCCTGCCCGACGATGTCCTCAAAGGCGTCCATCGGGAAGGGCTTCATCAAGAAGGCCATTTGCAGAGAGCCGTTGGCGACGCCGGCGGCGGCTTCTTCATGGTCATGCAGGAATCCCAGGTGTTCCAGCGTCCTGTTGCCCAGCTCTGGGCGCAGGATTTTTTCCTCCAGCACCCAGGCTTCAGAGACCGCCATTGCGCCCCAGTCGTCAGCGATGGCCGAGGGGCGTAGCGTGAGCAGTTGCGCTCCGTCCGGGGTCAGGGCCGCCATGACCCGGCCGGTGCGGCCTCGCTCCTCGACCAGTTCCACGACTTCCGCCGCAGAGCGGTTGCCAGCAGGTTCGGCGTCAAACACTTCCAAGATTCGGGAGTTCACGCGAGCCAGTTGCTCGTCGCTCAGGCCGCTCAGGTTGCGGTGGTAGGGTAGCACCACCAGACCAGGGTCGTCGAAGGAAATCAGGGTCATCATCACGAAGTTATGGGCCTTGGATGGGGCATCGGCCCCCTCGGCGTGGCGGGCAATCTGGTACTGGCGGGACGCTTCGTAGCGGTGATGCCCGTCGGCGAGGAAGACAGGGCGACGCTCGAAGAAGCCGGCAATGGCGGCGATGTCTTCGTCATTGGCGATGCGCCACATAGTGGTGACAGTATCGTATTCGTCCCTTGCGTCCACTTCCGGTGTACCAGCCATCACCCGTTGGAAGACCGGCTCCAGCTCGTTGCCAGCGTCCCGGTAGATGGACATGATGGGACTGATGTTGGCCGACACCGATTCCATCAGCGTCACCCGGTCGCGTATGGCCGGGGCTTCGGTGAACTCGTGGGGCAGCACCTGACGAGTCTCGTAGTCCTCCAGACCGACGCAGGCAATCAGTCCCAGCCGGGAGCGTTCCAGTCCGCCCAGAGTGAAGCCGTGGCGGAGGAGGTAGTAGCCCGGTTCCGCGTCTTGCCGCAGCACTCCGTCGCGCATCCACTCCTCGAACCGCTCGGAGGTCTCGGCGTAGCGACCGGCCGGGTCGGCGGACCAGTCCAGCCCCTCGCCGGCCTCCAGGTGAATGACGTTCAGAGGGTGCCGGTCCATCAGGGCCTGCTGAATCTGCGGGGTAATCAGGTCATACGGGGGGCACAGCACGGCGGCCATATCGTCAACCGCCGCCGGGTTGTAGCGCCACCCACGGAAGGGAGTTACTTTAGCCATATAATCACACCGTCCGCCGTGGCCCAGGTTTTATCAAGCCACGGCACTATCACGTTAGAGACATACTCTTCAATCAAAGTATATGGGCAAGCCCGCTGTATCGCAAAGCCAGGACGATTGCAAAGTCCACCCTGTCACTCTGAGCGAAGCGAAGAGTCCTTTTCCCGCAGCCAGGGATTCTTCGCTGCGCTCAGAATGACAGGCACCCACTACAGCTACTTTGCAATCGTCCTGATCGCAAAGCGCGTTGGCTATCGGAACAGGAACCGCCTTATGGTATACTCTGTGCGGCTTGAAACAGCTACCAATAGGTCAATCCTGCATGTAGGACGGTTGCCCATGCCCGGCGGTATCAGCAAAGTTGACGGCGGCACCATCACCACGGCCCGAGGGTTCCGGGCGGGCGGCACCTATGCCGGAATCAAGACCTATTCCGACGACAAGATGGACGTGGGCATGCTGCTGTCGGATACCCCCTGCGCCGCAGCCGGGGTGTTCACCAAGAGCAGCATCGTGTCCCCGTCGGTGACCGTCAACCGCGAAACCCTTGCCGGGGGACAGCCCATCCGGGGGCTGGTGGTCAACTCGGGCATCGCCAACGCCGGGGTGGGCGAGCAGGGCTACATAGACGCCAAGGATATGGCTGTCATCGCCGCAGGTTCCCTGGGCGTGAAGCCCGAGGAAGTGCTGGTATTCAGCACCGGAGTCATAGGCGTCGAATTGCCCATGACCCTCATCAGGTCGGGCGTGGAGCAGATTGAGTTGTCCGAGGACGGAGGCAATCCGCTGGCCCGCGCCATGATGACTACCGACACCCACCCCAAGGAAGTGGGTGTGACCGTGGACATCAGCGGCACAGAGGTACAAATCGGCGGCGTGGCCAAGGGATCGGGAATGATCCACCCCAATATGGCGACCATGCTGTGCTTCGTTGCCACCGACGCCGCCATAGACCAGGGCCTGCTGCGCCAGATGCTGCCGGAAGTTGCCGACTACTCGCTGAATATGCTGACCGTTGACGGCGACAGCAGCACTAACGATTCGCTGGTGGTGTTGGCCAACGGGGCCGCAGGGAACCCGGTCATCACCGCCGGAACGCCGGAGGCCGAGGCGTTCAAGGCCGGACTGCTGGAAGTGTGCGTGCAGCTCACCCGCCTGCTGGCCCGCGACGGCGAGGGCGCAACCCACCTGCTGGTGGTCGAGGTCACCGGCGCCCGCACCAGCGAAGACGCCCGCGTCGCTGCCCGCACCATCTGCTCGTCACTGCTGGTCAAGTCGGCGGTCTACGGCGCAGACCCCAACTGGGGACGTCTGCTGGCGGCGCTGGGACGCAGCCAGGCCGAGGCGGTGGAGGAGAAGATAGACCTGTTCATCAACGGCGTGTGCATCATGGAGGCGGGCCGGCCCATCCCCTTCCACCGCGACGCCGTGGTGGCGCTGATGCGGGGCGACGAGGTCACCTTCCGCATCGCCCTCAACCTGGGCGACGAGAACGCCACGGCCTGGGGCTGCGACCTGACCGAGGAATACGTCGTAATCAACAGCGCTTACACCACCTAACCGACTGAGGCTATTAACCACAGAGAACACAGAGCGCACAGAGGACTAAGGATATAAAGAAAAATCTCTGTGGCCTCTATGTTCTCTGTGGTTAAATTTTGTCTGTCAGGAGAATCCTTCTGCCCATTGTAGTGAAAATCGGCGGCAGCACCCTGGGCAGCCACGACACCACGCTGCTGGACCTGGTGAAGTTGCAGCAGGATGGAACGGAGGTTGTCGTAGTGCATGGCGGCGGCAACGTAATCTCCCGCTGGATGCAGCGCCAGGGCATCCCGCCGCAGTTCGTCGGGGGGCTGCGAGTCACCGATGCCGAGAGCCTGGAAATCGTCGTGGCGGTACTGGGCGGGCTGATAAACAAGGAACTGGTCTCGCTGCTGGAGCAGTTGGGCGGCAGGTGCCTCGGACTCAGCGGCATAGACAACCGTATGCTGACCTGCGGCATCGCCAACCCGGAACTGGGCTACGTCGGCGAGATTCAGGAAGTGAACGCCGCCCCCATCCGCGCCGCGCTGGATGCTGGCTACATCCCGATGATTGCGCCGCTGGGTGTGCATAAGTTCGACGGCTCGGAGAACGCGGGCAAACCCCTGAACATCAACGGCGACACCGTGGCCGGGGAACTGGCTCGGGAGTTGCAGGCCGAGCGGCTGGTGTTCCTGACCGACGTGGCCGGTGTAATGGACGGCGGAGGCCGGGTCATCCCTCGCCTGGACCAGCGCCGGGCCAACACGCTGCTGAATTCCGGCGTGGCCGGCGGCGGCATGATCCCCAAGCTGCAAGCCTGCCTGCGCGGACTGGAAGGCGGCGCGACCGCAGACATCACAGACGGCCGCCACCCCAACGCCCTGCTGGACTGCCTGCAAGGCCGCGCAACGGGGACGACGATTACGGCGGGGTTGAGGCGGCGCTCCTGAAGCCACCGTAATAGCCCCGCCGATACGCCTCTCAAGCCGCCGCAGTTCTTCCGTGTGAAAGATTGCGGCGGTTGTGCGATAATCTAACGGCAACCTGAAGGACTATCGGGAGATGAGGACTCGCCATGAGCAACAGCAGCGACTGGATTGACATTGAGAAGAAGTATTACGCCCAGACCGTGCGCCGCCAGCCGGTGGTCATCGTCCGCGGCCAGGGCACCGAGGTCTGGGACGCCGACGGCAAACAGTACCTGGACTTTGTGGCCGGCTGGGCCGTGAACCAGTTGGGCCACAGCCACCCGGTGCTCACCCAGGCCATCGCCGAGCAGGCCGGTACGCTCATCCAGACCTCCAACCAGTTCTACACCGTGCCGCAGTTGCAACTGGCCGAGATGCTAATCGAGAATAGCTGTCTCGACCTGATTTTCTTCGGCAACAGCGGCGCCGAGGCGGTGGAGGGCGCGATGAAGCTGGCCCGGCGCTACGGTAAGACGCAGCGCGACGGCGCATACGAAATCATCACTGCCTTCAACTCCTTCCATGGGCGCACCCAGGCCACCGTCGCCGCCACCGGCCAGCCCCACTATCAAGAGAATTTCGCGCCCCTGCTGCCAGGGTTCGTCCACGTGGACTACAACGACGTCGAGGCAGTTATCAGCGCCACGTCGGAGCGCACCGCCGCCGTGATGGTGGAGCCGGTGCAGGGCGAGGCCGGCGTGATCATCCCAGACGATGACTACCTGCAACGCCTGCGCCAGTGGTGCGACAGCCAGGGCATCCTGCTCATCCTGGACGAGGTGCAGACCGGCATGGGCCGGCTGGGCAGCTTGTTCGGATACGAGGAATACGGCGTTGAGCCGGACGTTATGACCCTGGCCAAGGGCCTAGGCTACGGCGTTCCCATCGGCGCGTTCCTGTCCAAGGCCCACTGTCAGGCCCTGGTGCCGGGCGACCACGGCTCCACCTTCGGCGGCAACGCCCTGACCACCGCTGCGGGCTACGCCGGCACCAAGTACATGATTGACAACGACATCCCCGGCCACGTCAAGGAGATGGAGCCGTACCTGCTGGGCCGCCTGAACGAGGTCAAGGACCGCTTCTCCTTCGTGTCTGAGGTGCGCGGCAAGGGCCTGCTGGCGGCCATGGACTTCGAGGACACCATATCGCCGCAGGTGCTGGCCAACGCCAACGAGGCCGGCCTGCTGCTCAACGGTCCGCGCCCCAACACCGTCCGCTTCATGCCCCCGCTCACGGTGACGCGGGAGGAAGTGGACGAGGCGGCCGAGCGGTTGAGCACCGCGCTGGCGAAGATCTAGCGCCAGCACTGTGTTCTTGGCGGACAAGGATAAGGACATGGACGAGCGAGAATATCACGTTCTGATTGAAAAGGACGATAACCACGGCTTCATCGGTACGGTCCCTCAATTGAGGGACTGTACCGCCTATGGGGAGAATCTCGATGAACTGATGGTCAACATCAAGAAGGCAATCATACTTGCGCGGGTAGATGACGACTTGGACGTGGACTCCGGATTTCTTGGCGTGTATAAGCTGGAAGTTGAGGTGGAAGAGCGATAGAGATGCGGGACTTCTATGTCGTCGTGGAACAGGACGAAGACGGTTACTACGTGGGCGAAGTCCCTCAGCTAAAGGGCTGCTACAGCCAGGGATTAACTCTCGAGGAACTCATGCGGAATATGAGAGAGGTTATTTGCCTGGTTCTGGAAGAAAGGGAGAACCGCCCGGATGTAGCAGACCGTTTCGTAGGCGTACACCGGATTACGGTGTAGAAATCCATGGGCCGGATGCCGACTCTCAGGGCCAGAGAAGTCCTCGGAGGCTTATATAATCTAGGTTTCGAGTTCGACCACCAACGTGGTAGCCACATTATCCTGAAGCATCCAGACGGACGATGGACAACTGTCCCGTTCCATGGTTCCCGAGACTTGGAACGTCGACTTGTCCGCAAGATACTCAAGGATGCACAGGTATCTGTCGCAGATTTTTTGTCAGCCCTTTGATATATGAACTGGAGTCGCTTTCTCAAATGACGCAAAATAGAATCGTCCTCGCCTACAGTGGCGGGCTGGATACTACGGTGGCGGTGCCGTGGCTCAGGGAGAAATACGGCGCCGATATTGTCACGCTCACCATTGACCTGGGGATGGTGGACCTGGAGACGACCCGCCAGCGGGCGCTGTCCATCGGAGCGGTCGAGGCCGTCATCGTAGACGGGCGGCAGACGCTGGTGGACGAATTCCTCTACCCCAGCCTGCAGGCCGGAACGGTGTACGAGGAGCAGTACCCGCTGGCTACTGCGCTGGGCCGCCCGCTCATTGCCCGCTACCTGGTGGAGGCGGCGCGGGAGCACGGGGCCTATGCCGTGGCCCACGGCTGCACCGGCAAGGGCAACGACCAGGTGCGGCTCGAGGTGGGCGTGATGGCCCTTGACCCCGACCTACAGGTAATAGCGCCCATCCGCGACTGGGGCATGAGCCGCGACGACGAAATCGAATACGGGCTGGCCCGCAACCTGCCAATCAACACCCGCGCCAGCCGCTTCTCGACGGACGAGAACCTGTGGGGCCGCAGCGTGGAGGCTGGCGAGTTGGAAGACCCGTGGCTGGAGCCGCCGGATGACGCCTACCTGTGGACGAAGTCCGCATCCGACGCCCCCGATGAACCGATTTATATCGAGATAGGCTTCGAGCGTGGAGTTCCCACCTCCGTAGACGGCGAGTCCATGGGTGGCGTGGCCCTGATCAGCCACCTGAACACCGTCGGCGGCGAGCACGGCGTGGGGCGCGTTGACCACGTGGAGAACCGGCTCGTAGGCATCAAGTCGCGTGAAATTTACGAATGTCCGGCAGCGGTCATACTCCACGCGGCCCACAAGGCGCTGGAAACCATGACCCTGAGCAAGGAGCAGGCCCGCACCAAGGCCCGGATCGCCCAGGAATACTCCGACGTGATTTACAACGGCCTGTGGTACACCGCCCACCGGGCCGACCTGGACGCCTACGTGCAAAGCACGCAGCGCCACGTCACCGGCGAAGTTCGACTGCGGCTGCACAAGGGAAGCTGCACCGTCGTCGGCAGGCAGGCTCCGCGTGCCCTCTACAACTATGGCCTCGCCACCTACGACCGGCAGGACCAGTTCGATCACACTGCGGCGGCCGGGTTCATAGGCATCTACGGCCTGCCCGTCCGCACCCAGAACCAGGCACAACCGGAGTAGACTGCCGTTGCAATCCGATGACGACTTACCCAGCGGATTTCACCCTAGCCCTCTCCCTCAAGGGAAAAGGGATTAACAGGCTACCGGAGGACAGATGACAGTCGCCGCCCGAATGCACGATCTGGGCACCGAGAGCGCCTTTGAGGTACTGGCAAAGGCCCGCGCTCTGGAAGCCCAGGGACGGGAAATCATCCACCTGGAAATCGGCGAACCGGATTTCGACACGCCCCGGCACATCATAGACGCCGGAATGGCGGCCATCAGCGATGGGTTCACCCACTACGGCCCCACCGCTGGCCTTCCGGAACTGCGCGAATCCATCGCCCGCAACAGCCGCGAAGTGCGGGGCACCAACACCGAGCCGGACAACGTGGTGGTCACCCCCGGCGCCAAGCCCATCATGTTCTATGTGCTGCTGGCTCTGGGTGAACCGGGCGTCGAAGTCATTTACCCCAACCCGGGTTTTCCTATATACGAGTCCATGATTCGCTTCACCGGCTGCACCCCTGTTCCGATGCAGCTTCTGGAGTCCAAGAACTACCACCCTGACCTGGACCAGCTCGCATCTCAGATTACCGACAAGACCCGGCTGATTATCCTCAATACGCCGGAAAACCCTTGTGGGTCTGCCCTGTCGGAAGGCGAGTTGCGAACCATCGCGGAACTGGTGATGCGGCATCCCGACCTGTACGTGATGGCCGACGAGATATACAAGGACATCCTCTACACCGGCGAGCATTTCAGCATCGCCTCGATTCCTGGAATGGAAGAGCGCACCATCATCCTTGACGGGTTTTCCAAGAGCTATGCCATGACCGGCTGGCGTTTGGGCTACGGTATCATGCCGCCGGAACTGGTGCCTCACGTTGTCCGGCTGGCGGTCAACAGCGTGTCCTGCGCCGCCACCTTCACACAGAAGGCGGGCATCGCCGCCCTGGAAGGCCCGCGCGACCAGGTGGAGGCCATGGCCGCTGAGTTCGCCGCCCGCCGCCGCCTGATTACCGACGGCCTGCGCAGCATCCCAGGCATACGCTGCCCGGAGCCGGAGGGCGCGTTCTACGCCTTCCCCAGCATTGCGGACACCGGCCTGAGCAGCCGCGAGTTCGAGGATCGCGCCATGCAGGAAGCTGGCGTTGCATTGCTCTCCGGCTCGGCCTTTGGGGAATACGGCGACGGATACGTCCGCCTGTCCTACGCCAACTCTCAGGAAAACATCAGCAGGGCCATAGAGCGGCTGAACGCCTTCGTCCGCAGCATCTAGCGGGCGGCAAAGCATACTCTCAG
Organism: Chloroflexota bacterium; assembly: GCA_009840175.1. Classification (GTDB taxonomy): domain Bacteria; phylum Chloroflexota; class Dehalococcoidia; order Lucifugimonadales; family UBA3495; genus VXOI01. The sequence continues at coordinate 32,717 of VXOI01000216.1, read as the reverse complement.
GCAAGAGGAGACCGCAATGGCAGAGTGCAAGGTAATCCACAACGACGGCCTGGAGGTGGAGATCCAGTCAGGCGCCATGACGCGGCTTGCCGGGGTGTCCGAGGCGCTGACTGGCTCGACGGGCATTCACCTGGCCATCGCCACCATTCCGCCACATTGCGCCTCCAGCCCCCACTATCACGTAAACTGCGAGTCGGCCATCTACGTGGTCAAGGGGCACGGCCGTTTCATCGTGGGCGACAAGCTGGACAATCCCCTGCCCATCGGCCCCGGCGACTTCATCTACGTTCCCGCCGAAGCCGTCCACCAGCCAGTCAACGACAGCGACGAAGTAATGGAGATAATCGTTGCCCGCAACACGCCGGTGGAGATTGTCCAGGAGGTGTAGCTCAATGGGAACTTTCAGCGTTTCAATGCTAGTAGGCAACTTGGAAGAGTCTTCCTTTGTTGAAGTCCAAGCATTGGCTGACACGGGTTCCGTCCACAGCTACATCCCGCAGGATGTCTTGGAGGGCGTGAATGTCCGGCCAACCGAAACCCGCGCCTTTGCCTTCGCAGATGAGCGCGTAGTCGACATCCCCTTTGGATACGCGGTGTTTGTAATCGAGGGAATGGAAGTAATTGCCCCTGTGATCTTCGCCGCCGAAGGAAGCAGCCCGCTGCTGGGGGCGACAACTCTGGAAGCGGCTCACTTAGCTACCGATTCCGTCAATGAACGATTGACGCCCGTCGTGCCGATTGGCAGGTTTGGGAATGGCAACCAGAACTCACCACGATGAAAGGGTACATCGAAAGAACCTTTGTTGAGAGCCAATAGCGCATAGACTATACTGGCACCGCCACGGCAGACTGTCCGCGCCGCGGCGTTCAGCGCAACCAACACCAGAGAGGCAAATAATCATGGACATGGGCCTTACCGAAATCCAGCAGATGCTGAAGACCAGCGCACAGGAGTTCCTGGCGCGGGAATGTCCCACCACTCTGGTGCGGGAAATGGAGGAAGATGAGCGCGGTTACTCCGACGAGCTCTGGCGTCAAATTGCCGGGCTTGGCTGGGCCGGCGTTCCCTTCCCTGAACAGTACGGCGGCACCGGCGGCGATTTCCTCGACCTGGCTGTGCTGCTGGAGGAGATAGGCCGCGCCCTGGCTCCCACTCCCTACTTTTCCACCGTCGTGCTCGGCGGGCTGACAGTGCTGGACGGGGGCAGCGATGCCCAGAAAAACGACCTGCTCAGCAGAGTAACCGATGGCAGCAGCATATTGACCCTGGCGGTAACCGAATCGTCCGCCACTTTCGAGGCATGGGGCGTTGAAGCCACGGCCACGGCGGATGGAGACGGCTATGCGCTGAATGGCACCAAGCTCTTCGTGCCGGATGCTCATGTTGCGGACGTCATCATCGTTGCTGCTCGAACCGGGCAGGAAGGCGATCCGGCGTCTGGCGTTACTCTTTTCCTGGTGCCCTCCGGCCTGCCCGGTCTAGAAGTATCGCCCATACGCATAATCGGCAACGAGCGTCAGTACGAAGTGCGGTTGAACAATGTCCGTGTGCCTGCCAGCTCGGTGCTGGGCGAGGTCAACGGTGGCTGGCCTATTGCGGAGCGGGCCATTCAGCGGGGCGTGGCCGGGCATTGCATAACCATGCTGGGGGGCGCGTCCGCCGTGCTGGACATGACCGTAGAGTACGTCAAGCAACGGACACAGTTCGGGCGTCCCGTCGGCAGCTTCCAGGCAGTACAGCACCACTGCGCCCAGATGGCAACCGACGTCGAGGGCTGCCGGGGCGTTGCCTACCAGGCGGCGTGGAGCCTGGCCCAGGATCTGCCAGCCCAGCGCGAAATTTCCATTGCCAAGGCTTGGATCAGCCAGGCCTACCGCCGGGTCTGCTCCACCGCCCACCAGTGCCACGGCGCCATCGGCTTCACAAAGGAACACGACTTGCAACTATACACCCGCCGGGCCAAGGTCCAAGAACTCGGCTACGGTGACGCCAACTATCACAAGGAACTAGCCCTCGCCAGCATCGAGAGCGAATAGCCGCAATGACGACCCCCAACAACAAGTATGCTGCCATGAGCCAGGAGTACATGGCCCGGGCCGAGGACTACCTGCGGCAGGGAGACCTTAAACAGGCTTCGGAGAAGTCCTGGGGTGCAACGGCTTGTGCTCTCAAGTCCATCGCCGAAGGGCGTGGATGGCACCACCAGTCTCACTCGTTGCTGTTCGATATTTCCAACCAAGTAATCGACGAGTTGGGGCGTCCCGATTTGCGGGATATGTTCCAGTCTGCCAAATCCATGCACCAGAACTTCTACGAAAACTGGGAACACGAAGAAGGGGTGGAGTATGCCATCGGCAGGATAAAGGAATATCTGGCCGAACTGGAATCCGTCAGCCCCCAGCTTCCGGCGTCCTTCACTGTCGAGACTCGTGCCCAGCGCAGGCGGCTGGAGCGGCTGGCCGGGCAGTCGGCTCCCTTGTGATACACTTCCGAAAAAGGGAAGGCGATAAAACTGATGACCACTGCCACGCAATGTATCTTCTGCTCCATAGCGCGCGATACGGCCAACCCGGACGTGCTATACCGTGATGACCGCTGTTTCGTCGTCAGGGACATCAACCCAAAGTCGCCAGTGCACCTGCTGGTCATTCCCAATATGCACATCGCGTCGCTGGCCTACGTCGGCCCAGGCCAGGTGCCCGTCATGGGGCACCTGTTCGTGGTGGCAGAGGAGATGGCCCGCCGCGAGAACGTCACCCTCAGCGGCTACCGGCTGACGCTGAACCAGGGGCCAGATGCACAGCAGACCATTGCTCACCCTCATGTCCACCTGATGGGCGGGCGGCAACTGGGTGATATGGGATGACCACTTCCAGCTCGCTTGTCCATCCTGAGCTCGTCGAAGGAGCCAACGCCAAGCTCCGGGAGCGGTTTGACTCGCTGCCCGACAAGTTGCGCGCCCACATATTCCGTGTGAGGGATGTGGGGCTGGACCTGGCGGCGCGGCACGGCATTGACGAGGAACGGGCCGAACTGGCAATTCTGGGCCACGACGTTGCGAGAGCGGCAAAGAAAAAGGAAATCCTGCGTCAAGCCGACCGTTTCGAGTTGCCGCTGTTGGACATCGAGCGGAAGGCCCCAATAACGCTGCACGGCCCAGTGGGTGCGGAACTGCTGCGTCATGAGGACGGCCTGGACGACGAAGAGATACTAGACGCGGTGCGCTTTCACACCACCGGGCACCCCAGATTAACGCCGCTGGGCCTGCTGGTGTTCATCGCCGACAAGCTGGATCCCAACAAGATAAAGTCCTACCCCTACCAGCAGGAACTGCGTCACGTCGCCAACGAAAGCCTGCATCAAGCCGTGCTGGAGTTCCTCTGCCGCGAGTCGGCCCTGCGCCTGCAACGCCGCAGACCGGTACACCCAGCCAGCGTGTCGACGATAAACGCCTTGCTGCTGGGTAGTGGATAACCCCTGACAGCAAATGTCATCTAACCTGCGACCTGAGGTAACATCATGGAAATAATACTGAGTCAGCGGGCGGCGGAACACATCCTCAATCAAGGAGGGCGGGCGGCGGTTGATTTGCTGCAACACTCCTCTTGAGCCGGGTGCGCCGTGGAGGTATCAGTTGATACCAGGGTGCACCGGCGGGACGTTTCCGCCTACGAGTCCCACAGGCTGAACGACGTGGAGTTACTTACTCTTCCCGAACTGTCAAGGCATACCGTCAGCCTGCAAATAGACTTACGGACCTTCCTGTTCTTTCGCAACCTGAAGGCGGTGGTGCAACTCGATAACGGCATGGTTGTCGGCAAGTCGCCCTACGGAATGCAGCAGGTGGAAGTGGAGGGGTAAACGGGGGCGTCTTTGCCCTGGCTTTCTCCCTCACCCTAACCCTCTCCCGCTGGGAGAGGGAATTTTTTGCTTCTGACTCTATCCACTGCTGAGGGGATTTCTTGTGCGCCCCCCAATCCTTATCGCGCCTTGTATTCCGGCGAGCGCTTTTCGACGAAGGCTTGGCTGGCCTCCTTGAAGTCCTCGCTTATGTGCAGCTTCAGAGGCAGTGTTTGCATATCGGCGTCGGCCCCAGTCTGCACCCACTGACGGCGGGTCAGCTTCACCCCAACGCGGGTTGCAAGGGGAGGAGCCTTCAGCACCTTTTCGGCGAGAGCCTCAGCGGCGGATAGGTGGAAGCCGTTGGGCACCAGGCGGTTGATCAGCCCCAGGCGGTAAAGCTCGGCGGCCTCCACGGGTTCGCCGGTGATGACCATTTCGCTGGCGATTTTCGAGGGCATGAAGGCGTTGACCTTGGCCCATATCCTCCCGCCAGCCAACCCTCGACGGGTCTCGGTGATCCCGAACCTGGCATCCTCTGAGGCGACAATCATGTCGCTCTCGGCGGCAATGACGATGCCTGCTCCCAGCGCGTAGCCGTGGACTGCGGCGATTACCGGCTTCCAGTTGATAGTCCGCCCCAAGTAACCCTCCGGGTTAGGGCCGCGCTCACGGCGGGCGCTTTCCTGCGGGGTCATGGCGACGAACCGTTGCTTGATGTCGGCCCCGGCGCAGAAGGCACGGCCTGCGCCATGAATAATGCCGACCCAGGCCTCATCGTCGGTATCGAACTCCAGCAGTGCTTCATGCAGGTCTTGCTCGAACTGGCTGTTGACCGCGTTCAACACCTGTGGGCGGTTGAACATTATGTAAGCAATCCTGCCCTTGCGTTCGTAGGTCATTGTTTCGTACTCAATCATTGGCCCTCCAGGAATCCTTGCTTTTGAAGTTAATCCAATTTAGAACATTTTCTCAAATTCAGTCGTAAAAGAGTTGACAAGATGTGTACTCATGTTCTAAATTATTTCTACGTTATTAGAACGCCTGTTTGGGGGTCAGTTATGGTTACGCTGCTTGCCGCCCGCCCTGAATCCGCCAGCTCAAATTACGGACGCGCTTTCTCCGATGACGCTTCGGAATTCTACCACTACGAGGATACTGGCTGCGAAGCCTCGGACTCCTGCCTCGATTGCCCGCTGCCCCAATGCAGGTATGACGACCCGGCCTGGTACCAGCGCAATCGTCGCCTGGCCAGCGACTTTCGTATGTTGCACATTATGCAACAGGAATCATTGAGCCTTGAAGAAACTGCCGAGCGCTTCTCGGTAACCGTGCGGACCGTATTCCGCGTTATGCAGCGCTGCCGGGAAGCCACGATGCAGGGAAACCCCACAGGCGAAGCGCGGTTGCGCGCCGCCTAGGCTCCAAATACGTTAACAGGGGCGCACGATGGTGCGCCCCTGCGTCTCAGACTCACTGAAGTCTATTGCAGATCAGCCTCGCGGCAGCCCCAAGCCACGGCCGGCGATTATGTTCCGCTGTACCTCGGAAGTGCCCGCCGCGATGGTCCCGGAGAAGCTGAGCATCCAGTGTTCCTGGACCCTGCCCCGCAGCGGCGCCCATTTCTCTTCCCGGCCGAGGGTGCCATACAGCCCCAGCACGTCCATCGCCGCCTCGGTGACACGACGCACAGTCTCGCTGCCGAAGACCTTGCTCATTGAGGCTTCCCTGGTGGGAACCAGGCCCTGGCCCTGCATATAGGCGACGTTATAGGCAATCAGCCGGGCCACTTCGCACTCGATGTAGCGGTCGGCCATCAGGCTGCGCACCCACGGGACTTCCATGAGTGGCTGCCCGTTGCGTTTAGTCTCGGTGGCATACTCACGGACGTCGTCCAGCAGGCGGCGGGCGTTGGCCGAGTAGTCAATGCCGGAGCGCTCGAAGTCCAGCAGCGTGACCGCCACGTACCAGCCCCGGTCTTCTTCGCCCACGACGTTGGCGCGGGGCACCCGCACATTGTCGAACAGCACCTGGTTGAATTCGTGGCCCCCAGCCATGTTGATGATGGGCCGCACGGTAACACCGGGAGATTTCATGTCCACCAGGACGAAGCTGATGCCGCGATGCTTGGGGGCGTCCGGGTCGGTGCGGGTCAGCAGCATTATCCAGTCGGCGCGGTGGGCCAGCGTCGTCCAGATTTTGCCCCCGTTGATGACCAAATCGTCGCCGTCGCGCACGGCGCGGGTGCTGAGGGAAGCCAGGTCAGAGCCGGACTCCGGCTCGCTGTAGCCCTGGCACCACTGCACTTCGCCGCGAGCCACCGGAGGCAGGTGCGTCCGCTTCTGCTCTTCAGAGCCATGAATCATCAGCGTCGGCCCCAGCATTCGGACGCCGAAGATGTCGCGGCCGGGTGCGCGCAGGTAGGCGATTTCCTCGTTGAAAATGGCCGACTTCACCGGCGATGCGCCCTGCCCGCCGTACTCTTCGGGCCAGTGCATGGTCAGCCAGCCCCGGTCCGCCATCCTGCGGCGGATAACGCGGGTCAGGTCCCAGTCGTCCTCCTCGGGGTAGCGTCCGCCGCCCTCCCACGTTCCGGGCAGTTCAGTTTCCAGGAAGGTCCTGAGTTCCTGGCGAAAAGACTCATCTTCAGGGGTAAACTTAAAGTCCAAAACGGCTCTCCCTGGCGGTGTGAAGCAGGGTGGGGTAGGGTACGGGCGTGCGCGCGGCCTGGGTCAGCCGCCGACGGCTACGCAGGTTACGGTGCGCACCACGCCGTTGACGGTGTGGATGTGGCCTGTGACCAGGTCGCCAACGACGGAGATGTCGTCAGCGCTGATCATCGCTATGATGTCATAGGGGCCGGTTACGACGTCTACCGACGCTATTCCCGGCAACCCGGTCAGCGTAGTAGCCACTTCCCTGGTCTTGCCCACGGAGGTCTCTACCAGCAGATACGCTTTCGTCGCCATTTTCTGCCTTCCGATAATCGCACTTTGGGGATTTCCTGAACACGGGCAATTCTACGGCCCGCCAATTTGCGTGTCAATTGCGCCATGAAGGCGGCAAGCTGCTCCTCTGCAGTCAAGCGCGTGCTAGAATCCGGACGGCGCGCACCGGCAGTTGAAGTGTGTCCGGCAACAGCAAAGCGGTACTGTGTGAGAACTATGGCCGAACCAAGCTCCGAACAATGGCTCGACTTGCATGAGGCGTTTCGGGAATACTACCAGGCCGCTCCCTGGCAATTCTTCGATGACACCCATCTGGTGACCGTCGAGCATCCCTCCGGAGAGGAAAAAGGTTACTGCGTCGTCCTGGGCAGCGGCGGAATGGAATACGGACTGGCCATGTATCGGGGCGACGAGGGGTTGGCCGGATACTTGATGCTGATGACGGGAGCGTTGGAACTGGGTTCGCTGGAAAGTCTGGACGCCACGAATGCACTTTCCGCCATGCTCGCCGACCGCGAAGAGCTGTCCAAGGCGGAACGCGATACGATTCGCGGTCTGGGACTCAGATACCGTGGACGAGGCCGGTGGCCCTTGTTCCAGACCTTCAGGCCCGGCTACTTGCCTTGGCGGTTGGAGGACGGTGAGGCCGTGTTCCTGACATGGGCATTGCGAAGCATGACAGACCTCGCGTCTTTGGTCGAGAAGGGTAAACTGACCTTTGACCACGAAGATAAGCCTGATATGTTTCTGACCCGGACACTTCGTAACGGCGAGTGGCATAATCGTTGGGAGCCCCTCTTGTTTCCCCTGCCTTCGCCCGCGCCGGACTACCCGGATGTGGAACGCCTCCAGCGGTTGGCCGATTCAAAGCCCCGGACTGACTCGGTTTGGGAATTGGGCATCTTTTTCCTTCATGCGCCGGCCCGGGAGGAAAGGGGCGGGCGCCCTCACTTCCCAGTGTCCGCTATGCTGGTGGAAGCCGACTCAGGATTCGTGATTCCTGAACTTTTCATGGGGCCTGACCCGTCGGATACCGACAGGCAGGAAATGCTGGTGAAACTCCTGGAAACTCTGCTTGGTCTGCCGTCGGAGATCGTCGTCGGCACCCCCCGCCTGGCGCAACTGGCAGAGTCCGTGACGGGCCCTTTGGGGATTGCCCTCTCGGTGGACGAAACGCCGGCCTGTGGAGCGTGAGGGAGGAGTTGCTGGGTTCCCTTGAAGAAGGCGTCCCCAGTTCTTGGTGAAAGACTCATGGCAGCCTGTGAAGAGCAATGACCCAGCCGATGAAGCTGCTGGCAGAAGGGGCGAAGGAGTTGGGCATCAACCTCTCCGCCGGACAGCTTGAGCAGTTCGAGTTGTATTACCGGGAACTGACGGAGTGGAACCAGCGGGCGAACCTGACTTCCATCACCGGCTACGAAGAGGCGCAAGTCCGGCACTTCCTGGACTCTCTGACGGTATGCCTGCCTTATCGGGGGGTGACGGAGGGCTTGGCAGAAGTTCGCAGGGTGGTGGACGTGGGCAGCGGTGCAGGATTCCCGGGGCTGCCGCTGAAACTGGCCTTCCCGGACCAGGAACTCCACCTGATCGAGTCGGTAGGGAAGAAAACGGCATTCCTGGACCACCTTTGCGGCGTGTTGGGACTGGAAAAGGTCGCCATACACACCGGCCGGGCCGAGGCCCTGGCCCGCGAGCCTGATTTGCGCGACAGTTTCGACCTGGCGCTGGTGCGGGGCGTGGCGCGACTGTCCCTGCTGCTGGAATACGCGCTGCCCTTCTGCCGCGTGGGTGGAAAAACGGTGGCGCTGAAGCACGGCGGGTTGGAGACGGAGTTAGCGGAGGCGGAGATTGCCTTGTCGGAACTCAGAGGAAGGAATGCGGGGTTGTTTCCGGTGTCTTTGCCCGGCCTGACCGATAACCGCGTGGTTGTAGCCTTTGAGAAGGTGGCTCCCACGCCGGAGCGCTATCCCCGCCGCGTCGGGATACCGGCCAAGCGTCCTTTGTGAATCTGCCGCGCAAAAGAATGACCCCGCTCGGGGGATGCGGGGTCAACGAGTTATGAGGGATTTCAGCCGGGCCGCGACTACTCGTGAGGCGGCGGCTCGTGATAGTAGCGGGTATCCGGCGCACGGTTGTGGATGGCCTTCGTGCCCCGCTGGAAGATGCACGTCCTGATGTTGTTTTCCAGGTCATCAACATCAATGGCTCCATAGCGGGACACACCGGCTTCACTTTTCAGATAGTCCTTGACCTTTCCCAGGACTTCGTCGGAAGTTTCCCCCACGGCGATGAACCGGTCACGAGGATCGGACAGGAAGTTGCTAACCCTGCAATAGAAAGTGTCGGGCATACTCCTCCTCCTGGGCAACAGCGAAGTCTCGCCGAACTGCCCGGCATACTTGCCTGATAGTAGATGATTGATACACCATAGGCGGCCGAATTGTCAAACGCTGAGGCGTCGGAACTTGCCGGGGATTGCGGGCCGTCTGCCGCCAATCTATCATGGACGCGGATTGATAAGTAAACATCTTCCAAATGAGTGACCCTTCTTGGAAGGTCGAAGGATTGGAAGTGCCGGGAGAACGCAAATGTCCGTGATGGTGACCGGCGGGACCGGGTTCATCGGCAACCGCATCATACGCAAGCTGCTGGAGCGCGGTGAGGAGGTGGTCTGCTTCGACCTCGCCCCACCCCGCGCCAACCTGACGCCCTACCTCGACCGCATCAAGCTGTACCGGGGCGACGTGACGCAACTACCCCAATTGATGGAGGCCATCAATGCCCACGGGGTCACGCGCATCATACACATGGCGGCGCTGTTGCCGCCCGACACCGAGGACCGCCCCCACTTCGCTATGCAGGTCAACATCGGCGGCACTAACAACGTCTTCGAGGCGGCCCGGTGGTGCGGCATAGAGCGGGTGGTGTACGCCAGTTCCATCGCGGTCTACGGGGTTCAGGACACCTTCGGGGAGCGGCTCATCAACGAGGACGACGTCAACGACCCCATCAACGTCTACGGCATGACCAAGTCGGTCAACGACTTCTCTGCCCGCCGCTATACCGACCTCTACGGCCTCGATCTGCGGGGCATCCGCATCTGCACCGTTTTCGGCCACGGGCGCGTCACCGGAATGACCGGCATGATCGGCGGCCTCATGGTGTCGCTGCCCGCCATAGGACAGACCATATCCATGCCCTTCCACGAGGATGAGCCGTCGCCGATGATTCACGCCGAGGACGCCGCCGAGATTTTCGTCCGGGCAGCGCTGGCGGAGAATCTGAACCACCGCACCTACATCAGCGGCGGCAACCTCGCCACCATCAAGGACATGGCCGACGCCGTGCGCAGCATCATCCCCGACGCGCAGATAATCACCGGCGACCGCACCGTCCCCCACGTATACCTCGTGGACAACAGCCGGATGCTGGCCGACATCGGCTACGAAATAGCCCCGCTGCGCCAGCGAGTCCTCGACCACATCAACGACGCCCGCGCCGAGGCCGGGATGGAGCCGCTCGCTGGGTGATTTGGTGATTTTTTAACGCAAAGACGCAAAGAGAGGAATTTGAGATGAGTATCGCCATCGGATATATGCCCGGAGCTTTCGGAGAGGGCGGCGACAACCCCAACTACCTGCGCGAGTTGGTGGAGACCGGCGACAGGCACGGCTACGACTCCATCTGGCTCAGTGACCGCATCGTCAGCGAGAAATTCAGCCTGGAAGCCATGACGGCCTGCGCCATGGTCGCCGCGTATTCCGACAAGCTGAAGTTCGGCACCAGCGTCATCGCCATGCCCCTGCGCAACCCGGTGGTCCTGGCCAAGCAGATTGCCACGCTGGACTTCCTGTCACAGGGCCGGTTCTTCCCGGCGGTGGGCCTGGGACAGGAAGAGCCGGAAGAATACGAGGCCTGCGGCGTCAGCAAAGAACGTCGCGGCCCACGCACCGACGAGGCCATCCAGCTCATGCGCCGCCTGTGGGAGGAGGATGTAGTCACCCACGAGGGCGAGTTCTATACCTGCCACAACGTATCGGTGACGCCCAAGCCCTTCCTCCAGCCGTCAACGCCGGTATGGATTGGCGGACGCACCGCAGCAGCAGCCCGGCGCGTCGGGCGCGTCGGCGACGGCTGGCTGGTGTCCAGCGCCACCCCCGCAGAGGTCAAGGAAGGCCACGACATCCTGTTCGAGACGGCGGACGAGTTCAACCGCGTGATTGAGGACGACCACGTTGGCGTGCTACTCGGGTACTACGTCAACAATGACGTGGAAGAGGCAACCATCAAAGCCAATCGCTACGTCACCCGCCAGCGCCCCGACGCCCACTTCACCGAGTTCACCGCCGTCGGCCCGGTGGACCGCATCGCCGAGTTCGTCAACCGCTACATAGAGTCCGGCGCGTCCAAGTTCGTAGTCCGCCCTCTCTGCCCCGCAGAGGAGAGCATGGAGCAACTGGACATTCTCGGCGAGGAGTTGCTGCCCCAGTTCCACAAGTAGCTCTTGTATACTTGGCACAGCAGCTGGTGAGAGTGGAGGACGCCTGATGACTACGACCAATGCGCTGGACGACAGGTACGACGATGCCAGAAGGGGTCTGGAATGGCTGGAGAAGCTAGAGGCCCTGCAAGCCCGTTCAGCTTCCGACCGGGCTGCCTATGAAGTCGCGGAATACGTGATGAAGTTAAGGACGGCAATCACCGAACTGGCCGGAGACCGCACTGCCTCCGAACTGACCGAGGCTGTGGGAAAGGAGACGGCACAGCTGGTGGAGGAGCTGCGTCAGGCCGGAGATAGCGACTACTGGAACACAAGGGTACGTCCCGCCCTCCTGAAATTGAACCCCTGATAGTCCCGCAGTTTCATTACGCGACCGATTTGGGGGGACAATGGTACTGCTGGGAAGGGAGGCAACAGCCATGTCCGCCCCGATCCGTACCTAATCCATGAACCGGTGTGAGTGTAAGGAAGATGAACCGACACGAAACCGAGACAGAAAAATTCGAACGCCAGCGGGGAGCGGTCGCAGGCCTGCGACTGGAACAGGGAGCGGACGAGGAAACCCAGAAAGCAGTGGTCCACGAAGCAGCCGACAGGGCCATCCAGGACAACTGGTCCGAGATGCCCGAGGACGAACGCAAGCGAGTAGTGGAGGCGGTCGTGGGATTAGAGGCGCTCGCCTTCCAATTGGCAATCTTCAGGCATGGCTGGTCCACCGGCCCGAATTCTGAAAGAATCCAGTTGGACCCGGAAGTCGCAGGGCCGAGGATACTCGTCAGGGCATACGCGACAGCCGAAGCAGATGCCCTCAGGATGAGAAGCCACGCCGGAGGGCAATCCGCCGATGCCGACGAGCGGCCAAGCCTGGAGGATAGACTGCGCCGCTACCTTCGACCCACTGAGTAAGAAAACGGCGACGACAATTTCGTTAGATCTGACCTCGCTGACGAGGGAGGGAATTGCGACCTGTATGGTGTCGTGAAATTGAGTTGCCAGACGTGCGACCGCTTTAATTCCCTCATTACGGCAGAAGCCGGAACGGCAGCGTAGTCTGGCGGCACTCCTTGGGAGAACAAGTATGAAGTTCGGCATCTACAGCTCAATCGCCGACCCGCCCCGGGGCGAGCGGCTGGACCAACGAATAGATGAGGTTATCGCCGAGGCGAAACTGGCAGAAGAGGTGGGATTCGACTCCTGCTTCTTCGGCGAGCACCACCAGGACCGGGACGGCTTTCTGCCTTCGCCGTTGATCGTGGCTACGGCGGTGGCCGCCCACACCAGCACCCTGAACGTAGGCACGTCGGTGATCCTGCTGCCCCTGCACAACCCGGTACACTTGGCGGAGGACGTGATTACCCTGGATCTGGTGTCCAAGGGGCGGATAATTCTGGGCGTGGGTCTGGGATACCAGGAGGCGGACTTCCGGGCCTTCGAAGTGCCAGTGCGCCAGCGGGTGGGCCGGTTCGAGGAGGGCGTGGAGATCATCCGACACTGCTGGAGCGGTGAACCCTTCTCCTTCCATGGCGAATACCATCAACTGGAAAACCTGCACATCACGCCCAGCCCGTTTCAGCAGCCTGCTCCTCCTTTGTGGATCGGGGCCAGCACCCCGCCTGGAGCGCGCCGGGCTGGACGCATGGCCGACGGGTTCGTGGCCGGGCCCAGCACCGACCTCGCCAACACCATCGAACTGGTGGAGACCTACCGGGAGGCCGCCGTACAGGAAGGGCGGGAGCCGCTCGTGGTCCTGATGCGGGACGCCTGGGTGGCCGAGACCCGCGCCGAAGCCGAAGAGGTGTACGGCCCGGAGGTGATGACAGCCTACAAGTACTACTGGCGCAACGGGCTCTCAGAATTCCGCAGCATCGGGTCGGAAAACGAAATAACCCTGGACAATCTGGGGAGGGACCGGCTGATTCTGGGGGAACCTGAGGAATGCGTTGCAGAGTTCCAGCGCTGGAGCGAGGCCGTGGGAGCGGAATACTTCCTGCTGCGGCTGCGCCACGCCCACTCGGGAGGCCCGTCTCACGAGAGGATAATGGAGGCCATACGGCTGTTCGGCGAAGAGGTCATCCCAGCCTGTGGCTAAAGGAATGCCCCGGAAGACCCCCCAAGAGCCTGTGAGCCTGAATGCCGGATTGAGATGACAGGGCGCCGCCCGTTGAAGTCAAAATGCGCGGGAAACCCCCTCTGGTTGATGAGTTAATTGAGGCTGTTAGTCAGAGCTATGAATAACAAGGTCAAGTTCAGCGTCCGCATACATCAGGGAGGCTACACCTACCAGTCACTCAGGCGGATCTGGATGGAGGCCGACAGGCTGGGATACTATTCCGCGACGCTTTACGACCTGCTGAATGTGCCTACCCTCGAGTGCTGGACCACCCTTTCGGCCCTGGCTGCCGAGACCAGCCGGATCAGGATTACTCCTCTGGTGCTCGCAAATACCTACCGCCACCCTGCGGTCTTTGCCAAGATGGCCTCTACTCTGGATGTCATCAGCAACGGCAGGTTGGAAGTGGGAATCGGCGCTGGCGGTGGCAGGGGGGACCACCTGGCCTCCGGTCTGGAATTCCCTCCCACTTCCGTGAGGGTGAAAATGCTGGAAGAGTCCATAGAGATGATGAAGAGGCTGTGGACGGAAGATGAGGTGACCTTCGAGGGAGAGTACTATTCTCTGAACGGAGCAAGAAACCTTCCAGGACCCGTCCAGAAGCCGCACCCTCCATTCCTGATAGGGGGACACGGAGAGAGACACCTTTTCCGGGCAGTGGCAAGGTATGCGGACATCTGCAACGTGGGTTTCGAGATGGACCTCGAGGAGCACAGGGCGAGCCTTGATGTTCTTGGGGAACACTGTCGAAATGTCGGACGGGAACCTTCGGAGATAGAAGTAAGCCACAACACCAGGGTTGTGATTGCCGGCAGCGAGTCTGAGTTTAATGGCCTGGTTTCCGAAGGGGCGGCCAAAGCGAATCTTACCGAGGCTGAGTATTGGGCTTCGTTGTCCCGGGCCATCGCCGGAACGCCGGAGCAGTGCGTGGAACAAATCAAGAGATACGTTGACAACGGGATAACCTATTTCTTCCTACTCTTCCCCGACCCCATCCCCACCGAGAGCATGGAACTGTTTGCCAGGGAAGTGATGCCAGTGTTCGCAGAAACGGCTGACTGAGGTTTGCTTTGGGGGCCTAGACTGCCGAACCGGATGTCACCGCAAGGCTGTCACGGAAGGGCCACCAGCCCGGGGATAATTGTTTCCCGGAAGGCGTTCACCTCGGCCTGCGGCATATCGTAACCACCCTCCTGGGTGTGGGTGGGAAAGATGAATACGTGCTCGATGCCCGATTCGCTCCTGGCCCGCTTCAGCCTGGCCAGGCATTCCTCGGCTGTCCCGAACAGACCGAAGGCGTCGCATATTTCTGCCGCCTGCGCATCGCCGATACTCTCGGGCACGAAATCGTCGGCTAGGTCAATGCCGGCCTCCCTTAGCCAGACAAGGTTGGAGTCGCTGGGGTATTTCAGGTAGGGCTGGTCAGAACGGAACCACTGTTGCGGAAAGCGTCGGGCAGCCGGGCCATCGTCCGCCACCGTGGTGGGCGTGATGAAGATAGTCTGAAAACCGTCGAGGCTGCGTCCGGCTCGCGCCGCCCCGGCTTCCAGTCGGCGGCGGGCGGCCTCCACCGCCTTGGGATGCAGCCCGACCAGCAGCAACGCGCCATCGGCGACCTCGCCGGCCAACTCCACCATCCGCGGCCCGGCGGCGGTCATGAACACCGGCGTCGGCCGCTCGCTCACATTGCGCAGCCGGGTCTCCACCCCGCTGAACTCCAGCCGCTCGCCCCGGAGCAACCCGCGAATGGTCAAGATAGCCCGGCGCATGGCATCTACCGTAGCCCTTGGCCGCCCGATATTGCCGACGGCTAAGTAGCCGGGGCCAACGGTCAGGCGTATCCGCTCCGGCGCAACCTCCTCCAGCGAGTGAGCCAGCGACGCCAGCACCATGGGATGCCGGGTGACCGGGTTGGTGGTTGCCGGGTATAGGGTGAGCCGGGAAGTCCGCTCGGCGGCCAGAGCCAGCGTGAGAAAAACGTCCCGCCCGCTGTGCTGGTGGTCGTGGATTCCGACTCCTGAGAAACCAGCGGCCTCACATCCGGCGATGAAATCGGCGGTCTCCTGCACCGGCAGGCCAACGGGCACCCTGATATCAACTTTCATAAAACACACCTGCTATTCAGCCCAGAGATGAGCAAACCGGCTGGCAACCACCTGCTCATAGGCCACGCCGCCAGAGAGCCGACCAAGATTCCGGCAGAACTCGTTGAGGCTGGTCACGGATTCCGGGGATATTCCAGCGGTGTAATAGGGAGCATCCCGCCGCACCAGTTCCTCGATTAGCACCGCTTCGTCAGACGGGAACAGCCGCTGCCCCACATCCGCAGCCCGCGACGGATCGGCCCGCAGCGCCCGTTGCGCCTCCACCACCGCCCTCACCGCTCCTTCTGCGGTGGCTGGAGAGTCCTCGATCAGCCTGTCGGTGGTGACCAGCGCCGCAAAGGTATAGTCTCTTGCCCCCAGCGGCCCCACGCCTTGGCGTGGGTCCAGAACCACGCTGCCTATCCCGCTCCGCACTGACACCTCGGCACCCATTGCGTTTGCCCAGAATCCGTCTATCATGCCGTTCTCCAACGCCTGTGCCGCATGAACGCCGAAGGACACCCCGGGCTCACCGCTGCCGGGAACCGGGGCCAGCGTCACGCCGTCCCTATCCGGCTCAATGCCCGCGTCAGTCAGCAGAGCGCGAAACGCGGCGTCCGGCCCCGGCGCTGCCCCAATGCGTCGCCCTTTGACCGCCTCCACATCCCCGGGTTGCACCCCCAGGTCAGCGCTCATCACCAACACCCAGAAGGTATGCTGGGACAGTGCCGCCAGCAGCTTTGCGCCATCCCAGCCGGGAAACGCCGACAGTGTCGCGTGGGCAGGCCCGGCCACGAAGTCAATGCTGCCGTCCCGCAGCCCTTCCATGGCCTTGGGAATCGGAAAGACCATCTCCAACTCCATGTCTATTCCCTGGGCCTTGAAGAACCCCAGTTCCACGGCGGCCACCGCCGGAAAATAGGAGTTGGAAACCAGGTCGGGTACGGCAATACGCATTTTGATCGTATCTCCTGCTGCGGATTGGGACGCGATGCTGCACCAAGTTTACCATCGCCCCCGCATCCGGTATCCTCTGCGGAGAGCCAGCGGAACGAAACAGGAGTGGAATGATGCCTGATACGCCTTTGCACTACCAGACCATCGCGGAAGTGGGCGCCCGCCTACAGGCCAGGGAGCTGTCTCCCGTGGAACTGACCCAGGCCATCCTGGAGCGCATCGAGGCCCTGGACGGCGGACTCAAGAGCTACGCCACGGTTATGACCGACTCGGCTATGGCATCGGCCCGTGCTGCCGAGCAGGAGATTGCTGCCGGAAATTACCGGGGCGGACTCCACGGGATTCCCATCGCCGTCAAGGACCTGTGCTTCACCACCGGCGTCGCCACCATGGGCGGCGCTCAAGTCTTGCGGGATTTCGTGCCCGACTTCGACGGCACAGTGGTGCAGAAGCTCAACGCCGCTGGGGCCGTGATTCTCGGCAAGCTGAACCTCACCGAAGGTGCGATGGCTGGCTACAACCCGGAGTTCGACATTCCGGTGAACCCCTGGGGCGCCGACCGCTGGTCCGGCGCGTCCTCCAGCGGCTCTGGGGTGGCGACCGCCGCCGGGTTGTGCTACGGCTCGCTGGGCAGCGATACCGGCGGCTCCATCAGGTTCCCGTCCGCCGCCTGCGGCACCGTGGGAATCAAGCCCACCTGGGGGCGGGTGAGCCGCTACGGCGTGCTGGCCCTGGCCGAATCCCTTGACCACATCGGCCCTATGACCCGCAGCGCCACCGACGCCGGAGTGATGCTGCAAGCCATCGCCGGACACGACCCCAACGACCCCACTTCGCTCACCGCCCCGGTGCCTAATATGCTGGGAGGGATGTCCCAGGGAGTGCGCGGCGTCCGCATCGGCGTTGACGAGCGGTACATCGGCGACGAGGTAGACTCCGAGCTGGCCGCGGCGGTGCTGGAAGGAGCCCGTCTGCTGGAGAGCATGGGAGCCAGGCTGATGCCGGTGCGAATGCCCGACACCGAGCCTCTCTCCCGGGCCTGGGGCGTGCTCCGCTCGGCGGAAGCGGCTGCGGCCCACCGCGATACCTTCCCATCTCGCGCCGACGAATACGGCCCCTGGTTCCGGGGCTGGCTGGAGCTGGGTTCGCGCCACAGCGCCACCGACTATGCTATTGCCAGCTACACCAGGCTGTCCTTCAACGGGACCCTGTCCGAGATATTCGACAGCATAGACGTGCTGGTCTGCCCCTCCATGACCACGCCCCCGGAACGGGTCACGCCGGAAGCCCTCTACGGCCCGATGGAAGAGGAAGAATGGACCTGGGGACGGTTCACCATACCAGCCGATTTCAGCGGAGCGCCCACCATATCCCTGCCCGCCGGACTGAACAGCGAGGGCCTGCCCCTCAGTATCCAGTTCGTCGGCAGGCGCCTGACCGAGCCGATGCTGGTACAGGTGGGCCACGCCTACGAGGAAGCCACCCAGCACCGACTACAACCGGCTCTTTGAGTTGACCCTCTTGGGGTTGCCCCCTATGATTACCTTCAATTCCATAGGTAAATCAGAGAGCCGGAAACCGTAGGAGGCCCTTATGGCCCGGAGCGAACTTCCTCTCCATTCCGTGTCAGCCCTTGCCGGCCTCATCGAGAGTAAAGAATTGTCTCCGGTGGAGGTGGTCGAGGCCTACCTGCAACGGATTGACGACCTTGACTTCAAGTTCAACTCCTTCATCACTGTGCTTCATCAGCAAGCACTGGAAGAGGCGGGGCGGGCTGAACAGGAAATCCTGGCTGGCAACTACCGAGGCCCGATGCACGGGATACCCGTGGGGGTCAAAGACCAGATCTGGACTAAGGGCATCCGCACCACCGGCGGCGCGCGCATCACCGCCGACTTCGTGCCGGACGACGACGCTACGGTAGTCGCCAGACTGAAGGACGCTGGCGCAATCCTGTTGGGCAAAACCAACCTCAGCGAGTTCGCCATCACCGGATTCACCCACCGTTTCAGCACCCCCCGCAATCCGTGGGACCTGAGCATCTCCGCAGGCGGCTCCAGCGGTGGGTCGGGGGCGGCTACCGCTGCCTTCCTCTGCGCCACCTCCCTGGGCGAGGACACCGGCGGCTCCATACGCCGTCCGGCGGCATGGTGCGGCGTCGTCGGGCTGAGGCCCGGCTGGGGACGGGTCAGCCGCTACGGTCTCATGCGCGGGGTGTGGTCCATGGACACCATCGGACCCATCTCCCGCACTGTCGAGGACGCGGCCATCACCCTCTCGGCCATCGCCGGTCACGACCCCAAGGACCCGACCACCTGGAACACCCCGGTGCCCGACTACCGGCAGGCGCTCGACAGCGACATCCGGGGCAAGCGAGTTGGCATCGTAACCGAGCTGCTCCATGCCGACGTGGTGGAACCAGACGTGGCAGACGCGGTCACCGCCGCCGCTGGTGTCCTCGCGGAACTGGGCGCCGAGGTTGAAGAGGTATCCATTCCTCTAGCGGCCCACGCCAACGCCATAGCCGGTACGCTGCTCGCGGTCGAACCTGCCCAGAACATGAAGGAGTGGGTCCGCGAACGGCTCCACGACTTCGGCCACGACAACCGCATCGGACTGCTCACCGGCAGCCTCGTCCCTGCCCAGGCATACTTGAAGGCCCAGAAGCTCCGCACCTTGTTGCGTAACGATGTCCTCGCGGCCTTTGGCGCCTACGATGCGCTGGTTATGCCAACCTCCGGCCGACAGGCGGTTCCCCTCACCGAGGATCCCCCGGTGACCGGCAAGGAAACCGCGTCCCGTTTGCCCTTCATGCGAACCAACACTTTCAACTTGGCCAGTTCTCCCGCCATTTCGGTGCCCTGCGGTTTCGGCGGCAGAGGGCTGCCGGTGGGCCTTCAGATAGCCGGGCCTCCCGGCGGCGAGCAGATGGTGTTCCGGCTGGCCCACGCCTACGAGCAGAACACTCCGTGGCACACTATGAGACCCCCAACTGCCGACATCTAGGAAAGAGGTTGCAATATGTGGAACAAGACAATGATCAGCCTGGAACAGGCCCAGAACGCCATCGCCGCTATGATCGCCGACTACAACCGGGATACTGACCGGCGCAAGGTGGATATGGCCGTGGTGGACGACGCCGGCAACCTGCTGGCATACGCACGGATGGACCGCTGCCTCCGGCCCACCTTCGCCATTCGCAAGGCTTACACCTCCGCAGTCAGGGGCATTGATACCGCCGCTTTCGCCGAGCAACTCAGCAGCACGGGCAGGACGCTGGAGTCCTTCGGCGATCCCCAGTTGATAGCCATACCGGGAGGAGTCGCCGTTCTCCACGAAGGGGCGGTGGTGGGGGCCATCGGAGTCGGCGGTCTGCCCAGCGGGCTGGATGATGAAGCAATCGCCCGGGCCGGGGTAGCGGCGCTGGGCATTTAGCGGGCGGCATGGCCGCCGCGGGCTAGTCGGGAACCCTGACCAGCTTCTGCATGGAGCGCAGCTCGCGGGGCGGGTTCATGTGTCGGCCGTAGTCGGTCCAGGACACTTCCGCCACGTACAGGTCTCCCTTTGAGTCAACGGCTATTCCGTGGGGGGAATAGAACCGGCCCGACTGGTCGCCGTAGCTCTCACGTCCGACCCTGGCCAGCACATTGCCCTTGGTGTTCATCACCGTCACGCGAGGCCCGAGGTCGGTGCCTATGTCGTTGGTGGCGATGCCGCAGAAGTACTCGCCGATGTAAAGCAGTTCCTCGCCCGAACGATCGTCTATGCAGATTGCGGCGGCACGGGAGAGGTTACCCCATTGGGCCTCGTACCTCCCATGGGAGTTGAACACCTGGATACGGTGGTTCTCCCGGTCGGCTACGTGGACCCAGCCGTCATTGTCCACCTGCACGTTGTGGACGATGTTGAACTGACCGTCCCCGGTGCCCGATTCGCCCCAAGAATACAAGAGCTTTCCATCGGGCGAGTACTTGTGCACCCTGGCGTTGGAATAGCCGTCGGCCACGTAGAACTCGCCGGTGCGCCGGTCGAAGGCCACATGGGCGGGAACGCTGAACGGCTCGCCGCTCATCTTGGGGCTGGGCTTGTGCGGTGTGCCAAGGGTCATCAGCAGCTCCCCATCGGGAGTGAACTGGCGTACCGTGCTGTCGCCGTTGTCCACGCAGAAGACCGTATCGTCCGGAGCGATGGTCACGCCGTGGGGGTTGGCGAACACGCCGTCTCCCCAGGTGCGCAGCAGGTTCCCATCCGTGTCGAACACGAGCATCGGAATGGTGCCGCGGTTGAAAACGTAGACGTGGTCTTTCGAGTCCACTGCAACCGAAGTTCCTTCTTGATAAACAACGCCCTCGGGAAGGTTGCCCCAGTTGTGCCCGGACACCCGGTAGTGGAAGCCGTTCTCACCCAGCACAACCGGCCCAATCCCTTCACCTTCGGACCCGTGCCCCTCGGTGCGCAGGCCATACTCCCAGTCCTGTTCTTTGTCGGCCATCCTGCTGACCTCCTTGAATCTGCGCCTACTGATGCCAGAGCACAGGGCAATATATCACAATGACGGGCGGGCGGTTGCCAGTGTTGAGAAGGGTTCTGGGCCATCGCGCCGTGATTCCAGCGGCTACTGGCGCGGCACTCTCATCACAGACCTGGCCGGCAGGCAGGGTCGCAAACCGCCTAACTCTTGTTTTCGCTGCCATTTCCTGCCATTTTGTGCCATTTACCTAATGGCGGGTTGGTTGCAGGTTCGATGGATGTTCATGGAAATGTAAGGCACGATGGGGCTAACTCCTGAAAAATTGTCCGACTGTGTCAATTTCTGTCCGGTAACTGCCTTACCTCAAGCCTGGACCCCTCCGAAAAGGTTCCGCCTGTCGCATCTCTGCCATCCCCTGACCGGCATAGCCGGTGGCCGCGCTTGCCATCCGAAATAAACGATAGATAGTGGTCACGGGGCATGGCAAGGGGTAAGTGTCAGGGAAATCGGCAGCCCTTCCGGCAAGCCCAGGACTAACGGTGTGGCCGATTGAACAACTTTGGAAAGGCCCGACTGATTGGAAGTTTCACTGGCGGCTCCTTCTTCTCGGCCCTATAATCGGCAGCATTCAATGATGGCGACAGTTGGCAGGAGGGCAGACGTATGGCAGACCTGAGAATTGCGACCCTATCGGGCGACTACACCGCCATCAGCGGAGCGGAAATCGAGGACTTCAGGGGCATCCTGAATGGTGAGTCGCTGCTCCCTGGCGATGCTGGGTATGACGGGGCCCGGCAGGTCTGGAACGCCATGGTGGACAAACGGCCTGCCCTGATCGCCCGATGCAGCGGAACCGCCGATGTGATCAACTCGGTCAACTTCGCCAGGGAGAACAACCTGCTTATTTCAGTGCGGGGCGGCGGCCACAACTTCCCGGGAAACAGCGTCTGCAACGACGGGCTGATGATTGACCTTTCCCGCATGACCGGCGTTCGCGTTGATCCGGCGGCCAGGACTGTCCGGGCGCAGGGCGGTACCAAGTGGGGGGCATTCGACCACGAGACCCAGGCTTTCGGACTCGCCGCGCCGGGAGGGACGGATGTAGATACCGGCATTGCCGGTCTCACCCTGGGCGGCGGCATCGGATGGCTTTCCGGCAGCCATGGCCTGAGTTGCGACAACCTGGTTTCCGCCGACGTGGTAACCGCCGACGGGCGCTCGCTCACGGCCAGTGCGAATGAGAACCCCGATCTGCTCTGGGCGCTCAGGGGCGGCGGCGGCAACTTCGGGGTGGTCACCTCTCTCGAGTATCAACTGCATCCTGTCGGCCCGGAGGTGCTGGCGGGCTTCCTGGTCTATCCGTTCAGCAAGGTGAATGGGTTCTTCGCCATGGTCAACGAGCTGACCGATAGCATGCCCGACGAACTGAACCTGATTACCTTCCTTAACGCCCACCCCGAAAGCGGCGATAAGGTTTGCACCATTCTCCTCTGCCACCACGGCTCTATCGAGGAAGGAGAGCGGGTTATTCGTCCCCTCCGGGAATTCGGGCCGCCACTGCTGGACGGTGTTCGTCCCATGCCTTACACCGAGGCGCAGAAGCTGGCGGTTGCCCCAGCAGGACGGAACAACTATCTGAAGTCCCACTTCATGAGTCAGGTCAGCGATGACGTGGTGGACATCGCGTTGGAATACTTCGACCGGATAACCTCGCCGCTCTCGTCCATCCTGTTTCAGTATCTGGGCAACGCCGCCCGGCGCGTGCCCGTAAACGACACCGCCTTCGGGCACCGGGGAGCCCTGTGCGAGTGGGCCACCAATGCGGTCTTCCTTGACCCAGGTGAGTCGGAGGTCCACATCCGATGGGTCAGGGATCTGGCCTCGGCGTTGTCGCCTTTCTCATCGGGGGCATACATCAACCAGGTTGGCACGGAGGCAGAGGAAGGTGAAGAGGAGATTCAGGCAGCCTTCGGGGACAACTTCCAGAGGCTGGCGGCCCTGAAACAGAAGTACGACCCGACGAACCTGTTCAGCCACAACCAGAACATCCGCCCCCGGATTTAGGCAGGACGATTGGAAAGGATTGTCCGACTTAAATGTCTGAATCAGGATAGGAGTTACGCGGTTGAAAACATCCGTCCAGCCCTGTCATTCTGAGCGAAGCGAAGAATCCCTGTCTGCGGAGATAGGACTCTTCGCTTCGCTCAGAGTGACAAAGCGGTCAACTGCGTAACTCCTGTCCTGATTCAGACAACACTTCGCAATCGTCGCGTATGGCGAGAAGCGCCCGGTTTCCGCCTTAGAGGAATCACCAGCGCTTCGGTCTTGTGCGATGATAGCTGAAAAGGTATCGTTATTCCCCAAAAGCCGAGACGCACATAGGGAGGAAAACGATGGCAACCACCCGAGCTCCCTTCCTTTCGAGCACATACGGCGCCTACTACCATTCGCAGGTTCCCCAGGAAGACGCGGAGTTGACCCGCATCGGCCCCGGCACCCCGGCGGGTGAGTACCTGCGCCGGTTCTGGCAGCCGGTGTGCTACGCAGATGAACTTGCCGACGTGCCCGTCGGCCTGAAGATTCTTGGCGAAGAGCTGGTTGCCTTCCGCGACTTCAGCGGACGCATCGGGCTGGTCGAGGCCCACTGCCCCCATCGGGGCACTTCGCTGGAGTTCGGACTGGTTTCCGAGCGGGGAATCCGCTGCTGTTACCACGGGTGGCTCTTCGACGTTGACGGCACCATCCTGGAAACGCCCGGCGAGCCCGCTGGCAGCACCTTCAAGGACCGCCTCTGCCACGGCGCGTACCCGGTCCACGAGTTCCAGGGCATCATCTTCGCCTACATGGGCCCGCCCGAAGAAATTCCTGACTTTCCCATCCTGGACACTTACGAGCGCGATGGATACCGGCTGATGCCCGGCAAGCGGTACGACTACCCGTGCAACTGGCTACAAATACTCGAGAATGCCATGGACCCGGTTCACGCTTCCTTCCTGCATACCATAGTGGCTGGGACGCAGTTCACTGACGAGTTCGGGGTCATTCCCAATCTCGACTTCATGGAGACGCCCGCGGGGGCGATCTCGATGGGCACCCGGCGGGTCGGTGACAACGTGTGGGTGCGGACGACGGAGTGCGTGCTGCCCAATGTGCAACAGATAGCTCCCATCTGGAACGACGGCAAGGGGCCGGAGGAAGGGTTGGACGGCCCGATGATGACGCGCTGGATCGTGCCGCGGGACGACACCAGCACGATGATTCTGGAGCTTCGCCATATTTCCGATTCCGAAGAGCGGGAACCTGCCTGGTGGCTGGACCGCGACCAGATGCTGCCCGCGCAGCTTCCCATATCTGACAACTTCCGGGACCAGCAGCTCCAGCCCAGCGACTACGAGGCCCAGGTCAGCCAGCGCTCCATCGCCGTCCATGGACTGGAGCACCTGGGCGCGACCGACCGGGGCGTCACGATGTTCCGTCGGCAACTGCGAAGGGGCATAAGGGGCGTGCAGGCGGGTGAGGGACCCGGCTCCCTGGGGACGGACGAGAACGGTCACGTTTCCACGTTCTGCATAGACACGCAGGTCCCGCTGCCTCCGGCGTCCAACGCCGACGAGGACACCAGGCAACTGCGGGAACTGGGTCTCCGCAAGGCAGAGGAATACATCAGCAACCCGCCGCACAAGTCTTAGCATTCCTCGCAGGCTTCGTGCCAACGTCCTGGGTATGACAGCCCAGGCCGGTAAGATAAATCATCCACGGAGAGACGCTACTATGGCGGAGAGTCCTCAGAGCATCGTACAGGAAGCTATTGATGTCGCTATCGGAGAGCGGGGTGAAATCGGAGTACAGGTGGCGGCATACCTGGACAGCGAACTGGTGATTGACCAGTGGGGCGGCCTGGCTGACGAAACCACCGGCCAAGAGGTTGATGGCGACACCCTCTTCCCTGTCTTCTCCAACATAAAGGCTATGACGGCGACGGCGCTTCACATCCAGGCGGAACGAGGGCTGGTGGACTACTACCAGCCGGTGGCCAAGTACTGGCCCGAGTTCGGCAAGTACGGCAAGGACAAGGGAACGGTGTTCGATGCGCTGACCCACCGCATCGGAGTGCCCCTGATGCCCGTGGGGGTTACCCCGGAGTTGATGTGCGATTGGGACTGGATGGTGGGCCAGATCGCGGAGATGCACCCGCTCTTCGAGCCGGGCACCCGCAGCGGCTACATGGCCTATACCTTCGGGTGGGTAGTGGGCGAGATAGTGCGCCGCACTGATCCCAGGCACCGGCCGTTCGGCCAGTTCATCCAGGAAGAAATCTGCCAACCCCTCGGCATCACCGGCCTGTGGGCTGGGATTCCGTCAGAGGTTGAACCGCGGGTCGCCAGGCTCACCAATCTGCCGCCGATTCCTCCCGGCGCGCCGGGAGTGCCGCCGGACTCGCTGCGGCCCAGGGCCACGCCACCGGAGGTTGCAACCACCCAGGAGGTGTTTGGCCGCTCCGACGTGCGCCAAGCCTGCATTCCGGGGGCACAGGGGATAATGAATGCCCGGAGCCAGGCCCGGTTCTACGCGATGCTGGCCAACGGCGGCGAGCTGGACGGTGTGCGTCTGCTTTCCGAGGACCGGGTGCGGACCTTCCACGTACCCCGCCCGCCCAGCGACTACGACATTGTAAGTGGCACACCTCATAACGGCACCATCGGGGGTTTCCACTTCGCCGGCAGCCCGGGTATGGGCGCAATGGGCAGCAATCCGCTGGCCTTCGGGCATAACGGGGCCGGCGGCTGCCTGGGTTGGGCTGTTCCACAGCACCGGCTGGCCGTTGCCATTCAGCATAACCGCATGGTTCCCCACGGGCCGCCGGAAGAAAGCCCGCTTACCCCCATTGGCGCGGCGGTGCGAAAGGCTTTGGGCATACCTGAGTAGGTTGCCTTTCGTCTCTTGGGCACTTCAAGGGCCCGGCAAACTTTGCCGGGCCCTGTAGTGTCTAACTGAGAAGATGCAACCCCTGCCGCCTACCTCCAGTCGTGACGGGGTTTCCAGCCCAGCAACCGCTGGGCCTTCGCTGTGCTGATGACGCTGCTGGTGCCGGTCAACCCTTCCCTTATCTCGACACGG
The DNA here is from genome assembly GCA_009840175.1 of Chloroflexota bacterium. Lineage (GTDB taxonomy): Bacteria > Chloroflexota > Dehalococcoidia > Lucifugimonadales > UBA3495 > VXOI01. The sequence continues at coordinate 6,687 of VXOI01000216.1, read as the reverse complement.
TCGCCGAAGTTGCTCTTGACAATGTCAATGGTCGGCTCATTGAAACGGCTGGTGGGCTGAGCGAGCATGAACGCTTCATACTCTTCTATTTCCGCATCCAGCGCCAGTACGTGGGCCTCGGCCACGTCCCTCGCATCGGCGTAGGCCCACATCACCAGCGTCAGGGGATTCTCCGGCGTTGGTGCAGGCCAGGGAAACTCCGCCTGCACCTCGGGCAGCGCCACGTTGGTAAACCGCAGACTGACGACGGTGGTGCCGGAATTGCGGGCGATCATCCTGCCGATGTCCTCGCCAACCTGCTTGGTCAGGCCGTATGGCTCGAAGGGCATCATGGGGTGCTCCTCGTCCAGCGGCAGGTACAGCGGCACGAAGGCGTTGCCGTCGTGGGCCCATCCCATGCCGAAGGCGCTGGAGGAAAAGACAACGCGCCGCAGTCCCAGCTCCGCCGCCGACATCATCACGTTGAAGTCGGCGGAGACATTGTTCTCGAAGATGACCCGTGGTTCCGCCCGCGTCGGCCCTGGGATCGCTCCCATGTGGACGACGGATTCAGCGTCCTTGAGGACACCATGCACCGCCGTAGCGTCGCCTAGATGGCAACGCACGAACTCTACTGGAAGGTCGTCGGCACCCACCTGGTCGGTTGCCAGAACGTCTTTACCCCGGTCTGCCAGCAACTGCACTACGCGGCGTCCCAGCCTTCCCGCCGCTCCGGTTACTACAATCATCCCGTCCCCTTACCCGATGTGCTGATGGATATACGCCGTCATCCGTTCGAGAGCCTGCTTCGCTACCGGGGTGGAAATGTCCTGCAATATCCTTTCGCCCTCTCCCTCGAATATCGTCACGTCGAGCTGCCCGCCGGCCTTGCGGTATTGCAGGATGAACTCGTCGAGATCGGGGCGCGGATGAGCTTCCTCGTAGCTGCGCGCCAGGCACAGCGTCGGCGGCAAGTCCGTGCGCTCTCCTCGGGCGAGCATACGGGCAGGGGCAGCCTCGGCCATGGCCTCCTCGGTCTCCCAGTACAGGTCGTGCATGGGCACGACTCTCTCGAAGATTCCGGCGGGCGGCGTGCAGTCCTCCCGCAGGCCCTTGGCGTAGCGATAGCGCCCCAGCGGATCAATCACCGGAGAAACCATGATTACGCAGCCCAGGGAGCCGTCCATTTCGCTGGCTCCATTCGAGAGCGGCAGCGACGTGTAGCGGGGATCGTTAGGGCGCATACCCAGCAGCATAGCCTGGTGCGCGCCGCTGGAGGTGCCCATTGCGCCAACGACACCTGGGAAGCCGTTCCAGGACTCAGCCTGCGTCTTGCACCAGCGAATGCCGTAGTGGATGTCGGCAAGGGAGGCCGGATAGGGCGCCACCGGCGGGACGCGGAAATCCAGCGCCGCCACGATGACGCCGTTCCTCGCCAACTCTTCGTTGGCGGCGTTGCCTATCTGGCGGTCTCCCCTGACCCAAGCGCCGCCGTGCAGCTCGACCATAATCGGGAAAGGCCCAGTGCCGATGGGCCTGAACACCCGCGCCAGCATCGGCTGATCTCCGTGGCGGAGATATTCCACGTCCTGTACTTCAATTTCGTAGGTTGACTGCTTGCTGATAACCATGTCTATGGCGACTCCCACCTGTCGGATTCCCCGGAATAGGGTGGCTTCAGAGTAAGTCCCCAAGGCACTTGCGTCAATCGCGGCTTCGGACGAAACTGGCGACGGTGCAGCCCTGTGGCGCGTGGGTTAAACTACATCATCCGACGCACCCGGAGGTGGAACGATGGTACTGGCAGGACAGCAGCTTGAGACCGGCATGATCCAGTACGCCAGCCGCGACGGAACCATGATTGACGCCCTTTACAGTCGGCCCGCCGAGCCGGGCAATTACCCCGCCGTCATTGTCACCATGGAAGGCATGGGCCTTATGGACCATCACAAGGACATCGCCGTGCGCTTCGCCGGGCGTGGCTTCCTGGCCATCGCGCCCGACCTCTATACCCGCGAGGGCACGCCGGAGCCGGAGAACGTGCTTGCCACGCTCTTCGCCAGCCCCGATTCGCGGGCGATGGACGACCTCGACGGTGCAGCCCTCTTCCTCAAGTCGCAGGCCCACAGCAACGGCAAGGTGGGCATCATCGGCTTCTGCTCCGGTGGACGCTACACGCTGATGATGGCCTGCCACAGCAGCAACATTGACGCCGCCGTGGACTCTGCGGGCGGGCACATCGCAGACCAGGAAATTACCGACCTGCGCCCGGTCAACCCCATAGATATGGTTTCCGGCCTCTCCTGCCCTCTGCTCGCGCTCTTTGGCATTGAGGACCAGAATCCCACGCCCGAACAGGCCGAGCGGCTGAAGGCCGAGCTGGACAAGCACGGCAAGACCTACGAGTGGGTGATGTACGACAACGCCGGACACGCCTTCTTCGCCGACTACCGCCCCAGCTACCGCGCCGCCCCGGCCCAGGATATGTGGCACCGCGTGCTGGAGTTCTACGGCAAGCACCTGTCGGCGTAGGTTGGTGCAACCGTCTCTAAAATCCCCTCTCCCTCAGGGAGAGGGTTAGGGTGAGGGGGAAATCTCTGGGAAACAACTACTTGACAAGCCGGAAGATGCCCTCGCCCTGCGACAGCACATACAACTCGCCGTCGTTGTCCTGCCCGAAGGATGCGATCCGCAGGCCGGTGTCGGCGAGTAGCTTGTGTTCTACCACTTCGCCGTCAGCGTAGCGCAGACCGAAGACCTGGCCGGTGCAGAAGTCCCCGTAGACATAGACGCCAATCAGCCACGGTATGGCCGCGCCGCGATAGACGTAGCCGCCGATGACCGAATAGGCCTCGTCTTCCAGCGGATACTCCCACACCGGAGGAATAAAGCCCTCGCTTTCGCAGCCGGATGGCGGGCGGAAGCAGTGGTTGCCCTCCATGGCGTTCCAGCCATAGTTGCCGCCACGCTCGATGATGTCTATCTCTTCCCAGCGGTTCTGGCCCACATCCCCAGCCCACAGCTCGCCGGTCTCGCGGTCGAAGGAGAAGCGCCAGGGGTTGCGCAGGCCGTAGGCCCAGATTTCCGGCCTGCCACCACCGTCGGCGAAAGGATTGTCCGGCGGGATGGTGTAGGTCTGCTCTTTCGTCGCCTCGGATACGTCAATGCGCAGGATTGTGCCCAGTAGCGTAGAGGTGTCCTGCCCATTGCCCTGCGGGTCGCCCGCCGACCCACCGTCGCCGAGGCCGATGTACAGGTAGCCATCCGGGCCGAAGGCAAGCTGCCCTCCGTTGTGGTTGGCGTAGGGCTGCGGCACCTCCAGGATAACCAGTTCGCTGTTCGGGTCGGCAGCGGCAGGGCTGTCGGGCCCCGGGATGGAAAACCTGGACACTACTGAGCGGCGCGGGTTGGCCGCAGAATAGTAGAGATACAGATACGCAGCGTCATAAGGATCAATAGCCAGCCCTAACAGACCCTCCTCCCATCCCCGGTCGCTGACCTGCTCACGGATGTCCAGGATTTCGTAGACGGAGTGAGTTTTGCCTTCTTTCTGTGGGGCGGGATCTGAGATGGCAACTATCAGCCCTGGCTGGCCGCTGACATACACCCATCTATCCGGCGCCTGAGCGAAATTGGTGGGATCCTCAAACTCCATCAACCCCAGGATAGCGGCGCTGACGACGCTCTCCAGCCGCAGTGTTTCCAGGGTAGGTTCGGACGGTGCGGACAGCGGAGCAGTTGCGGGTAACTGTGTCAGCGAGGGACTGCCGCATCCGGCGACCAGCGCGGCGAACACGGCCAGCAGTATTGTTACTATTCCGCCCATGCCTTCAATTTTACACATTTCCTGAGTTCCGTCGGCTCGGCATTGCTGGGCGAGAGTATAATTCCCAACGGACTGCTTTGCGTTCCAGCGATTTCACCCTCACCCTCAAGGGTGAGGGAGTTTTGCAATCATCTCCGGTAGGAGTTGCTATGGCACTGAACGTCAGGCTGGCTAGACCGTCCGACCGCGATGAAGTCCTGCGGCTGGTGAACGGTTTGCTGGTTGAGCTTGGCGGTTCTTCACGGCCTGTGGACGCGGCGGGTCCGGTTCTTGACGAACTTACAGCCGGGGGAGATGCCGGGTTTATTGTAATCGCCGAAGTGGACGGCGCAGCGAGGGCCGTCTGTACGGCATCCTTTGTTCAGGCCGTGCGCACGATTGGGCGGTATGCCATATTCCAGGAGATGTACGTTGAATCCGACTGGCGCAGCTCCGGTGTCGGCAGGGCGGTCATTGACTTCGCCCTGGAGCACGCAGTCGCCAGCGGTTGCCAGGTCGTTGAGCTGGGAACACCGCGCATCGGCGAGCGCCAGATCGAGTTTTACGAGCGCGCGGGGTTTGTGAATGTCGGCGCCCGGCTGCGCTGGACCACCCCCGACAATCGCTTCCGATAATGCAGTTCCGTCTTATTCCGGTCGGCAATCCTTCCAAAGATGGCGAGAGGAACCTATGAGCGCTGTGGAAACCTGGGGCGAAATGGTGCGGGTGGAGCATGAACAGTCGGACCGGATGCGGGGTGTGCGTCCAACCGACCACTGGACGCAGTACGCCCGCCAGTTCAAGGCCGACCCGCACCGCACGGACGACGTTCTGGTGGAGCGGCTGCGCGCCTACCTTCGTCCTGAAGATACGCTGCTGGACGTGGGCGCGGGCGGCGGACGGCTGGCGTTGCCGCTGGCCCTCAGTTGCCGCTCAGTGACAGCCGTCGAGCCATCGCCCAGTATGTGCGCCGTGCTGCGCGAAACCGCTGACGAGTCGGGCATTGCTGTTGAAGTTGTCGAGTCCGATTGGCTGACCGCAGTGGTGGAACCTGCCGACGTGTCGCTGTGCAGCCATGTGGTCTACGTCATCGAAGACATAGGCAACTTCGTCCGCAAGCTGAATCAGAATACGAGGCGCTTGGCGCTGATGGTGGTGTTCCAGTCGGCTCCGCAGTCGCAGATGTACCAACTCTGGGAACAGGTGCATGGTGAACCGCGACATCCGCTGCCCAGCCTGCCTCATTTCCTGCCGGTGCTGGACGAACTGGGGATTGCGTACCAGGTTGAGGAACTGCCTGCCGACCCGGCACGGGGCTTCGACAGCGAAGAGGAGGCTCGGGAAATGATCGCCAGCCGCCTTTACGTTGCTTCCGGCTCGGAGGCGGCGTCCAAGCTGTCGGCAGTGCTGGACGATTCGTTGCAGCAGGAAGACGACGGCATCTGGCGGATCAAGGGCGGCAGCCCTCTCCGGACCTGCATCGTGTCGTGGAGGCCGACGTGACGCCTGATCAGGCAGTCGTTTGAGGGTTTTCCTGCCGTCTGGTCTGTAGATAGATGGCCCCGATTGTCCCGACCACCGAGCCGCCCGCGGCCATCCAGAAAGTCCATTTCATCGCCACATAGTCGGCCACCAGCCCGCCGATGGTGGGGGAGATGGTGCTGCCCAGCCCGGCGCCCACGGACATCAGCGCGAAGGCCGCAGCCGAGAAACGAACCGGCACATAGTCTCCCGCCGAGGCCGCGCATATCGTGTAGGTCGCACGCAGAGTCACCCCCATCAGTATTGAGGCTATCAGGAACGACACGAAACCCGGAATCAACGCCAACAGTACGAAAGATGCCCCTTGCACCACGAAGGAATAGGCGAATGCCTGTCCGCGCCCCAGCTTGTCGGACATCCATCCCCACAGCACTCCACTGCCTATGCTCAACACGCCGATGAGGATGACCAACTGTCCGACGGTAGCCAGCGATATGCCGTTTTCCTGGGTGAGGTAGAGGCCGAAGAAGGTGGTGAACAGGTTCTGCGCCCATCCCGAAGTGAAGGCTATAAGAGCAATCAGCCATACGGCGGGACTCTTGAACGCCTCCACGGGCCAGGTGCTGCGCGCCGGTCTGGTTCCATCGTTCCCGCGAAGGCCGGAACCCGCTTCCAGGCTTTCGGGAGGCTCCTCGCGGACGAACAGCAGAGCCACCACCGCCACCGCCAGCACTATGCCGCCGAAGAGCTGCCAGCTATGCCGCCACCCGTCTTCCCAACTGGCCCCGGTCAGGATGGGCACGAACACCCCGGCAACTATGAAGGCAATGCTGCCGCCGGAGGCGGCTATCCCGGCCGCCAGCCCCCGGTCGCGCATGAGGAACCAGGCGGACAGCAGCCCCATGATGGGGGTCAACGCCGCGCCGCTGCCGATTCCCATCAGTACGCCCGCCCCAACGGCCATACCGTAGTTCTGGGAAAAGCCCAGCAATACCATGCTGACGCCAACGGCCACTGTTCCGCCGACGATTATGGAGCGGCTGCCATAGCGCGGGGCCAGTGTCCCCGAAGCGAATGAACTGCCTATCCGTATCGCGGCAGAGATGGTGATGAGCAGCCCCGCCTCGGTGTGCGACAGGTGGAGTGATTCCTCCATCGAGGGCAGGGTAAGGCTGAACCCGAACTGGACAAACCCGGTGGCCAGATTGACCAGGAAAGCCACCAGCAGCATGACCCCGGCATAAGTGCGGAGCCAGTAGACGGCGAGGCCCTTCGCTAGAATGAGCGGCTCCCGGAACTTACGGCGTTACGCCGCTCTTGCGGAAGCGGCGCATCCGTTCCTGCTTGTCTGGGTCGTACTTCGGCGCATATTGCAGCAGGTGAGGCAGGATATTTCCGAAAACGCGGCCCAAGGTGAACCC
>VXOI01000214.1 GCA_009840175.1 Chloroflexota bacterium | reverse complement strand
TACCCCCTGGGATGCCCCGGGTTGCAACCCTATAGCCCAACTGCGTAAGTCCTATACAAGTCTCCCCGAAAGGGATTCGATACTGGCCGTGATTGCAGTGGGCGAGCGTTCATTGGAAGACCGGTTGATGAGCAAATGGAGCAAATACTCGGGGAATTCACTCTCAGTGAAAACTGGATTGACTGGATAATCGAAAACTACGTGTTGAATGCGTCGGTAACGGAAGCGGTCAAGAGTAAGAGGCGGGAGGCAATAACGGAAGTTAATGATTGACTGGGGATGGTGGAGACGGTGGAGGGCGCGCCGCACAGTTTCCTTCCATTCCGGTACTGGTAGAGTTTCGGACGGTTGTGGGCGAGACTTCCCTTAATCATAGGTAAAAACTCTACTCCCGGAGGTGTTGTTCTTTAGCCTGATTTCAGGAGGTGATATCAAGGCGGAAGCGCCCGCACATGGGCCGAGAGTGGCCGCAGGGCATCAGGCCTGGGTGGCGCCTTCCGGCGCAGGTGGCCTTTCCAACAACTCCAGCCAGTTACCGTCGGGGTCCTGCATGTAACAGCCCTTGCTGGCCATGGGGTATACGGCTCCGGGTCGTATGGCCGGCGGGCTTACGAACCTCGCCCCACGGCTGGAAAGTTCTGCATAGAAGGCGTCCAGATCGTCCACTATCACGCCCAGGTGCGAAGCCCCCACTTGGTGCCGCTCCGGCAAGACCGCCGGTGATCCCGGAGGGTTCAGGTAGTGGATCAACTCCACCGAATGCCTCAAGTCGCCAGTTCCCAGGTAGACGATGTGCAGCCTGGCGTCGGGATACCCCACCAACTCAGAGATGAACTCCCCTTCAAGAATCTGGTTCCGCTCCTGTCTGAGTCCCAGCAAGTCCTGGTAAAATTCCAGCGACCGCTCCATGTCGCTGACCACAAATCCAGTATGATTCATCCATTCAACTTCCATTTTCACTCTCCATGTTCGACCTAGTCGTCTCTATCTGCCTTCCTTGATCCAGTCCGACACCCGCTCCGCAATAAGGACGGCGGTGCAGTTGGTGTTGGCTCGAATCACGTCGGGCATCACCGAGGTGTCCGCGACCCGCAGGCCCTCGACCCCGTGCACCCGGCAATACTGGTCCACCACCGCCATCGCATCGGTGGCCGGTCCCATCTTGCAAGTCCCGGACGTGTGGTACTGGGTGCCGATGTTGTCCAACAGCCATGCATCCAGGGCCTCATCGGAAGCGAGATCGGCGTCGGTGGGGAAAATCCGGCGGGTAAATAGGCCCCGAAAGGCCGGGTGGTCGCCAAGCCGCACCGCCAGACGCACCCCCTCCCGGGTTCGCCGCAAGTCCCAGGGGTCGGTCATGTACCTGAAGTCCATTACCGGAGGATGTTCCGGGTTGCTGGACCGCAGCCTCAACTCTCCGGCGCTGACAGCGTTCTGCACGCTGGAGAAAATGGCAATGCAGTTGCCCGCAATATCCAGGGGCAGCCCTTCTGGCACATGGGCCGGGTCCAACGATAGTATGCCAAGGTGCATGTCGTCCCGGGTGGTTGACCCCTCCGTTGTGAAGCGAAGCAGTGCTTGAAGCATCGCCTCCGTCTCGTCCTCCAACTCACCCTGGTACTCGTAGAGGGCCATGGCCAGCGGATGGTCGCGCAGGTTCCCGCCAACGCCCGCCAGGTCGTGGACTACTCCGATGCCCAGGTCGGCCAGGTGGCCGGCGGGCCCCACACCGGAGAGCATCAACAACTGGGGCGTGGCAATGGCGCCAGAGCTGACGATAATTTCGTTCCCCAGCGCCGTCATCCGCTCCCCGCCGCTTTCCACCTCCACTCCCACCGCCCGTGCGCCATCGAACAATATCCGTCTGGCGGGCGCGTTGGCGCGAATGGTCAGGTTCAGCCGGTGCCGGGCCTGCGAGAGGTAGGCCAGGGACATGCTCATGCGAACGCCATTCATGTGGTTCAGAGGCGCCGGACCGATCCCGGTAGCGTCGGGGCTGTTCTCGTCCGGGGACTCCGGGAATCCCTCGGCCAGGCAGGCTTCATAGAAGGCCCGGGCAAACGGGGCCATGTCCGCCCTCCGGTAACGCCGTACCGGGACCGGCCCGTTGGAGCCGTGGAAATCGCCCCGGAAGTCCTGGTCGCTCTCCATCTTTCGGAAGTATGGCAGCGTCTTGGCGAACGCCCACTCCTCGTTGCCCTGTTCCGCCCAGCCGTCGTAGTCCTCCGGTATCCCCCGCAGAAACACCTGGCCGTTGACCGCGCCGGAGCCGCCCACCACCTTCCCTCGCGGGATGGGTATGGCGGCAGTCTGCCGCTCGGTAATGTTGGCCAGGTATTCCCAACTGTGCGACCCGAAGGCGGACTTCAGGAAATTGTTTCCCCGCTTCAGGTCATCGGGCAGTAGGTCCAGCTCCGGGTAGTCCGGCCCCGCCTCCAGCAGCAACACGGAACGGTGCGGGTCCTCGGAAAGCCGGGCGGCCAGCACGCTCCCTGAAGACCCGGCTCCAATCACAATGACGTCGTAAACCACCTTCCACCTCCGAGCGGCCTTGATGGACGTTATCGTACCCCACATCGTGAATGGTAGCGAAGGGTGTCAACCCAGGTTGCCAAGCCACGTGTGACAGTGTGGAAATGTCCAGCGCTGAGGACCAATCCCGACCCGCTCACAGCTCCAATAACCCCAGTAACCTAGTGGAATGAAAGCATTGGAATAATGGATAGAGGAGTAATATAGGGTAGTATCCTGGTAAGACTGGGAAGTGAGGATGAGGTGATGGAAAAGAAGTACCGGGTGCAGCTTACGGCGGAGGAACAGGAGGAACTGAGGGACTTGGTGTCCAAGGGACGGACGGCGGCTTACAGGCAGACCCATGCCCACATACTACTCCTCAGCTATGAGAATCAGGTCGAGGGTGGCATGAAGGACGTGGAGATAGCCCGGGCCCTCAAGGTGGGCACCGCCACAGTGGAACGGGTGCGACAGAGGTGTGTGGAGGAAGGTTTGGAGAGAGCCCTGGGGCGCAAGGAGCAAATCAACCGCCGCGCGAAGAAGCTGGACGGGCAGGGCGAGGCTCATCTGATAGCCATGGCCTGTTCGCAACCGCCCCAGGCCGGGCCAGTTGGACGTTGCACCTGCTGGCGGAGCAACTGGTGGAGCAGGAGATAGTGGAAAGCATCAGCACCGATACGGTGCGCCGGACGCTGAAAAAACCGGCTCAAGCCTTGGCTGAAGGAGTGCTGGTACATCCCGCCCCGTGCCAGTACTGAATTCGTCTGCGCCATGGAGGACGTGCTGGATGTCTACCATCGGGAATTTGGGGAAACCGAGGTACTGGTGTGCTTGGACTAGACCAGCAAGTCTGTTCCCGACCCAATCATGGTGAGCCTGTCGAACCATCGCAGACTTGAACAGGCATCCTTCGACAGGCTGAGGATGAGCGGACGGCGATGGTAGCGTTACTTTGCAATCGTCCTGGTGGTAGGGATAGTCCAGCGCCATTCCTCTGGGCGACTCCGGCATCGCCACCCGTTGACCGCGCTCGGCGCATTCCTGTAGCCCCGCTGCCGAATGATAGCCCGCATCGGCCGGGGTCAGCGGCGTCTTGACCCCGGTAGTCTCCTCCGCCCCTTGGAGCATCGGGATCAGCCTGGCAAAGTCTGCTGGTTAATCCACCAGTTCAACGGCCGTGATCAGCATGCCGGACGTTTCCTGGCCCGTCTTTACTGGCGAAACCATGGCTTGGACATTGTAGGCCGGCAAGAAGCCCTGCTTCATTTTCATAAGACGGGCGTCCCGGTCTGTCAGGTTGATGTTTTTGCGACCCTTCAGGTCCTCCAGTTCATTCATCGCTTGGCGTACCTGGTTGCGCAAGGTCCTCTTGTTAGCCAATTCATCAGGGAGACGCACCGGGGGCCCGCCGGTTTCCCACTCATTCTGGCCCTCCAGTTCGGCGATGGTTCGGTCCAACCGCTCCAGCATTTTGGTCAGTCCCTTGGCATCATAACTGCGTTTGGACGATGCGTCGGCAGATACCCTGGTCCCGTCCACCGCCTGCACCGCCAGGTCCACCAACTCCATGGCCTCCGCCGTTCGCACCGTTCACTTGAGGAGATTTCTCATTGCATAGCGATGATCCTTGTATAAACGCCACAGGGTGTTATGGTCCGCCTGTTGCGAGCCGATAGGCCGCAGATAGGGTATCTGGTCCCGGCAGGCCGCCTCCAGTTTGCGGCTGGAGCGTATTCCTGTCACGAACCCATAAAGCCAAATACTCAGAATTGCCCGGGGATGATAGGCCGGCGCTCCCAACGGGTCGCCTTCCAACTCCATACCCAGTTCCTTCCAGTCCTCGCGGTCCAGGGCGTCGAGGAACTCGGCTATGAAACGGGCGGGATGATCCAATGGCAACAACTCATCAAGAGATGGCGGAAACAGCCAGGCCTGCGCACGGCTCATGTCTCGAAGCGGCACCTTCCCGACTCCTCTCATAGGATCTCCGCTAAGTGTACACTCAGACTTTTGAGACGGGCTGCAAAGCCAAAGTGGGATGTGCACTTGCCTGACACCGGAAAGCGGCAGCTTGGTCTTCTTGACCGTTCGTTTCCTCCTGTCGCACCGACTATCAAGGGGTTACAATAGGCCCTCCAAGATCAAAGCCCGGGCCGTGGCCTACGGAGAACTTCCACGATGGAGAGCGGCTCAAGTCAACAATGGGAGGAGTTGATCGTGTCCAGTGAAATTAACGGAACTCCGGCTCCTGTATTCGATCCTCAACGCTTGACCGAGGCGATGGAAGCCCGTGGCGTAGACGGCCTGGTGATTACCACGCCCCTGAACGTGACATACCTCTCGGGGCACAATCCCACAGCGCCCAAGGCCGACGAGCCACCGGGAGTCGCTGTAGTTATCTCGCGGCATGACTTGCAACACCCCGTCCTGATTGGGCCTGACATTTTTGTATCGCCCTTCCTGTATGATCCCATATGGATTGAGGACATTCGTCCCCACCGAAGCGTCCTCCTCCCGGTGGGCGCCTCCACCGACCGGTCTGAGTTTTTCCGGTTTATGCCGGCCTCCCGGCAGGACTCCGGGTGGGTAAAGAACGCCGGTGACCGGTTTGCTGGCGGCTTTACCGAGGCGATCCGTGATGCTGTGCAGGACCTGGGTCTCACCCACGGACGCATCGGCTACGATGACCTGAGGGTGGGTGCCAAGGTGGCCGGCTCCCTGGCGGACGTTGTCGACGCATACAACCTGATGATGTTAGTTCGGGAGAGGAAGAGCGCCCAGGAAATCGAATGGCTGCGGGAAGCCACCCGGGTGAACCAGGTCGCCATAGAACGGACGGTACAGTCATGGAGCCGTGGTAAGCATTGGAAGGATCTGGTTGATACCTATCACGCGGAGATCAGCGCGCTGGGCGGTTGGGTCTACGACCCAGGCGGAGTCTTTTTCGCCAACCCGCTGGACGGCGACCCTGCCGTTCGACTGCGCGTGGACTCCGAGGACTTCGTGGTCCAGCCGGGCACCAACATCATGTTCGACTGCCATGGAACCAAGAACCAGTACTGCTGGGACGGCGGCAAGACCTGGGTCGTGGAGGACTATGCCTCCGACATGGCCCGCCGCATCGGCCGGGCTACCACCGAGGCGATGAACGAGATTCACGATGCAATGCGCCCGGGAGTCCGGATCGGCGACCTGCAGGAAAGGAGCCGGCGAACGTTTCAACAGTTGGGAGTGCCGCAACACGACTCCGTGCTCACCTACTTCCATGGCCTGGGGCTGAGTCACGCGGACGTGCTAGCATTGGTGGAGGACGGCGCCGACCCCAACTGGACGTTGGAAGAGGACATGGTGATAGCTGCTCACCTTCTGTGTCCGGGAGATGAGAAAGAACGCTGCTGGATCGAGGAAGTGTTCCTGGTCAAAGAGGGAGGATCGGAGCCCTTGTTCACCTGGGGAAACGACCCGTTGACCAATGGCTAACGGAAAGGGCGCTCTTTAGCAGCCACGCTGCTCCGGCCGAGCGGCTGCTTGGCCAGACAGTCCAGCGAACAAAGTCCGAGGCACTCCTGGGAGATCTCACGCCCGTTTCCCTGCGTCGGGCGAATGCCCATCCCGCCTTGGCTTCGCTTCGGTTGAGGAAGCAGAGCCGTTCAATAGGCAAAGTCTGTGGGATAGCCTAAGCCGGTGGAAGAGTGCTTCTTCCATCTAGAGGTCAGGTGTCCCTTCATCCCGGCGAATCGCGTAGAGTGGGCCCGCGCCACCGTCATGTGAGTTTCTCAGGTGGAATTTGGAACATCCTTGCTTTGTTGACGTTCAGCAAAAAGGGCCTCGCTAACTGGCCAGCATAAATGTCACATTCACCGCGTGGAGAATGTGACGTTGGCTCCCAAATAACAATCGAGACTCCAGGTTCTCAACAGCCTATTGGAAGAGCACATGACCCTGGACCAGGCGGCTACCCTGATGGGCCTCAGCCCTAGGCACACCAGGCGTCTGCTGGCGTCCTACAGGGAGGGCGGAGTTGCCGCAGTTGCCCACGACCACCAGACCACGGGGGCCGCTACCACCAAGTGAAGCCGAGGCTCCAGCAGCCCCCGTAGCGTCGGCGCAACCCGGGTGTGGCTACGAACATAGGCAAATCCACGTTGTTGGGGCACAGTTGCGCTACCACATCAGTCTCGGGCACGGGACTCATCGCGGCGGCTGCGCTTGCGGTCGTGGGCTGAGAGCGCCATCTTACGGATGCGCAGGCTCTGCGGCGTAATCTCCACCAGTTCGTCGTCAGCGATGAACGCGATGGCCTCCTCCAGGCTGAACCTCACCGTGGAAGTCAGGCGCTTGGCCACGTCTGCCGTGGAGGAGCGCATGTTGGTCAGCTTCTTCTCTTTGCAGACATTGATTTCAATATCTCCCTCCCGGTGGTGCGAGCCGATGACCATTCCCTCGTACACCTTGGTCCCCGGGTCTACGAAGGTCTCACCCCGTCCCTGGGCATTCAGCAGCCCGTAAGTGACAGCCACCCCCTGCTCCGACGCCACGAGCACCCCGCCTCGCTCGGCTCTGATCTCCCCTGCCACCGGCCCGTAGGAGTCGAAGATGCTGCTTTTCTCTCCATCACCCCGCGTGGTCCGGAGAAAGAAGGCATTGAATCCTATGAGTCCCCGAGTGGGGATCTTGTACTCCAAGTGCACGTAGCCGTTATCGGTGTAACGCATGTCCCGGAGTTGTGCCAAGTGGGACGACAGGTATTCGGTCAGTTCTCCCACATGCTCCTCGCGAGCGGTGATGTTCAGAATCTCGTACGGCTCGTGCATCCTGCCGTCTATCACCTTGGTCACGGGGGCGGGACGCGACACCTGGAACTCGAACTGCTCACGCCGCATGTTCTCGGCGAGGATCGACAGGTGCAGCTCCCCCCGTCCGGCAACCATGAACACGTCGGCGCTGTCGGTGGCCTCCACCCTCAGACTGACGTTGGTCCGCAACTCCCTCATCAGCCGCTCGTGGAGGTTCCTGGAGGTGCAGTGAGCGCCCTCCCGGCCCATGAACGGGGAGGTGTTGACGCCGAATGTCATTCGAACCGTAGGTTCGTGGATCTCAATGGACGGCAGAGCCTCAGGTTGTTCCGCAGAGGCGATGGTGTCTCCTATGGACACACCCTCGGGACCGGTTACGGCAACAATGTCCCCGGTATGAGCCTCGGAGATCTCCGTCCGTTGCATCCCGCGGAAGACAAAGACATGCTCGAGGTTGTACACAGTGGTTTCGCCGCTGCGGGTCAGCAGGGCCACCTCATCGCGTTGCCTGATGGTCCCGTTGGTGATGCGGCCTACTGCCACTTGTCCCAGGTAGTTATCGTAGTCCAGCGCGGCAACCAGCATCTGGAACGGAGCCTCAGGGTCACCCTTCGGCGGCGGCACTGAATCCAGCACCGACTGGAAAAGGGGCTGCATATCCAGGCCCGGCGCGTCCAGGTCCTTCATGGCGTAACCCTGCCGAGCCGAAGCGTACAACACAGGGAAGTCCAGATGGCTCTCGTCGGTGGCCAGCTCCAGGAACAAGTCCTGGACCATCTCCTCAACCTCAGCCACCCGGGCCTCGGGACGGTCTATCTTGTTGATGACCACCATTGGGGTGACATTCTGCCGGAGGGCCTGGCGCAGCACGTAGGTGGTCTGAGGCATGGGGCCGTCGACGGCGTCCACCAGCAGCAGGCAACCGTCGGCCATGTTCATGATGCGTTCCACTTCGCCGCTGAAATCGGCGTGGCCCGGGGTATCAATGATGTTGATTCTGACTCCCCCGTAGGAGACGGAGGCGTTCTTGGCCAAGATCGTGATGCCGCGCTCCCGTTCCAACGGATTGGTGTCCATGATCAACTCACCCACCTGCTGGTGGGCCTTGAACACCTGGCCCTGCATCAGCAGCGCGTCCACCAGGGTGGTCTTGCCATGATCGACATGGGCTATGACGGCAAGGTTGCGTATGGCGTCGTTCCGATACTTGCTCAAATCTGTTTACACCAAGTACGTTAATGATATTTTCGGCACGCGATGACCGCCGTGAAATCGGTCTGAGAAGGCCCCGAGATCCAACCATATTGTCAGCGGGCGGGCGGCTCCCCCGGCGGGCAGTATGTCCCGCAGGAGGGAGAGCGTGTCATCACACGGGGGCGCTTGAGCGCTGCCGCCGCTGCTCTACAATTCTTTCCTGACGCTGCCCCTGCCAGCGGGACGCTTTCCACGGTTTGCGCACGAACTGGCCGCCCAACCCACGGTCAATCTCGCGCCACTTTCGCTCCTCATCAGGGGTGATGAAGGTGACGGCCTCACCGGACCGGCCCATGCGTCCCGTCCTTCCCGCCCGGTGGGTGAAAAGCAGCTCCGAGTCCGGCAGGTCAAAATTGATAACCTGGCCGATTCCCTCGACATCCAGCCCGCGGGCGGCCACGTTGGTTGCCACCAGAATGGGCCTGGCCCCGGAACGAAAGTCCTCCATCACACTTTCGCGTGCCTTCTGGCTCAAGTTCCCTTGAAGCGCTCCTGCCGGGTAACCCAGTTCTACCAGCTGCGAGGCCAGCTTCTTCACTCCTCGCTTGGTCTTGCCGAAGACAATGACCGGTGCGCCGTCCCGGTCCTCCAGCAGGGTCTGGAGCGCACCCAGCTTGGCGTCCTTCTGAATAGAGTACACGAGGTGCCTGACGGTGGGCAGAGTTTGCAGGTTTGCGTCCACCTCCACTGTTACCGGGTTACGAAGATGCTTGGTGGCTGTCTTGACCACCCAGCCGGGCATGGTCGCAGAAAACAGCCCGGTCTGCCGGGTCGAAGGCGTGCGCTCAAGGATGGCCTCAACGTCCTGGGCAAACCCCCGGTCCAGCATTTCATCAGCCTCGTCCAGCACCAGGAAACGCACCGACCGCAGGTCCAGGGTGCCCTGACGTACGTGGTCCAGTGTACGTCCCGGGGTGCCTACTATTATCTGGACCCCATTTTTCAATGCCCTGTACTCGGGCTTGAGGGAATGGCCACCGTAGAGCAGGGCGCAGCGCAGCCCATGGGGCGACGCCATCGCCTCCGTCACTCCCGCCACCTGGATGGCTAGTTCGCGTGTGGGGACAAGCACCAGTGCCTGGACCTTTCTAATCGACGGGTCGCACAGTTCTACCAGTGGCACAGCGAAGGCCAAGGTCTTGCCGGAACCGGTACGCGCTTGTCCCACCACGTCACTGCCGGCCATGAGGAGCGGTATCGCCCTTCCCTGGATGGGCGTCGGTTGCAGTATGTTCATTCGGAGCAGGGCTTCCTGGGTAGTGGCCGCCAACCCCATTTCCGCAAACCCGGAAGCAGGGGCGCCTGAGCGTTGGTCCGTGCCAGGCAACCTCTCTGCGGAGGAATTCTCCGGAGGAGCAGTGGCGTCCCTTCGCGCCTTGAAACAGGGAGAGCAGTAGACCGGGCGGTTCTGTGTGGGCAGGAAGGGGACGGCCGTTGAAGCGCTACAGTCGGCGCAGACGGCTTGGTGCTTGCGGTCAGAACGGTAATTTCCTGGACGAGCCAGCAGGCGGTTGGACGGCATGAAAGACGGACTCCTTATTCTATCCCGCTATAACGTTACGGGTAATCCGGCGCAGGGCAGGGCACCAGACAGAGACGGGACAGATGGTGTCCGTTGCCGTAGTGAAGCCTTGGTGCAGTATCGAGCGCGTGTATCCACTGTAACACATGGCAGCAATTTGCATCCAATGACCAATGAGGGCCTTTTCCAATGACCAATGAGGGCCTTTAAGGAATAAGCATCCCCACTGGTCACGTGCCAAACCCGGCCATGCGGGGAGTTTCCCAGAGCTGGGGCGCATTTCCTGACCCAAACTGTTACTCTTGTCAACAGCAGCCTATGCGCTACTATCTAATACTATAGTCGCAGATTAGATAGACGCCGTTTGTAATGGCATCTTTGGGCCCTGGCCTGATGGAGCCATCTCCACCATGACCGGTAGAGGATAGAATCAGGCGGTTTGCTTTCCCTCCATACCAGCCGGGTGAGCAACCGCCGAACCTCCGGGACCTTCACGGGAATCAGTTCCTCATCGGGGCCTTAGCAACCCCCTTTGGGGGCGAGTATCCACGGCGACCCAATCGTAGATCCGTGGTCCCTTGGCGCCATTCCCGGGGCTGCACCTGACCCAACCGGATTCCGCAACCCCGGACGCCAGCCGGTCCGCCCTCACCTGTAGCAGTCTCCGGTCTGTCAAAGTCCACAGCCTCTCGCTACTCTTTATGTCCATGATATGCGGAATCTCCTCACGTTCCAGCCAGAGCCTCAGGTTGCGGTCGCTGTAGCGAAATCCGTTTCCGGAGACAGTTGCATCGGTGGCTGATTTACTCCTCGGCGTTTCGCAGGGCGTACGGATACGGGAAAGCGTCGCGCAGGTTGCGCTACACGTGGGGATGTTGGCGTACCGGGCCAAGTCTTCGGTGTCGTCCGCACGAAAGTTCCTGATCTGCCACCGGCCGAAATCCAAGCCCATTGCTGTCGTCTGGAACGTGCCGAGTGTTCAGCCCTCGGGCTTTTGACCGCGCCCCCGGACAGGTCCCCGGCTCAGAACAAAACGAAGAAAGCTATCTGGACTACAGACGGTCGGATGTCCCTGTCTCTCACGCAAGCGGGATATGATCCGCGATGTCGTTTTCAGTACGGAAAGGCCCCCATTCTCGGGGGATGCTGAGTAGCCGGTCTTCCAGTTGGTCCACGCTGTGCTGGCCGCAGTAGGCCATGGCGCGGTCGAACTCTTCTCTCAGCAACTCAAGCATATGATGCACGCCTTCGGCGCCGTTTACCGCCAGCCCCCAGAACAGTGGTCTGCCGACCGCAACGGCGGTGGCGCCCAAGGCCAACGCCTTAAGGACATCACTTCCACGCCGGATGCCGGAATCGACGTACACTTCCGCCTTTCCTTGGGTCGCGGCAACGACCTCCGGCAGCATCTCAATGCTGCACATATCACCGTCAAACCGGCGCCCGCCGTGGGTGGACACCAATATCCCGTCGACGCCGGTCTCCACTGCCTTGCGAGCGTCTTCCCCGTCGCGGACCCCCTTCAACACCAGGGGCAGCTTGGTGAGGCTCCGCAGCCAGTCCAACTCCTGCCAGGTGAGAGGAGGACATCGCAGCGTTTCCCAGGGCGGCGGCTCGTCCCCGCCACTGGCGCCGGAAGCCCGGGATTGCAGTTCACGGAAGTTCCCGTACTCGCCCGGGCTCTGGTAACGATTGCGTATGTCCCGTTCCTTTGGGGTGGGGATCGGTGCGTCCACGGTGAGTACTATGGCCCTGAATCCGGCTGCTTCAGCGCGCTTGACCAGGTGTTCCGTGAAGTCGTAGCCACGGTGAGAAAGCTGGAACCAGAGCGGTCCGGTGGCCGCTTCGGCAATCTCTTCCATGCTGTTGCTGGAAGTGGTGCTGCACATCATCAGGGTGTGGGACATCCCTGCGCCGCGCGCAGTGGCGCACTCCCCATCCTGGTGCGCGATGGTATGGCCCTCAGCGGGCGAAATCATCACAGGAAAGCTGATGTCCGCCCCCAGGACGGTGGTAGATATCTTCCTATCGGTGACATCCCGCATAAGACGCGGCCTCAGCGTCAGCGCCTCGAAGGCAGAGCGGTTTCGAGCCGTGGTGAGCTCGTCCATCGCGCCGGCTTCGATGAATTCCCAATGGTTGTGCGGCAGGACCTGTTTGGCCCGTGCCTCGTATTCGTAGAGGTTGATTGGATCCATTCGCACGGTTGAACTCCTGAAAACCTTGTCAGTATTGCCGGACCGTCCCAGTGGCGCAACTTACATTGTTGTCGGAAGGGCTGGGCCTTTCGATTATTCCCTCTCCCTTGAGGGAGAGGGTTAGGGTGAGGGTGAAATTCCAGGCGTCGGCAGCTTTGCGTATAGAAGAAGACGGGGAATCCTGATCATCCTTTAATCCTGAAAATCCTGATTCAGACAATAATCGAAAGGCCCTGTGTCGGAAGGGCTGGGCAAGAGGTCAAGCATACCGAACCTGCCCGCAGTAATTGTAATCCTGCTGCTGTCCTTGGAGCATCCATTCGACCGCAGGATTTGGCGTAAAGCCCAACTCCTGGTGTCGGGAGCGATCCTTCCCTCCCGCAAGCGTGGGGTGGCCTCTCACGGCGCAGGCCAAAAATCCAGGACGCTTTCCAGATGATCATGCCTTCCACCATCACCTCCCGGTGAACCTGCAGGTATGCGTCCACCCTATACATTCATGCCCGTAACTGTTCAGAGTTGGTGAGGTGAAATGGCCGAAAAAGGGATGAGGAAACGCTGGCATCGATGGCGATGATTATGTCATATAGTTGGTATGGAAAGGAA
>VXOI01000007.1:30472-69068 GCA_009840175.1 Chloroflexota bacterium | reverse complement strand
CTCAAGGGGGAGGGAATTTTTCGTGGTTATGCCCCTTCACTCTCTCCCTACAAGGGGGAGGGGATATTTCATGGTTATGCGCCGCCTATAGCGCCGACGATGGCGTCGCCCATTTCTACGGTGCTGACGGTGGCCGCGCCGCTGGAGATGTCAGCAGTGCGTGCGCCGTTCTGGAGGGTCACTTCGACGGCGCGCTCCACGGCGGCGGCTTCTTCGGTGAGGCCAAGGGAGTAGCGGAGCATCATGGCCATGCTGAGGATCGAGCCGACGGGATTGGCAATGCCCCTGCCGGCAATGTCGGGAGCGGTACCATGGATGGGTTCGTACATACCGACGGAGGGCTGGCCCTCTACGGGGACCTGAGCGAGGCTGGCCGAGGGCAACATACCCAAGGATGCGGCCAGCACCGATGCCTCGTCGGTGAGGATGTCGCCGAAGGTGTTCTCGGCGACGATTACGTCGAATCGGGAAGGGCTGGAAATGAGCTGCATGGCGCAGGCGTCAACGTAGGCGTGCTCCAGATCTACGTCGGGGTACTCCTCACCGAGGCGGGTGGCGACGGCGCGCCAGAGGCGGGAGCATTCGAGGACGTTGGCCTTGTCCACGGAAGTGAGCTTCCTGCGGCGGCCACGGGCCAGCTCGAAGCCGACGCGGAGGACGCGCTCAATCTCGCCCTCTGTGTAGCGCATGGTGTCTTCGGCTATGATCCCGCCGGGGGTCTGGCGGCGTCCGCGCGGCTCGGCGTAGTAGAGGCCGCCGGTGAGCTCGCGCACCACGACCATGTCCACGCCCTCCAGCACATCCGCCTTGAGGGGGCTGGCGTCGGCGAGCCAGGGGTAGACCTTGACGGGGCGGATGTTGGCGAAGACGCCCATGTGGGACCGGATGTCCAGCAGGCCCTGCTCGGGGCGCACGGCGGCGTTCGGGTCGTCCCACTTGGGGCCGCCGACTGCGCCGAAGAGCACGGCGTCGTTGTCGCCGGACATGGCGCGGATATCGTCGGTGAAGGGAATGCCGTGCTTATCTATGGAGATGCCGCCGATGTCGCCGTAGGACAGGTTGAAGGTGTGGCCGAAGGCGCGGCCCACGGCCTCCAGAGCGCGGACGCCCTGGTCCGTCACCTCGGGGCCGATGCCGTCGCCGCCCATGACTGCGATGTTGAACTCCAAGACAGCCCTCCTAAATGGTGCGCGAAAACCGGCAACAGTATACAGGGTTGCAGTAACGCGGGGTAGGGGCGGTTGGCGGGATAGCAGGGCCTTTCGATCATTGTCTGAATCAGGATTTTCAGGATTAAAGGATGATCAGGATTCCCCGTCTTCTTCTATACGCAAAGCTGCCGACGCCTGGAATTTCACCCTAACCCTCTCCCTCAAGGGAGAGGGAATAATCGAAAGGCCCTGGGCGGGATGGCAGGACGATTGCAAAGTAGCTGTAGTGGGTGCCTGTCATTCTGAGCGCAGCGAAGAATCCCTGGCTGCGGGAAAAGGACTCTTCGCTTCGCTCAGAGTGACAGGGTGGACTTTGCAATCGTCCTGGGCGGGATAGTAGCGTTGTGGCTTAGAGGGAAATGGTCAGCCTATCAGCCAGTCGGGGGCCGCGTGCTGTTGCAGGAGGGCGGCGTAGTGGCGGACCTTGGCCAGGCTGTGGGGCGTGGCGGTGTCTATCAGGTGGTCGAGGGCCTCGGCGGCTTCGATGGTGGGCATGAAGACTTGCAGCAGGGGGATGTCACGCTCGCGGGCCTCGGCCTTGACGTACTCGGTGGGTTCGCCGGGGCCGGTGAGCACGAGGCAGGTTGTCTGCGGGAGCATACTGGCCAACTGGATGTCAGGGCGCTGGGCGCGGGTGATGACGGCCTGATTGTGGTAGCGTCCGTAGTAGGTGGGGCCGTTGTCCATGATGTTGCCGCCAATCAGGAACCGCTCCACGATGGCATCGGCGTTGACCGGCTCCAGGGGCCAGACGGCGTCTAGGTGCTCTCCGATCTGGGCCACGGTGGGGGCGAGCATGACGCGGCTCTCGGGAATGACCAGGGCATCCACCTCGGCCCAGGATTCGGCTTCTCCCTCCGAAACGATGTCCTGGCGATAGGGGGGCACAGCGTTAATTACCAGCATATCCAGCCGCGCGCCCCAGTGTCCGGCGGCTTCGTCTGCGGCCACCCCCCAGTCTTGCCCTGCGGTGTAGGCGCGCACTTCTATCACGCGGGCATCAACGGCGGCGGCCAGTTCGGCCACGGGCGAGCCGTCGGCGACTTCGATGATGACGGTGTCGTGCTGGCGGCGCAGTTCTGCGATGGCGGCAGCGGCCTCGGCAACATCGCCGTCGAGAGGACGCGGCGACGGGCCGACGGCGATGCCCAGCGCGTCGGCCAGGACCTCAGCAGCAAAGGCGTGGTCGTCGTCGGTGCCGGGCGTCGGCGAGAAGGTCTTGCAGTAGGCGGCGGAGCGTCCGGCATCGCGCAGGCGAGCCAGCAGGCCGTAGGCGAAGCTGGTCTTGCCGCCGCCGGCGGGGCCGGTTATGAGGATGGTGGGCATATCTGCTATGCGTCTCCAGTTGCCATCTGTCTAGACACCCACGTCGAGGAACTCGATGTCCTCCGGGTCGAAGCCCTTGGGGAAGGTGGTGGTGTGGTCCCACTTGGCGAGGGTGAAGTCGGAGCGGTGGAGGCTGGCCTGGTCGAAGTTTGCGCCGGTCATGTTGGCGGCAATCCACATGGAGTCGCGGATCATGGCGCGGGTGAAGTCTGCGCCCTTCATGCTACACCGTGAGAGGTCGGCGCCGTTCATGTTGGTGGAGACAAAGAGGGCGTCGGTCAGGTCGGCGTTGCGCAGGTCGGCCTCGATCATGTTGGACCGGCTGAAGTCGGTGCGGTGCAGGTGGGCGCCTATCAGGTTAACCCGGTTCATGCGGCAGTGGCGAACAACCGCGTCCTCCAGGTTCGCGCCCTTGAGGTCGGCCCAGAAGAGGTTGACGTTGGTCAGGTTGGCCGCCACCAGGTTGGCGCCGGACAGGGCGGCGCGGCCCAGGTCGGACTTCTCCAGGTTGGCGTGGGACAGATCGGCATCGCTGAGGCTGGCGCGGGACATCGCCGCGCCGGTCAGGTCGGCATTGGACAGGTTGACGCCGCGCAGGTCCGCGCCGCGCAGGTCAAACTCGCCGTCGGGGTTTCCGGCGCGCCACCGAGCGATGGCGTCTGCACCGGCCCGCACGGTTTCCACGTGTTGAGGGTCAGACAAGATGGGCCTCCGGGTGGTAGTGGGTTGATACTTTGCGCGTAGTCCGCCCTCACCCCAACCCTCTCCCAGAGGGAGAGGGAATACCGGACTCTTCCGCACGGAGAGGAAGTAGGCGGAGCTGCCGACTAGGCGTCTTCGAGGTCGAAGAGCTTCTCGGCTATGGTCATCTTGAGTTCGTTGACCTTGCCGAGGTCGGGAAAGCCGCCGTCGGTCTTGCGGTCGAAGATGACCTCGCCGTCGAGGTACACCTCAAGGCGTCCCCGGTCAGAGGGGGTCATCTTGATGGCTATGTCTCCCGGGGCGTCGGACTTGAAGAACTCCATCGCCAGCCACGTGGCGACCGGGAAGTAGCCTCAAGCCACACAATATACGATTTCCGCTTCGACCTTGCCGTGTTCGGAGCCTGGCATATTTCTTCTCTCGCTTGGATTTGTTGAATTCGCAACGACGGTTACTCTGCCGCCGCCAGATTGATTGCGTCCTGAATGTATAAGTCGGTGGCGCGGATGAGGGCAGTCATGTCGGCCTCCGGCTCGCAATTGCCGTCGTAGAAGCAATTGATGTGCAGAAGTTCCGACCGGATGCTGTACTCACCGTGGAAGGCCACAAATTCCGGGCCATCGTTTCTCATTCTCAGCAATGCCCGCCGCGCCCCGCCTCCAGATTGCGGTTCGCGTCCGGTCCGGGCCAACACCATGGCATCAGTTGACCTCTTGGTGGCGCACCAAGCCTTTTCCGCAGCATTACGGAGTCTGCTCTGTGCGAGCATTTCCAGGGCGTCGGCGTATAGCTCACGCGCGTCAGCGAATAGTTCGCTTACCCAGTCGGTGGTGGTTGTCATCTGCCGTTCTTCTTTGTCGCGTGTTGTAGTCTAGTCTTGATCGGATACCCTGCGGAAAAAGGCGTCAATGTCCTCATCCGAAACGCCCTTGCTTCGCATGAACTGCTTGACCTCTTCCCTCTCCGCCTCGACCATGTCTTTGGCCATATTCTTGGCTATATCTTCGGCCATATTCTTGGCTATATCTTTGGCCATGTCTTTGGCTCGCCGCTCGGCTACATCCCGTATGCCTTGCTCGATGCCTGCCGTAATTATGCTCATAAGCCACCACTTTTTTAGCTTTTCTGTCAGATTGATTATCAGCCGCCCGGTCCAGTACATCAGAGAGAACACCACCGGGACAGCCATGGTAGCCCGTATCACCACGCCAACCCCGCCGTCCATTCTCTCTGTCGGCCCGAAGTCAGGCAAGAACAGGGCAATGACCGTGCTCAGGGCCAATGCCCAGAGATTTCCTGTCAGGTGCCAGTAGGACTGCGGCATTGGCCCGGCTTCGCAAGCGGTGCGCTACCGGATGACCGCGGTGCCTATACCGACCGCGGTGCGGTCGCCGTTCTGGTTCTCGCAGTAAAGGTTGACGGTAACGTGCGCGCCATCGTCGGCTTGTTCCTGGCCTGCGACCTCGCCGGTGACGGTGATGGTATCGCCGCCCTTGACCGGGCGCAGAAACTTCAGGTTGACGCTGCCGGTGTGGTTGAAGACCTCCGGCCCGAAGAAGCGGCGCAGGCTCTCGGCGGCGAAGGCTACGGACATACGGCCCGAGGCGATGGGGTAGGTGGTGCCGAGGCGCTGCTGGGCCAGTTCCGGGTTGTTGTGGATGTTCTGGCGGTCCAGGATGCCGCAGTCCTCGAACCGGTTGATGGTGTCCTGCGTAACGGCCTTGGTGACCGATGGAATCTGCTGACCGGGTGCTATGTTTGCGGATGCCATTTCTTGCCCACCTCGTCCGGCTTTTTCATCTGGTAGGTGCGGAGCTTTTCCAGCAGCCGCCCGTCTTCGTCTATGGCGGTGGCCTCGATGACCATGTAGGGCTTGTCGCGGCGCAGGTACTTGTCGGCGATGCGTCCGGTGACGAGAATCTTCTTGCCCGGGATGGGCGGGTTGAAGAACTCGACCTCGTTGCCCGCGTTGACGCCGCCGGTCTGGTCATCGTAGACCATGGCGAAGGCGGTGGCGTCGTGCTTCACCGCCAAGGTAGGAAACACCGCATCCGGGTCGTCTATGGAGGCCCGGAAGTTGTCCAGCATTTCCTGGGTGAGGGTGTACTCGTAGGAGCCCAGTTCCTCGCCGATTTCAATCTTGTCGTAGTCGAAAATCTTCACTTCCGGATCGGGCATTTCCCGCTCCTTCATTACAATTGTGCATAGTCTCGTCAAGTGGATATACCATACTTTCTTTGCCCAATGCCGTCAACGCTGGCGGCGCACAACAACATCGCTCTCACCCCTCCTGAGCTTGTCGGAGGGTCTCTCCCTCAATGGAGAGGGGGAATTATGGGCAGTTCCGATTATGGGCGATGCTATAATTGCGGCAAGCTGCCGCATAGTGGCGGCCATGAGTCATTTGACACAATCGGCCCTTCGATGGGCTTCAGGAACGGCGGTGTAGTGATGGACCTTTATTTCGACCGCGGCGACCACGGAAGCCCTTCGGGACACGCCCTGGTATATTTCAAGGTGGACACGGAACCGGACAAGGTCTATGCCAGCTACATAGTTACGCTGCCCATCAAGGCCGATCTGACCAAGTACGTTCCGCCCTTCCTGGCGTCGCACCTTGGCGCGCTGCCGCTCAATGACCTGTCGGCCTTCGCCATGCCTCCGGTGCCGGAGCCGGTGGACGGCTATGAGGTGCTGGAGCGTCTGAGCCAGCAGCGGGGCGACGACCTGGTGTACGGCGGCAATATGTTCTCCTTCGACCTGCCCCGGATGATGGAGTCGGTGTCGGAAGCGGTTAACAGCTACGGCGAGCTTTACGTTGCGGCCGGCAAGTCCGCCGCGCCCGCCGGAGAAGTCGCCGCGCTGACCGAAGACCAGCCGTCCCTCGAAGAGCCGGAAGAGCTGCTGGATGCGTCGTTCAACGTCAACGACGTGCTGTTCAGCTTTATGAGCGAGGGCGACAAGCTGAGCGAACTGGCGCGTCTGCTGGGGCAGCTCCGCTTTGCCGTCGAGGGCTCGGACCGCGCCGCTGCCGATGAGGCGGGCGAGGATATAAGAGCGCTGGCCCGCCACCTGCCGGAGGAGTTCCAGGTATCCAACCTGCTGGCCGTGGCGCAGGACACCTCCGAACGCAGTTCCCAGCTGGCCAAGCTCTACCTTGACCGCTGCTTCCGCTTGTCGGCTGGCGACACCGGCCAGGCCGCCGAGCTGGAGGCGCAGATACGGAGGTTGCAGGGGGAGTAGAGGGAAAGGAATTTCTGATGATACTCTTGGATATACCGCAAGGCATTGTAAACTTCGCATCCGCAGTCCTTGCGGCCATTGTCCTGGTTGTGTTGACGCTGGCTACTCTGGGGTTCCGCTTCCTGTTTTCCCTTCAAGGTCGGTTGACGGCGCAGGAAACGAGGATGGAAATCCTTTGGGAAGAATATAAACTCGAAGGTATACCCAATCTGAGAAGAGGGGCTGGCCCACCGGGTAATCCTATGCTGCAAGAACGCTGGGAAGAACTGCTTACGAAGCTGGAACAGGACGAAATACGGGACGAAGAGGCCCAAGAATTGCTTGCCGCTTTGCTGAAACGGCGCGAGCAGGCAAAGGAAGAAGATGACGTAGTAACGAATATGCTTCTCGGCCCTGGCATCGTGCTTACCAAGTGGAAGCTCAAGGAAAAGGAACTGCGGGAACAGAAGTAGGTGCGGCTCTCCCGTCTTCGTCTGAGCAACTTCCGGAATCTGGCCGAGGTGGAGCTGGAGGTGCCGCCGGGCGTCTCGGTCTACTTCGGGCAGAACGCGCAGGGCAAGACGGCGCTGGTTGAGGCGGTCTACCTGCTGGCCATCGCCCGCTCGTTTCGCGCCGAGAACGAGCGCGAACTGGTCAACTTCGACGCCGCCCGCGAGGGTGGGCAGACGCTGGTGGACGGGGTGGTGGAGTACGACGACCCTGAAGGACGCCCTCACCCTAACCCTCTCCCCCTGGGAGAGGGAACAGTGGCACGACACCGCGTCATCGTCGGCTACCGCGCTTCCCCTTCCACTGCGGCCAGCGGGCCGGGATACCGGGTACACAAGGAGATTCGGGTGGACCGGATGCGGCGCACCGCCACGTCGCTGGTGGGCCTGGTCCATGCGGTGCTGTTCAGCGTGCAGGACATCGGGCTGGTGCAGGGGCCGCCCTCGGCACGACGCCGCTTCCTCGACATTCTCATATCGCAGGCCGACCCGTTGTACCTTCAGGGGTTGCAGCGCTACCAGCGGGTGTTGCAGCAGCGCAACCGCCTGCTGCGGATGCGACGCGAAGGCCGGGCCAGACCCGACGAGATGGAGTTCTGGGACGATGAGCTGGTGCGGGAAGGGGCATGGCTGACCTGGCGGCGGCACGAGGTGATGGACATACTGACGCCCGCCTGCGTCCGCCATCACCGCGACCTGGGTGGCGGGGAGACGCTGGTACTGCGTTACCGGCCCAGCGTTCCCTTGTCCGCAGGAGCCGACGGCATGACGGGAAGCTACCGCGAGGCGTTGCAGGCGGTGGCGGGACGCGAGCGCGCTACGGCGGCCACGGCGGCGGGGCCACACCGCGACGACTTCGACATCATCGTCAACGGCGTGGACATGGGGGCCTTCGCGTCTCGCGGGCAGGCGCGGACGCTGGCGCTGGCGCTGCGGCTGGCCGAAGCGGAAACGCTGTCGGCGGTGCGAGGCACACGGCCCCTGCTGCTACTGGATGACGCCCTGTCGGAGATGGACGCCGACCGGCGCCGCCGGGTGCTGGAGAAGACGGCGGACTACCCGCAAGTGATGATAACGACTACCGACGTGGAGCAGGTTTCGGACTACTTCGGAGCGTCGGCGGCCTACTTCCGGGTGGACGAGGGACGGATTATGCCGTGTGACCTTCTTGAAATGGGGGAGAAATAGAACGGTCTAACCCTGCCATTGTCTCAGTCCGTATGTCACCAGTCTGATGAGACCATGTCGAGAAGTTTCAGCGTCGTCTTCCAGTTTCGCATGGTGCTGTTGGTGGAAAGGGTGGAGTCGAAGTAGCTGTTGGTGAGCCTGGTGCGGGCGAGCCCGTTGGGACAGTAGAGATATATCTCACGGCCCAGCACCGCGAACTCGTCAGGGGCAGAACGATTGGCGTCAAGCGCTTCAACCTTTGCCGGGTCAGGAGTTTCCGACAGGAAGGCGACATGGAGTTTGTCCGGCTCGGTGGTGTGTCCTATGAATGGGCTGGCCTGCACAATTGCCTGAAGTTCCCGAGCAGTGCGGGTGACTACCGGAATCCGATAGCCGAAACGACTCAGGATAGAGGCGCTTACCAAGTACGGGATTTCTTCTTGCAGCGTTGGCTCCACGCGAAACAAAACGTTCCCACTCTGGATGTATGTCCTGACGTCGTCGCAACCCGCGTCGCTGAACATTGCGGCCAAGTCTTTCATCGGCAGCTTGTTCTTGCCGCCGACGTTTATCCCGCGCAGCAACGCGATGTTAACCTCCGGCCCACTTTCTGCGGATAAGCTGGCGCCGTTCACTGTCGAGTTCAACGACTGTCCCTCCGATTATCGGGGATGGTTCTGCGCCAACGGCGCCCCTTAGTTCTCCGGGGCGTCGCGCATGAGGCGCAAATATCCTACCCAAGCAAGGGGCTCATTCGCCAGACAGTCGGACTCCTAATTTGCGCTTCTTTATCTGGTTGTATGAATTTATCCTTAGCTTACAGTCTTCGATTCGATCAAGGCCTTCGGCTTCTGGTGCGGCGCAAAAACCTTCCCCATTCCCGCAGCCCAAGTGGTAGTATTGCGGGGTAATCCCACACTGCCCGGCTGGTGAACCATGCCCGTTTCCCAGGAAGTTCTGGACGAGATTGCCCTTACCCGCGCCGAGTACGACCTGATTGTGGAGCGCCTCAGCCGCGAGCCTAACGCCGTGGAGCTGGGGATGTTCGGCGCGCTGTGGAGCGAGCATTGCGGCTACAAGCACTCGCGCCCCCTGCTGCGGATGTTCAGTCACACCTCGCCGGTGGTGCTGTCGGAGACCGGGGCCGAGAACGCCGGAGCGGTGGACATTGGCGACGGGCTGGCGGTGGTGTTCAAGGTGGAGTCGCACAACCACCCCTCGGCGGTGGAGCCGTTCCAGGGCGCGGCCACCGGCGTCGGCGGCATCGTGCGGGACATACTGGCCATGGGGGCACGGCCCATCGCGCTGCTGAACTCGCTGCGGTTCGGACCGCTGGAAGATTCGGCGCAGGGCTCGGTGAACAAGCACCTGTTCGGCGGGGTGGTGCGCGGGATTTCGTGGTACGGCAACTGTATCGGCGTTCCCGACGTGGGCGGCGAAATCTACTTCGACCCGTCCTACTCCCACAATCCGCTGGTCAACGCCATGTGCGTCGGGCTGATTGAGACGGAGCGGCTGGCATCGGCGGCGGCGCGGGTGCCGGGAAGCGTGCTGCTACTGGCCGGGGCCGACACGGGCCGCGACGGCATCCACGGCGCGTCGGGGCTGGCATCGCGCACCTTCGAAGAGGAAGCGGAACTGCGGCCCACGGTGCAGGTGGGCAACCCGTTCCTTGAAAAGGTGCTCATTGAAGCCTGCCTGGAAGCCCTCGACACCGGCGCGGTGCTGGCGATACAGGACCTGGGGGCCGCCGGGCTGACCAGCGCGTCCATCGAGTCGGCGGCGCGGGCCGGTCGCGGCGTCCGCATAGACCTGTCGCAGGTGCACCGCCGCGAGACGGGCATGAGCGCCTACGAAGTGATGCTGTCGGAGTCGCAGGAGCGGATGCTGCTGGTGACCCTGCCGGAGCGGGTGGCCGAGGTCAAGGCCGTGTTCGAGCGCTGGGATGTGGAATGCCGCGAAATCGGACAGGTTATCGCCGAGCCGGAAGCGCAGATATTCGACGGGTCAGAGCCAGTGGCGCATCTGCCCATCCGGCCTCTGTCCGAGGCTCCGGCCTACCGGCTGGAGGGCCAGCCGTCGGAGGAGGACCTGGTGCGACGGGATATGCCGCTGGCCGACATTCCGCTACCTGAGTGCGGCCCGGCGGAGACGCTGCTGCGCCTGCTGGCGTCGCCCAACGTCGCCAGCAAGCGCGCCGTGTACCGGCAGTACGACCACCAGGTTCAAACCAATACCGTGGCCGGGCCGGGCGGCAGCGACGCGGCGGTGCTGCGGGTGAAGGGCACTGACAAGGCCATCACCGTCGCGGTGGACGGCAACGGGCGGCACTGCTTTCTTGACCCCTACGTGGGCGGGCAGATAGCGGTGGCCGAGGTCTGCCGCAATCTGTCCTGCACCGGGGCGCGTCCGCTGGCGCTAACCGACTGCCTGAACTTCGGCAACCCGCTGCGTCCCGACATCTACTATCAACTGGAAGAGTGCATCCGGGGCATGGCCCTGGCCAGCGAGACGTTCGATGCCCCGGTGGTCAGCGGCAACGTCAGCCTGTTCAACGAAACGCAGGGGCAAGCCGTACACCCGACGCCGGTGGTCGGCGCGCTGGGCCTGATTGAGGATGCGACGAAGACCGTCGGCGCAGGCTTCCCGTCGGAGGGGCTGGCAGTGGCGCTGCTGGGGCCTGGCCTGGATGCTGCCACGGAGCAAGACCTGGCGGGCAGCGAGTATCTCCAGGTGATGCACGGGCTGACCGCCGGGCAGCCCAGCATAGACCTGGACCTGGAGCGGCGAGTGCAGGAAGTCTGCCGACAAGCCATCGCCGACGGTCTGATCCGTTCGGCCCACGACTGCTCCGACGGCGGGCTGGCGGTGGCGGTGGCCGAGTCCTGCATCCTGGGAGGCGTCGGGTTCCGGGGCGTTCTGGACGCCGCTCGCTGGGACGCCGCCCTGTTCGGCGAGAAGCAGTCCCGCATCGTGATATCGCTGGATTCCGCAGATCTGCCGAAGCTGGCAGACCTGGCCCGCTCTCGGGGGGTGCCGCTGCTGTGGCTGGGGCGCACGGGCAGCGACCGGCTGGTGCTGCGCGTCGGCGACGAGGCTACCAACGACGGCTCCAACGGCGGCCCGCCCGCCATTGACCTGCCAGTGGAGCGCATCAGCGAAGTCTGGACTCAATCACTGGAGGCTGCCAGTGGGTAGCGCGCCCCTGCGCGTAATGTACCTGACTCCCTACTATCGCCCATATCTGGGCGGCATAGAACGCGCCATCGAGGAGCTTTCCCACCAGATACAGCAGTCGCCGCAGGTCGAGGCGGTGGGCGTCCTGACCACCAAGTATTCCTTCCCTCGCGTGGCCCAGCCGGAGTGGGCCGACCGGGAAACCCTGCCCGACGGCGTCGAGGTTTACCGGCTGCCGGGCTTCCCCCGCTGGTCCCCGCCGGTCTACTCGGTGCCGCTGGTCTGGTTCTCGCCGGGCCGGGTGCGGCAGTACCTGAACGAGTTCCGGCCCAACGTGATTCACTTCGTGGGCGACGGCTGGTTCTGGGGACATTACTGGTCGCGGATTCTCGCCCCCAAATTCCCTCCCCCGGAGGGAGAGGGTCGGGGTGGGGGGCGTCCCCGGTTCGTTTTTACGCCTTCATTCCACAGCCTGCCGCCGGCGCGGTGGTGGCTGGCGCCCATCAACGCCGCCCTCTGCCGGATGCTGGACGACATCGTGCCCCTGACGCAGCAGGAAGCGCGAGGACTGGGCCGGGCCTACCTGGCGCAAAGGCGCAAGCAGACCATCATCGGCTGGGGCGCGCCGCTGCCGGACGCGGAGGCAGTGCAGCAGGCCGCTAACACCACTAGCGAGCCGCTGACCATCCTGTGCGTCGGAAGGCTGGGGCGGCACAAGTCGCAGTTGTGGTTGCTGGAGGTGTACCGGGAGGCGCGAAGTAGCTTCAACAAGCCGGTGCAACTGGTGCTGGTGGGGCGCGACGAAGGCGACGCCGACGCCATCGCCGCGTATATCGCGGAACACGGCTTGCGCGACGAGGTGGTGGTGACCGGCGAGGTGTCGGACGGGGAGCTGGCCCGCTGGTACGCCCGCGCCGACCTGTTCGCGCTGTTCTCGCACTACGAGGCTTTCGGACTGGTGTTCTTCGAGGCGATGGCATACGGCGCGCCGGTGCTGTCGCACGACGTTGGCTCCAACCGCGAGCTGCTGCATACAGGCGCGGTGGTGACGCGCCGCTTCGACCGCCAGGAGGCCGTCGCCCGCCTCACGGAGTTGGTCAACGACGACGACACGCGGCGGCAGCTCGGCGCAGACGCCCGGGACTACGCCCTGGCCGAGTTCACCTGGCCGGCGGTGGCAGAGAAGTACCTGGCGGTGTACCGGGGCGGGTGAGAGTTCGGGTTATCAGGGTAATTGCATTCAGGTACACTCCCTTAAGCGCAAGGCTCCCCAGAGGCAGCCAGCCTGGAGTTGACCGGGCATGTGCAGAGAAATAACATCCTAAGAAGCCGATGCACGGGAGCGCCGACATGAATACCAGAATGGAGAAGGTGGCGCGGGACGTAGCGCTGAAAGCCCTGCTGAAGTACACCTCTGCCGTACAGCCGTCTCTCCAGCCGGAGAAACTCAAGGAGGCTTTCCTGGCAGAGTGGCCGCTTCCAGACAGCAACACTCCCATGAACGACGCCATGCGCGCCGCCGAACAGGCAGTCGGCAATTGCTCCGGTCAAGGTGCAGACACCTGGGAAACTGCCGTCTCCCAACAGTGGCAAGCGGCGGTTGAAGAAGTGGTCCGGGAATACTTCAATGCTGCCCAGCACAGTTTTGAGAAAGGAGAACCCCTTGAAGGAGTCGAAACCCTCACCGACGCCGTGAGGGCAACGCTAGGCCACATCGCCGCCGTCCGCGACTGGCCCCACGGCAGTCACGACGACCTATACAGCATTGCCGCCGCCCTAGGCAGCGGGAGCGAATGGCCCGACACGCCGGAGAAATTCGACCTGGCCTTGAAAAATGTGTCCGAAGAAGGAGACAACCTAGCCGCCGCACTAGGAGCCAGTATGGGAAGACCAAGAATGTTGAAGTTCGGAGTCTACGCGGAGGACCCGGGCGGGCCGGAGGAGGACGGAATTCTCTTTGCCAAGACGACGATAGAACTGGCCAACCGCCTGGCCGGGCGCAACGCCTCATGAACCAGGAAGAACATCTCAGCATGGCCCGGGAACTCATCGGAAGGGCCAACCAAGAATCACAGGGCGGCGGCAGCGAGATGATTGCCGCCGAATTCTTGTGGGGAGCCTTCGCCCACTGCCTGATCGCCGTTGCCCAGAATGAAAGGCTACCTCATGACAGCCACGGGTCCTTCGGGAGAGTCGCCCGGCACATGGACGCTGCCCAAGTCGGCAACAGATGGCGCTCTTATTTTGGGTCAGCCGAACAACTACACGAACACTTCTATCACGGAGACCTGACAGCACGGGAACTGCACACCCACACACAACTTACCGCGCGGGGCGCCCTGGAACTCCTATCGACGCTGTAACCGGACAACCGGTGACGGGCAAGCAGTCCCAATTCCGGCGAGAAAGACTTTTCCGCCGTCCGGTCAGTTCAATGCGAATGCCCCGGCACTGGTCCTTTCCCGCGTTGACGCTCCCGCCGCCATCCCCTAAACTGACGCTGGCAGAACCCTATCTTGCCGGGGATTGACCGTTGCGGTATTCCCCTTGACACAGCAGGCCGCCTCGCCGCCGGGC
Organism: Chloroflexota bacterium; assembly: GCA_009840175.1. GTDB lineage: Bacteria > Chloroflexota > Dehalococcoidia > Lucifugimonadales > UBA3495 > VXOI01. Next base: position 55,177 of record VXOI01000007.1, on the reverse strand, counting down.
CGGGAGGCGACGCCATGAATGAAAAGGCCAGGTAAATGGTTGAACCGACTTTTCGCGGCGGCGACGTCGCTCTGTTCATTGACTGGGAAAACTTCAAGATCAGCCTCGCAGCCGGCAATCGCACTCCAAATCTCTCGTCCTTGAAGGAAGAGATTTCCGAGCATGGCCGGGTGGTGGTGGCCAAAGCCTACGCCGACTGGGTCACCCGCGCTCCCGAACTGCGCGGGGCCAGCCAGTTCAACAACGACCCTCCCTCCCTGTACGCCGCAGGTATCGAGCCGGTCTTCGTCCCCACCCGCATTCCTTCGCCCCAGGCGTCTTCCGCCAACGGGATGCGTACCTTCCGCGTCAAGAACAGCGTTGACGTCAAGATGACCGCCGACTGCATCGAGTGCGCCCACTCCTACCCCAACATCGGCACCTTCGTGCTGGTGTCGGGCGACTCCGACTTCCTGCACGTGGTCAACGCCCTGCGCACCATGGGGAAGCGGGTGGTCATCATCGGCGTGTCGTGGAGCACCTCTCGCCGCCTGGCCGACCAGGTGGACTCGCTGCTGCTCTACGACAAGGACGTTGACCCCCTGGCCCCGCAGCCGGCGGTGCTGCCCCAGCACGCTCCGCAACGCGAGGCCCGCAACGAGTCGCCGGAACTGGCAGAGGTCATCCGCGCCATCGAGGAAATCATCCGCGACGACCGCGCCGCCGGGGGCAACCCGCTGCTGACCTCCATCAAACAGCGGCTGATGCGCCGCTATCCGGGCTTCGATGAAAAGAAGCTGGGCTTTTCGGGCTTCAAGAAGCTGATGGCCCGCGCCGCCGAGGACGGCAACATCAAGCTGATTCACGCCGGTCTCGTGGACTGGGCCATCATGGCCGACGAGGAAACGCCGGAAAGCGCCACCGAGGAAACGCCCGCAGACGTGGCTACCGCCAGGCCCAGCCGACGCCGGGGCGGGCGCCGGCGCCACAGCGGGCAGCGCGACGCCGACTCCGACGAGGAAACGGAGGAGACTTCGCCCGAAGAAGAGGAAGAGGCCGTCGCCGCTGCCGATGCGGTGTTCGTCGAGTCGCCGGAGGAGACAGCCGCCACAGACTTCGACGTGCCGATAGTTACGCAACCGGAGGCCGTCGTCGAGGCAGAGGCAGAGGAATCCGTAGAGGCGGAGCCACCGGCAGAAACTCCGGCTACCGAGGAACCCGAAGCCGTCGTGGAAGTTACTTCGGCGGAGGAAGTTACTTCGGCGCCGGAAGACCTTTTCGCCAACGACCAGGAACTGGTCGCCGCAGTGCGGGAGGCGCTGGCTGCCGTCAGTATGCCCACCGAGCCGGAGGACGGGCAGAACTCGGAGCGGGTGTCCGACCTGGTAGTAATGGCCGACACACTGGAACATCGCCAGGGGGTGAGCCACGTGGCCTTCAACTTCCTGGTGGCCGAAATCTGCGGCGCGCTGGAGCAGGGCCTGGAGGCCGGGAATGCGGAAATCGCCCAGCGGTGGGGCAGCGCCAACTCCCGCGATTACGTGAGCAGGATGCTGCGCGGCCTGACGGAAGGCGACTTCTTCCGCCGCGCGGTGTACTCGTGGCGGGAGGAAGGCACCGGACGCCGCCGCCAGCGCCGCACCTTCAACCTGAACCGCGACAACGAGCTGGTCGGGCGGCTTCTGACGGCCCGCCTCGGGCCCGCCGCCAACGGCGCCCCGCCCATTGATCCGGACGGGGACGCCGCTTCGCCGTCCCCCGCTCCCGACTCCGATGATGTGGCTGAACCGGAACCCCAGGCGGAACAGGAGCAAACGCCGGTCGCAGACGCCGCAGAACCCGTCGCGGTCGTGGACACCGAATCGGAGCCAGCCGCTCCTCCCGTCGAGGACGACCTGGACGAGGTCTACGACGAGCCGCAGCCCAGGAATGTCCGCCGCCGCCCCTTCACCAGCCGCCTGCTAAGGAGTTGATGGGTGAGATAGCGCAAAAGCATAGGGGCGCACGGTTGTGCGCCCCTATGCTTTTGCTTAGGATCGCTTCGCTAGAAGTCCAGGATCAGCGTGGACCAGCCGAAGTCGCGGGCGCCTAGTCCCTCGGCGGTGTAGGGGTGGTAGTACTCGCGGAAGCCCGACTTGGCGATGCACTCTTTGCTCTTTTCGACCAGCGGCTCGCTGAGTTCCGGGTAGCCGTGGCCGCGCAGGGAGTGGGACAGGAAGTAGTTGGTGTTGATCCACGACGGGCCGCGCCAGATGAAGCCGCCGGGGTTGCCGGGCATGAACTTCGGGTCCGACGCCGGAACCGAGGGGAGAGGGTAGGGCGTCCAGAAGTGCTCCGGCGGGCGCACCCACCTTTCCACCAGCGTCTCCACCTGGTGCCGGGGCAGGTCGGCCAGTATCAGCGGCATCAGCGAGCTGATGGTGACGGTCTTGAGGGGCTTTTCGTCCACTCCCGACAGGTCGAAGAAGGCCCCGGCCTCTTCGTCCCAGCACTTCTCCACCAGCGCATCCCGCACCCTGTCGGCCTCGCGGCTGAACTCGGCGGCCTCCGGCGAGTCCTCTCCTCCGGCCTCGGTGTGCAGCCGGGCGAGCGCTCGCAGGCAGAAGCAGTAGATGGAGTTGACCAGCACGTCCTCGACGTGGAATATGTCGGCGGCCAGGACAGCGTGGTCGTCGTGGCGCAGCGGTTCGTAGGCTTCGTACACCTTGCGCAGGGCGGTGATGAATCCGCGATTGCTCAATTCCTCCAGGCCCAGTATCTCGTCGTACTTGGGCGAGCAGTCGGTGCCCGCCTCTTCGGGTTGGATGACGGCGATGAGACCGTCGTTGTCCGGGTCACGGGCCTCGCGCAGGTAGCGGTAGTAGCGGGTCAGGATGGGCAGGGCTTCCCGCAGGAACTCCTCGTCGCCGGTCACGCGGTACACCCGCGCCACGGCGTAGGCGATGATGGGCGGCTGGATGGTGGCGCTGAAGTTGGGCCCGGTCATGCCGACGATGTTGCGGCTGAGGAAGTCGGGCTGCTTCTCCATCTCCCAGAAGATGATGTGGGGAATAAAGCCGCTGGGCTGGGCGCCGCTCATCAGCGAGCGCATCTCCTTCTTGGCCTGCTCCGGGTCCAGGTGCAGCAGGGCCAGGGCGTGGAAGCAGGAGTCCCAGAACCACTGGAAGGGATAGCCCGTCAGCGAGGGGCAGACGAAGCTGAACTCCTTGCCGTTCCAGTCGGCCACCCCCTCCCGCAGGTTCGACAGCAGGATGCGGCGCGCTCCCTCTTCCAGTTGCTCGCGAGATATGGCGCTTGTCATGTTCGGGCCTCCTGGGATGTTTCGTGGTTGTGTCGTTGGCGGGGTTTCCCTAAACCGGAGCCAGCTCGCTCGCGGCAGCGAAGGGGTTGATGACCCGGATGCCATCATAGTCCTGGCTGGCGCTCATGTCCTCGGAATACACGGCGTCGCACTCGCTCTGCTTGGCTGCCGCCAGTATCAGGCAGTCCCAGTAGGACAGGCCGAAACTCTCGCGGTAGTGCATCGCCATGTCGAACGTTTCCGGTGTAAGGGGTTGGACATGGTGCCGCTTGAGCTCTTCGATGACTGTCACGGCCTCGTTATGGGTCAGGGTGCCACTACGAGTTGGACGGGTCACCTGGAAATAGAGTTCGCCCAACACTTGCACTGATAAGGCAAGCTGATCCGTATTCTGTGCGAGCAATTCCCTCGATACACGCCTTTTCAAGATGTCCTCGGGGTGAGGGCTGACAGCGTAAAGCGGAATGTTGGTGTCAACGAAACGCATTACGGTCGTGCAATTCCTCGCGGGTGAGGTTCTCTCTAGGGTCGATGCCGCCGCCTCTGGCGAATATGGCCTCGATTACCTCATCCAGGGTTTTCTCGGACTCTTCTTTACCTGTTGATGCTAGGTACTCCACATCTCCATCCGAGTCGGTCAGGCTGGCGAGATAATCTCTGACCATAGCGGAGACCGACATCCCCCGTTTGGCAGCCCATTCCTTGGCGCGGCGGTGGGTCTCATCATCCAACGATATGGTGATCTTCTTCATGGCTACACGGTTTCGAGTTCAGGCTGTCTTGGAGTATAGGCACCTTGCAGGGGCTTGGCAATTCGGCGAGGCGAGGGTGCCAGGGCAATCGAATTGCCACAGCCGGAATTACGGCCTAAGCAACATTGACGCGTCGGAAGAGGATTACCCTCAACTCCCCGCCCTTGACAACGCGGCGCTCTATCCCCGATGGTAGCGCATGAGGAAAACTACGCCCCCACCCTAACCCCTCCCCTGAGGGAGAGGGAAGGATTGAGGGCTTACGGCAGGAGTAAACCCCATGGCAGAGCGCGCTCCCAGGCTTGAGGGCAAAGTAGCTATCATTACCGGCGCCGGGTCCAGCGGCGAGGGCATCGGCAACGGCAAGGCGGCGGCGATTCTGATGGCCCGCGAGGGCGCGAAGGTGCTGCTGGTGGACCAGGTAGAGGCGCGGGCGCAGGAAACGCTGGAGATTATCAAGTCGGAGGGCGGCGAGGCGTCGGTCTTCCAGGGCGATATGACCAAGCTGGATGACTGCGAGCGCATGGCCCAGGCCGCCATTGACCGCTACGGGCGGGTGGACATACTCGACAACAACGTGGGCATATCGCAGCGCGGCACGGTGGTCGAGGTCAGCGAAGAGAACTGGGACCGCGTGATGACGGTCAATGTCAAGACGATGGTGCTGGCGGCCAAGGCAGTCATCCCGCGGATGATGCAGACCGGCGGCGGCTCCATCATCAACATCTCGTCCATCGCCGGACTGCGCGCCCACATGAGCACGCCCTACACCGCGTCCAAGGCCGGGGTCATCGGCCTGACCATCTCCATGGCCGCAGACCACGCCAGCGACAACATACGGGTCAACGCCATCGCGCCGGGGCTAGTCTATACGCCAATGGTGGCGCCGCGCATGGACGACGACCTGCGCCAGTACCGCCGCAACTCGGCCCCGATGCAGGTGGAAGGCACCGGCTGGGACATCGGCTACGCCGCGCTGTTCCTGGCCAGCGACGAGGCCCGCTGGATTACCGGCATAGTGCTGCCGGTGGACGCAGGGCTGTGCGCCGTGCATCCGGGAACGTACTCGCCGATGTCGCAGCAGACTCGGTACTAGCATACGGGACGGTGTAGGGGCGGGGTTGAAACCCGCCCCTACGGACGTAAGGGTCATCAATCGCCAGACAGGAGGTAGGCCATGCGTCTCGAAGGCAAAGTAGCCCTGATCAGCGGCGGCGCTCGCGGGATGGGCGCTGAGGAAGCACTGCTGTTCGCCCGGGAGGGCGCGAAGGTGGTCATCGCCGACGTGCTTGACGAGGGACGGGACATCGCCGCCCAGATCGGCGGCGGTCAGGCCGTATTCGCGCGGCTGGACGTTACCAATGATGGAGACTGGCAACGCGCGGTGTCGCTCGCCGAGGAGGTCTACAAGCGGCTGGACATACTGGTCAACAACGCCGGGGTGAGTGCCGTGGGCGGCATTGAGGACACCACCGAAGAGGAGTGGGATCGGGTGATGTCGGTCAATGCCAAGGGGGTGTTCCTCGGCACGAAATACGCCATCCCGGCCATGCAGCGGGCCGGGGGCGGCTCCATCATCAACATCTCGTCGCAGCTCGGCATCGTGGCGATGAGCGAGTCCAGCCCGCAGTACATCGCTTCCAAGGGCGCGGTGCGGCTGCTCACCAAGTCCACGGCCATCCAGTACGCCGCCGACGGCATCCGCTGCAACTCGGTGCATCCCGGCCCCATCGTCACGCCGATGACGAACTTCCGGCGCTCCGACCCGGCGGTGCGGGAGCTGATGACCTCGCGCATTCCCCTGGGTCGCTACGGCGAGGCCATAGACGTGGCCTACGGGGTGCTGTATCTGGCATCGGACGAGGCGTCGTTCGTGACGGGGAGCGAACTGGTCATAGACGGCGGGTGGGTGGCGCAGTAGGGCAAAAGTCAAGGAGCGAAAAAGCCTCTAGCCCTCTGATTGCTGGGCACCGTTCTGATGCGGCGGCGGCGGCGGCGGCTCATTGAATGGTTCGCCCCGCTCCGCGGCATCAAGGCTTCGCTGATACCAAGCCCGCCACTCTTGATCAGCTCTCTCTGCTCCAATGGCTATGCCCTGCGCTTCACCCCGCGCTTCGCCCCGGCGCTCGTGCCACCTGATTATGGGGCGGACTATCAGGTTCATTCCCAAGTTGTACATCACCATTAGTGTTGACACTCCTTCCACCACTATCAGGCTGGACATTGCCACGCCCAAGCCGTGGCTGCTCACGCCGCCCAGCGTCTCAAGAGCGACGAATTCCCATCCGCTGCCGGGGTGTTCCGCCGTTGTCTTTCTGAATATCTTCCAGAACAGCCATCCGCTCTGGACGGAGAACAACAACAGGTACAGCCGAAGTAAAGGGCGCGAAACGCTCCAGATGCTGTCGCGCTCCATGCCAGTGTCGAGGCTGGCTCGGACGGCTCTGAGGAAGAATGTTCCCCATCCCTTTGGTTCGTCCTGTTCCGTTGGTTCTGCCATAGGTTAATGAAGATTATGTACGCCCAGGACACTCCATAGCAAGGCTACGGCGTCAGCAGTATCTTGCCCGTGGTCTCCCGGCCTTCCATCCGGCGGTGGGCTTCGCGGGCCTCTGACAGCGGCAGTTCCAGGCCGACGTACAGCTTGACCTCGCCGGACTGCACCCAGCGCAGCACGTCGTCGGCGCGCTGCGTCAGCTCGTCGCGGGTGGCGGTGTAGTCGCCGAGGCTGGGGCGGATGAGGGACAGCGACCCGCCGCGTAGAACGCCGCTGTCCACCTGACCCACCGGGCCGCCGGCCTGGCCGTACAGCGCCATGACGCCGCGGCGTCCCAGGATGCGCATACCGGCGTCGAAGGTGGTCGCGCCCACGGCGTCCATCACCATCTTCACGCCCTTGCCGCCGGTGGCGCTGTGGACCTCCGCCTCGAAGTCCTGCTGCGTGTAGATGATGGCGTGGTCTGCGCCCGCGCCCTTGGCGAGTTCCGCCTTCTCATCGGTGGAGACGGTGGTGAAGACCTCGACGCCGATGTTCTTGAGCATCTGGATAAGCCACAGGCCCATGCCGCCGGCCCCGGCGTGCACCAGCACACGGTCGCCCGCGCCCAGATGGGCAATGCCGTAGACCAGGAAGTGGGCCGTCATCCCTTGCAGCATGGTGGCCGCGGCGTCGGCGAAGGACATCCCGTCGGGGATGCGCACCAGCAGCCACGACGGAACGGCGTGGTACTGCGAATACGTCCCGGTGTGCATGGCGTAGGCCACCCGGTCGCCCACGGCAACCTCGGTTACGCCCTCGCCGATGGCGGTCACTACCCCGGCGGCCTCGCGCCCCGGCGTCCAGGGGAAGGCGTCGGGCGGGTTGGCGCCCTTGCGGCTGGAAACGTCGGTGTAGTTGACGCCGATGGACTTGATCTCAACCAGCGCCTGCCCTGGCCCGGGCGAAGGCTCCGGCGCGTCTTCGTAGTTCAGCACCTCCGGCCCGCCGGTCTGGTAGATGCGGACGGTCTTCATGGCTTGGCTCCTTTCCGAGTAATTGTCTGAATCAGGATTTTCAGGATTCTAAGGATTAACAGGATTGGGAATTCGGCTGCTACAGTGCGTCACTATACAACGTATCCAGCAGCTTGCGGCTGTACTCGCCAATCTCGTCACGGACACGCCGAAACACCGCCAGCAACTCGTCCTCGTCCAGCCCAAGCTTGTCTGGGTCTTCGAAGCCGCGGTGCAGCATCCGTTTCGCGCCCGGAAGCACCGGACAGCTCTCCCGCGCTGAGTTGCACACCGTCAGCACCAAGTCGAAGTCCTGCGCCACGTACCGGTCAACGTGGTCAGACGTGTATGCTGAAATGTCTATTCCCACCTCGACCATCACCCGCACCGACAGCGGATGCAGCCCCTTGGGCGCCGTGCCCGCGCTCTCCACCACGACCTGCTCGCCGCCCAGATGCCGCAGTCGGCCGTGCGCCATCTGCGAGCGCGCCCGTTGCCCGCGCAGAGGACCAGGATGCGGTGGGGGTGGGAGTGGGGGCATCAGGACTCTCTCAATTCTGCGCCTGGCCTATCTGTCCCTTCAATCGAAAATCAACGGAGGCTTGAATTGATATGCCGCTGTTGCGATTGACCTCTGAGTGGTTTATCTCCGCTATCCAGCAGAAAATCGCCCTCTATAAGCTTGGGTGGCCGGTGTTTTCAATGGCTCGACCATAAGTGCCGCTATTTCCATCATAGGGAACAGAGCAACCCGGAATTGGGCCAGATTGATAATCTCCAAAGTAATGTTGTTAAGCCGCCACCCCGGGTCAATTTTCGGGGCAGTAAGGTGGACTTGAATTCCGAACCTGGCTAAGGAACTTTTCCCTTCGATTCTGGCCGCCAGTGCTTCGGAAAGCTCAACTTGCTCTGCCGCCGCACCAATCACAAAGACGCCCGGATCCATGACAAATGGCTGGTCAGGGCGCAACTCCAACTGCTCTGCGTAGGTTGCTATTTGGCTTTGTACATTTGCCATCCTGGTTGGGTCAATAAAAATCGCCCTGTCTATTTTCTCGGGACGAATTACCTGTATTACAGGATGTAGACGCATATCTATAGAGGCCGATTTGACCAATACATCATACCTGTCGGGAGGGTTGACAGTCAGAGCGCCAGTCTCCATAGCGTCGAATATGTCCTTGTCTGACAGGAGCATTACAGACTAGGCCACCTCTGTAGCAATCACATCCATAATCTCTTGAGGGATGTACCAAATTGATGTCCCCAGCGATGAAGGTGGGAACACGACCACCATTTCATCTCCTCTGAATCCAACGAACTTGCCGTAAACGCTTTCTGGATCTCCGTCAACAGTCGGCGCCAAGATGTTGCTGGCCGGGATGCAAGCCTCAAATTCCGACCCTCCAGAAGCCACGGTAACGACGTACTCCAAGCCCAAAGGCATTTCCAGAGCCTTGTCTATCCTCAGTACGTATTCCTTGGGTTCGGAGACGAACTCGAATTTGACGTTCTGACCCATTATCCATCTCCTTGCCGTCGTGGTATTCTTGTCGTGATTAGGAGTCACGCAGTTGGAGGTTTCACCCTCACCCTCAAGAGAGGGGATAGCTTCACACACCAAGATTTCCCTCAACTGGGTGAGCCCTATCCGGTGGGCGCTTCCAGAGTATCATAGCCCCTCCCAATCCGCGATTAGCGTAGCGTCACCAATTCTCTCGCCGACTCCGACCAACTTCTTTCCTGCACGTACTCCCGGTTCACGCCTCTCCCCCCTCGGTTGTGCGCTGGCCTTCCCGCCGCTAAACTTTGGGCAATCCCTACGCACACACGCGCCCCGCCGATTGCGGCGGACGGCAAAGGAGTCTTCGCAGCTATGGCCTTTGAGGTTATCTCCACCGACCAGGTGGATCGAGTCGCCATCGTCACCCTGAACCGCCCCGAGGTGCTGAACGCACTGAACTTGCAGCTTGTCCGAGAGCTGGACGAGTTCATCACCGAAGCCGAAGCCGACGACGGCATCGGCGCGGTCATCATCACCGGGGCGGGCGAACGGGCCTTCTCCGCCGGGGCCGACATCCACGAGAACCGCGAGTTCACCCAGGAACAGCGCGACGAGGCAGCCGCCGAGCGCGCCAATTACACCTGGCACATGGCAACCTCCAGCAAGCCCATCATCGGGGCCATCAACGGCCTGTGCTACGGCGGCGGCACCGTGATGGCCACCAGCGTCGACTTCCTGATCGGCTGCGAGAAGAGCAGCTTCCGCTTCCTGGCCGTCAACTACGGCCAGCTCAACGCCACCTGGAGCCTGCCCACCCTGGTCGGCTGGGGCAAGGCCAAGGAACTGCTGTACAGCGGACGCGAGGTCTTCGCCGACGAGGCATATCACATCGGCCTGCTCAACCACCTGGTGCCGTCGGAGCAACTGATGGACAAGACCATCGAGGTCGCCGCAGGCATCGCCAAGAACCGGCCCGAGGGCGTCAACAACATCAAGCAGCTCCTCATCGAGCACACCGGCAACTCGCTGGAAGAGCAGTTCTGGACCGAGATCGAGGGACGCCAGGGACGCTTCCGGGGTCTGACCGTCGAAGAGGGCTTCAGCGACTTCCTGAGCCGCAAGGGCCGCAAGCCCGCCGCGACCTGACCGGCAGCCACATAATACATACACAGCCAGGACCCCCGGCACACCGGGGGTCTAGTCTTTACTACTGACGAGTGAATGAATAGGCAAGCAATCAGTCATTCCCGCGAAGGCGGGAATCCAAACCCCGCGCCCCACGTCTCAACTGTCATTAACACACCTGCCCGTGCAGGGAGACGCGGGATGACGGGACTGTGGGGTAACGGGGGGTTGGATTCCCGCCTTCGCGGGAATGACGGTTCTGCACCAGTAAAATGTGAATAGCCCCGCAAACTCGAACATGACGACACACGAACCGAAACGCGCACTGAAAATCCTCGGCGACCACCCCGGCGTTGCGGCGGTGAAGTTCGGCACGCCCCTGCTGGCGTTCGCCGTGGTGTTGCTCGCACCGACGCCGGAGGGATTGTCCGGCGAAGGGCAGCGCGCCCTGGCAGTGATGGCGTTGGCCGTGGGGTTCTGGACCACCGGGGGCCTTCCCATGGCCGTCACCGGCATTGCGTCGGTCATCCTGCTCACGCTGGTGCGGGCCGTGCCGGACATCGAGGCTGCGTTGTACGGATTCTCCCAGCCGGTGCCCTACTTCCTGCTCGGGGTGCTCACCCTCGGCCTGGGCGTGCAGCATTCCGGCCTGGCGAACCGCATGGCCGGGTACCTGATTCGCCTGGCAAGGGGCAGCCCGCGCGCCCTGTACGTCCAGATGCTGGTATCCTTCGCCGCCCTGACCTTCGCGCTGCCTTCCGCCTCGACCCGGGGGGCGATACTGGTGCATGTTTACGAGGAGGTGATGGGCCGGTGGAATATCGAGAGGACGCACCCGCTGAACAAAGGCGTAATGATGGCGATGGGGTCCCTCAACCGCCTCGGCTCCACCGCCCTGCTGGCCGGAGGAATCACCCCGGTGGTGGCTTCGGCACTCATTGGCGACTTTTCGTGGACGCGCTGGTTCGTGCTGATGGCCCTGCCTTTCTGGTCCATCTTGGTGGTGGGAGGGCTGGCGGTATTCCTGCTCTACCGTTCGGGATTCACCGGAGTCACGGGAACGCAGGGCGCCGGGGAAGAGGAACCGGGGCCCAAGGCGTTGACACCGCCGGAGGTGAAGGCCGGACTGATTGCTGCGGGCACCGCGCTGCTCTGGTTCACCGACTTCGCTCACGGCCTGTCGCCCGCAGTCCCGGCGCTGATCGCGATGGTGGCGATGCTGCTGCCGGGGATCGGACTGTTGTCGTGGCGGGTATTCGAGCAAGACCTGGGCTGGAGCAACTTCTTCATCATCGCCACGTCGCTGTCCCTGTCCGGTGCGCTGGTGAACAGCGGCGCTGCGGCCTGGTTCGCCAGTACGCTGGTGTCGGCGGCGGGCAGCCTGGCGGACTCGCCGTTGCTGTTGCTGCTGGCAATGTCGAGCGCGGCGGCGGCGGTGCGTTTCGTGATGCCCAACATCGCGGGTTACCTGGCCTTCATCATCCCGGTAGCGATGTCCACCGGAGCGTCGCTGGGGCTGAACCCGATGCTCTGCGGGCTGGCGGTGGTCATCGTTGGCGATTCCGTGGTGTTCTACCCGGCGGCGGCGGCGGCCAGCGTGTTCATCTACCAGCGGGCGGGAATCTCTTCCCCGGAGGTGCTGCGGACTGGCGTCATCATGACACTGGTGGCCGTGGCGGTGCTCTTCGCCTTCGCCCTGCCCTACTGGAACGCCATCGGTGAGAGCCTGACCATAGCTGCCGCCTGAGAGAGGAAATCCGTATGAGTGAGAGTAGCGTCCCGTTGCTGCCGCCGTCGCGCCGCGCCGCCCAGCCCGACGCCACCGCCCCTGACGGCTCGGAGATACGCCTGCTGGCCGACGCCCGTAACGCTGCCACCAAGAGCAGCATGGTGGAGGTCACCCTCCCGGCAGGCCAGGTCTCCCGCCCCGTCTACCACCGCACAGTCGAGGAAATCTGGTACATCCTGGAAGGCGATGGCCACGTCTGGCGCTGCCCGCCCGACGCGGCTTCCGTTGACCCTGCGCCGCCGCCGCAGGCCGTATCCCCCGGCGACGCGCTGGTCATCCCCACCGGCTGGCGCTTCCAGTTCGCCGCCGCGCGGCAGGGGCCGCTGCGGTTCCTCTGCCACACCACACCACCCTGGCCCGGCGAGGATGAGGCGGTGGCGGCGGAGCGCGGCGGCTTGGGGGAGGCAACGGTGTAGGTTGAAGATGGTTTGTTGACCTGGGTCAATGGAGACGTTGATAATGGATTGCGATGGTTATTCCGGGCTATTCGTTAGAGCGTATCCGTGCAATTCTCGCAGAGCCGAAATCCATAGAATCTGATGTGGAGTGGACACACACGGGAACAAGGACAAGGCAAAAGCTGGAGGCGACAACCAGATCAGAGGCCCATGACTTGAATCTGCGGGTTACCGGGAACTTCAACGGCACACGCTGGAGCTACTGCCTGATGCTGGGTGAACATCAGATCCTCAGGTGGTGTACTACCAGAGGTCATACCAACCCCGGCGGTGAGGAAATAGTCGGCCCTCATATCCATTCGTATGACCGCACACACGGCGACTTCAGGGCACATCAGCCCTTGGGGTTTATCTCGGCGAATCCCAACGAGGACTTTCGATCCTTTCTGGAGCAGTGCAATATTACCCTGAACGGTGGATATGAGGCCCTGCCATCATGACCAGCTACGACCAAGCACGTATTCTCGTGGGCCAATATCTGGATTGGCAGACGAAGAATCTCAATGTGAATGTACAGGAAGATAAGGAAAGCAGGGTTATTATCGAGACGCCCTTCGCCAGGGCAGACGGTCACGCCTTTGACATAGAGGTGTGCTTTCTCGACGACGGCATAGTGCGATTCACCGACATTGGCGACACCCTTGATGAGTTATGGATGCAGGGGATAACCCTGCGCCCCCCAATCATAGACCAGATTGACAGGATTGCCCGGCGTTTCCGGGTGAAGCTGTCTGTTGACGATTATGTGCTCAGGAATGATGGCGACGGGGGAGCACGACAATTTCAAGATCTCGTTTCTGCCATTCTGGCAATCTCAGCTCTGATTGATCGTCGGCGCGAGGCAGTTCAAGGCGAAGTGGATTCATCCGGCAACACTGAAATACCCTCATTGGGGTAAGTCAGAAAAGACGCAACAATCCCCTTGACACCCCTGACCTGTCTGCCGTAAGCTCATGGGCACACAATCGAATACTTCCAAAGGCTGTGAAGGGGAGTAGTAGGCTTCCAGCGGGGCGACAAGCGAGCCGGGTTTGGTGAAAGCCGGCGCCCAGAGCAGAAGACTGAATGGACCCCGGAGCCGCAGGCCGAACCCCCACCAGGGCTAGGCTGAGCCGGTAAGGGCGCCGTTAAAGGCCCGCGGCATGGGACTGACTAGACTTCAGGTCCCCCCGCCGGTTGAGATTCCGGTCACGGCTGTCTACTTCGAGCCAGCGCCGGAGAATGAAGGGTGGCAACACGATGCAGACTCGTCCCTCAATGGACGGGTCTTTTTGTTTGGAGCGCGATTATGTACTACCCCACACTGGCGCAGGTCAAGGCAAGGGCGCGCGAGGGCAACCTCGCCCCGGTCTACCGCTCGATTCACGCCGACCTCGAAACCCCGGTATCAGCCTACCTGAAGGTCGCCCGCGGTCCCTACTCCTACCTGTTGGAAAGCGTGGAGGGCGGCGAGCGGCTGGGACGTTACAGCTTCATCGGAACCAACCCCTACAAGGTCATCACCTCCGGCCCCAACGAACCCGCCGGTGAGATAGACCCGTTGCTCCCGGTGGAAGAGGAGATGTCGAAGCACAAGCTCGTCCCGGTGGACGGGCTGCCCGGCTTTCACGGCGGCGCTGTGGGCTACATCGCCTACGACGCCATCCGCTACTTCGAGCCGCGAGTGCAGGCGGCCCCGGTTGACCCCCAGGGCGTTCCCGAGTCGGTGTTCATGTTCAGCGACACCATCCTGATATTCGATCACCTGCGCCACGACATCAAGGTCCTCTCCCACGCCCGCCTCGACGGCGACATTGACCGGGCCTACGCCGAAGCCGTGGCCCGCATCGAGGAAGTCGTCCACCTGCTATCCCAACCCTTGACGTTGCCCGAGGACTTGCAGGGCTACGCCGACATACCGCCCAGCGCCATCGAGTCCAACTACAGCGTGGACGGCTACGCCGACGCCATAGAGAAGTGCGTCGAATACGTCTACGCTGGCGACATCATCCAGGTGGTCAACTCCCAGCGCTTCTCCCGGCGTACCGGCGCCCACCCCTTCCAGATATACCGCGCCCTGCGCAGCGTCAACCCCTCCCCATATATGTACTACCTCGACCTGGACGGCTTTCAGATTGTTGGCGCAGCCATCGAGTCCGTGGTCAAGGTGGAGGACGGCATCGCTTCCACCCACCCAATAGCCGGAACCCGGCCCCGGGGCCGAACACCGGGCGAGGACGACGCCAACGAAGCGGAACTGAAGGGCAGCGAGAAGCAGCGCGCCGAACACGTCATGCTGCTGGACCTGGGCCGCAACGACATTGGCCGCGTCAGCGACCCCGGCACGGTCGAGGTCACCAAGATGATGGAAGTGGAGCGCTTCTCCCACGTCATGCACCTGGTCTCCCACGTCGAGGGACACCTGCGTGAAGACCTCACCCCCTACGACGCCCTGCGCTCCTGCTTCCCGGCCGGCACCGTCTCCGGCGCGCCCAAGATCCGGGCGATGGAGATAATTACCGAGATCGAAGGCGAAAGGCGCGGCCCCTACGGCGGCGCGGTGGGATACTTCAGCTACTCCGGCAACATGGACACCGCCCTCGTCCTGCGCACCGGCGTCTACAAGGACGGCGTCATGTACGTCCAGGCCGGCGGGGGCATCGTCGCCGACAGCGTGGCCGAAGACGAGTACCAGGAAACCCGCCACAAATCCAACGCCCTCATGCGAGCCATAGACATGGCCGAAACCGGCTTCTAAAGCAGTTCCCTTCTCCAATTAACCAATCCCCTCCCTCTTGAGGGGGAGGGTTAGGGTGGGGGTGAAATCCTCGCCCTCAAGGACTGCCAAAGATAGGGGGAAAGCAATGCTGAAATCGTTCTTCCACACCGGGTTCGTAGTCCGGGACATCGAAGAGTCCGTCCGCTTCTACTCCGAAATCCTCGGTATGCGCATAGCTGGGCGCACCGAGCGCCAGGGCGAGTTCGTCGAGCAGGTGCTGGCCTTTCCCGACGCCCACATCAAGGGCGGCTTCGTGGACATGGGCGAGGGACACCAGCTTGAGCTGGTCCAGTACCTCTCGCCCCACAGCGGCCCCAACACCGTCCAGCGCAACGACCTCGGCGCGGCGCACCTGGCCTTCTTCGTCGAAGACCTCGACCGCTTCTACCAAGACACACGCGAGAAGGGCCTGCAATACAACAACCCGCCCGCCTCCATGTTCGACGAAAACGGCAACCTCTCCCGCAAGGCCTGCTACGCCCGCGACCCCGACGGCAACTGGCTGGAGTTCGTCGAACTGTTCTGAGGAAGGTCTGTGCCAATGTGATTCTCACCCCCATCCTAACCTTCCCCCTCAAGGGGGAAGGGACTGGATTCCCGGTCAGCCAAGAACAAATCCCCTCTCCCTGAGGGAGAGGGTTAGGGTGAGGGTGAGGGTGAAATCCTCGCCCGCCAAAAACGCCGGAGGATAACAGGAACCCGCCATGCTGCTGCTAATAGACAACTACGACAGCTTCACCTACAACCTCTACCAGTACCTTCGGGAGCTGGGAGCCAAGGTGGACACCCACCGCAACGACAAGATAACCCTCAACGAAATCGAGGAAATGGCCCCTGACGGCATCGTAATCTCGCCCGGCCCCTGCACGCCGATGGAAGCCGGCATATCCAACGACGTCATTCGCCGCTTCGGGCCACGCATCCCGACGCTGGGCGTGTGCCTGGGGCACCAGTGCATGGCCTATGTGTATGGCGCGCGCGTGGACCGGGCGGGCGAAATCCGCCACGGCAAGACCTCCATGATCACCCACAACGGGGCGGGGGTGCTGAACGGCCTGCCCAACCCCTTCGAGGCCATCCGCTACCATTCCCTAGTCGTCTATCCCGAGACGGTGCCGGACACTCTGGAAGTGACCGCCCACAGCGAAAACGGTCTCATCATGGGCCTGCGCCACAAGGAACATCCCGTAGAGGGCATCCAGTTCCACCCCGAGTCCATAATGACCCCGGACGGCAAAGCCTTGCTACAGAACTACCTGCACAAGGTGGCAGCTCACGGCAAAACGGAGGCATGATGACGGCGAAAGAAGAGATACTGGATTTGCTGGAAAGCCTGCCCGACGCCCCAACCTATGCCGATGCTTTCGACTGCCTCCGTCCGCTGTACAATCGGGAGGTGGCTCCCATAATCTCCCAGTACGGCAACCCGCCTCGCCCCCTGGGGCACTGGCGCCGTGCAATCACCGGCCTGAAGGAAGTGGAAGAACAGAAGCAAGTACGCACAACCAAATCCGACTTAGTACATCTGATGGAGCATCTACCTTCCAACGCCTCAGTTCCGGAAACGGTGGATGAGGCGATGTACAAGCTGTTTCTCTCCTACAGAATCGACTTGGGAGAGAAGCAAATCGTGGAAGGAATGGGAATCCCACACGCGGAAGTTCGCCAACGATTGGCGCTACTGCGTAAAGAGATTGAGTTGCCGCAGGAGCAACACCGATGACTGTCAAGGAAGAAGTCCTCGAACTAATGGAGAAACTGCCGGACGATGCCACCATCGAAGATGCCATCGAGAGATTGATCGTCCTGTACAGGATTCAGCAGGGGTTAGAACAACTGGATAAATGGGAAGGCATCCCTCAAGAAGAAGCCAAGAAGCGCATCCGGCAATGGCTGAAGTAACAGAGTTCTGCAAGGCAATGTTGAAATTGCCAGGATAATTCATGGCGTCCAACGGATTAGACCATCCGACCTATCCTTTTACTGATGCGTGAATGAATTACTAAACATTCCGGGGCCAAATTTCCGTCATTCCCGCGAAAGCGGGAATCCAAACCCCGGCGCCCCACGTCTCAACTGTCATTGACACGCCTGCCCGTGCCTGGAGACGCGGGACGGCGGGACTATGAGGTAACGGGAGTTTGGATTCCCGCTTTCGCGGGAATGACGGATTGTTTACCTATTCATTCACTCGTCAGTAGAATGCAGACGTTCAATCAACCACAAACGGAGCAACCAACCGTGGACATTCGTGAAGCAATAGACGCAGTCGTCTCCGGCAACTCCCTGACAATGGACGACGCAGCGGCGGTCATGCGCCAGATAATGCAGGGCGAGGCCACCCCTGCCCAGCTTGGCTCTTTCCTGACCGCCCTGCGCCTCAAGGGCGAGTCCACCGAAGAAATCGCGGGCATGGCCACCGTCATGCGCGAGTTCTCCCTCAAGGTACAGGTGGAAGGGCCTCTGGTGGATTCCGTTGGCACCGGCGGCGACGGCACCAACACCTTCAACATCTCGACCGGCGCGGCGCTGGCGGCAGCCGGGGCCGGAGTCCGCATCGCCAAGCACGGCAACCGCGCCGCCTCGGGAAGCTGCGGCACCGCCGACGTGCTCGAGGCCCTCGGCGTCCGCATCGAGCTGCCGCCGGAGGGCGTGGAGCGGTGCATCAACGAGGGCGGCATCGGATTCATGTTCGCCCAGGCCTTCCATCCCTCCATGCGCCATGCTGGCCCTGTGCGTCGGGAAATCGGCATCCGCACCGTCTTCAACATCCTGGGGCCGCTGACCAACCCCGCCGCTGCCCAGCGACAGCTCATCGGCGTGGCCTTCCCCGAGTTGGGCGAGAAGGTGGCGGAGGTTATGCGCCTGCTGGGCTCGGAGCGCAGCCTGGTAGTCCACGGCGCGGGCGGGATGGACGAAATCGCCCTCGACGGCGATACCTCCGTCTGGGAACTGCGGGACGGCCAGGTCGAGAGCTGGACCTTCCGCCCCGGCGACACCGGCCTGCCCCGCTGGAGCGTCGAAGACCTCCGCGGCGGCGGCCCGGAGGCCAATGCCGCCGCCATGCGCCGCCTGCTGGACGGCGAGGGCGGCCCCTTCCGCGACGCCGTGCTGCTCAACGCTGCCGGTGTCCTGCTGGCCGCCGGTGCTGCCGCCACCATTCCCGAAGGTATCCAGCAGGCGGCCCAGTCCATAGACAGCGGGGCCGCAAGGCAACGGCTGGAGGCGCTGGTGGAGCTGAGCAACGCGGAATAGAGAGGAAGAGGACGAGGGATTGGTTATAATCACTGTATACGTCGGCGCCAGGCGGCAGTATGAAATTTAGGTACAGTTCAGAAGTTGACATCCTGATGGTGGACATATCGCACGAGCCCTACGGTTACAGCGAAGACAACGAAGGGGTGGTTGTCCATCATGGCAAGGACGGCAACCCTCTGGGCCTGGAGATCCTCGACGGCAAGTTGTTCGTGATGTTCGCCAACACCAGCTTGGCGACTGGCGAGGAAGTGAATAACCCGGATGTCCCGGAAGTTCCGTTTACGAAAGAACGTAATGTGTCTATTCGTACCATTCCCAAGGGGAACGCCGATCTCCGATTCAAATACCACGCAGAAAACGACACTCTAACTGTGAGATTTGGCGACGGAATTTCTGATTTCTGCCGCCAAAACCACGAGCTAACCGTTTACTACGACCATAACGAGCTTCCAATCGGCTTGGAAATGGAAAAAGCTCGGGAGTTCATTCTTGGAACCATGCAGAGCGTCCTGCTGCATAGAGAGGTGACCGTTGCCTGATGTGCCCAGCATCCTAGACAAAATCGTAGCCGCCAAGCTCGAAGAGCTGGCCGAAGCCCAGCGTGCCGCGCCCCTCGCCGCCGTGCAGCGGATGGCGACGGATCAGCCGCGCCCCCTGAGCCTCTCCGCCGCTCTCTCCGGCGATGGTATCCAACTCATCGCCGAGGTCAAGAAGGCGTCGCCGTCGCGCGGCCTGCTGTCGCCCGACTTCGACCCGGTACGCCTCGCGAGTACCTACGTAGCCAACGGCGCGGCGGCGGTCTCCTGCCTCACCGATCCCCGCTTCCAGGGCGAGCTGGCCCACCTGTCCGCCATCAAGCAGAGTGGTGTGTCAGGTAGTGCCCCGGTGCTGCGAAAGGACTTCCTCTTCGACTCCTACCAGGTGTACGAGTCCCGCGCCGCCGGAGCCGACGGCATCCTGTTCATTGTCGCTATCCTCGACCCTGCGCTGCTGAAAGAACTCCTGCAAATCGCGCAGTCCCTCTCTATGCAGTGCCTGGTCGAAGTCCACGACGAAGGCGAACTGGAAACGGCGGTGGAGGCAGACGCAGAAATCATCGGCATCAACAACCGCGACCTGCACACCTTCACCACCGACCTCGCAGTCAGCCAAAGGATCGCTCCGCTAGTCCCCGGCGACAAGGTGGTGGTCAGCGAGAGCGGCATCTTCACCCCCGACGACCTGCGCCTGCTCGACGGCGTAGGTGTCAACGCCGTGCTGGTGGGAGAGGCCCTGGTCACCGCACCCGACGTCGGAGCCAAGGTGCGCGAGCTGTCCGGCCAGGGACACCCTCACCCTAACCCTCTCCCAGAGTGAGAGGGGATGGAAGTAGCATGATACGGGTCAAAATCTGCGGCATCGGCAACCCTGAAGACGCCTGCGTGGCGGCAGAGGCCGGGGCCGACTACATCGGCATGGTATTCGTGCCTGAGCGTCACCGCCGCATCACCCCTGACGACGCCAGGGACATCGTGAACGCCGTGCGAACCCTCGACGCCCCTGCGCCTCGCATGGTCGGCCTCTTCGCCGACCAGCCGGTGGAAGAGGTCAACGAGGTCGTCGCCCACTGCGCCCTAGACGCCGTGCAGCTATGCGGGCAGGAGGGCGTAGAATACGCCGCCGCAGTGGACTGCGAAGTCATCAAGGTGGTCCACGTCCCAGCGTCCTACCGCGCCCCCGACGACGTGCCGCAACTGGCCGGGCGAGTTCAGGAGTACGCCGAAGCCGGATGCCTGGTCACTCTCGACCGGCTGGTCGAAGGCATACAGGGCGGCACCGGCCAGAGCTTCAACCTCGAAGTCGCGGGGTCTCTGTCCAGCCGTGGCGTCTCCTTCCTGCTGGCTGGCGGTCTCACCCCGGCCAACGTGGGCCGCGCCATCAGCATCGTCCGGCCCTGGGGCGTGGACGTTTCCAGCGGTGTCGAGACCATCGGCAAAAAGGACCGCCGCAAGATCCGGCGCTTCGTCGAAAACGCGCGACACGCCGACGCCGCCCTGACCGGCTCTGCCTAGTGTCAGAACGGATACCTTAATCCCCTCTCCCTCCGGTAGAGGGTTAGGGTGAGGGCGTCTCCTCGTACACTCTCAAAAACGGATGGAGAACTAATGACCACTCAATCCACACCGGTCTTTCCCGACGACCGGGGCCGCTTCGGCGACTTCGGCGGCAAGTTCATTCCCGAAACGCTGATGGCGGCGGTGGCCGAGCTGGAACAAGCCTACAACAGCGTAAAGTACGATGAGGACTTTCAAGCCCGCCTGACCCACTTGCTGACCAACTACGTGGGCCGGCCCACCCCCCTCTACTACGCCGAGAACCTGTCGCGCCATCTGGGCGGCGCGAAGATATACCTGAAGCGCGAAGACCTGGCCCACACCGGCGCCCACAAGATAAACAACGCCCTCGGTCAGGCCCTCCTGGCGCAGCACATGGGCAAGCGCCGCATCATCGC
Source organism: Chloroflexota bacterium (assembly GCA_009840175.1). Classification (GTDB taxonomy): domain Bacteria; phylum Chloroflexota; class Dehalococcoidia; order Lucifugimonadales; family UBA3495; genus VXOI01. The sequence continues at coordinate 34,270 of VXOI01000007.1, read as the reverse complement.
CGAGACCGGCGCGGGGCAGCACGGCGTCGCCTCCGCCACCGCCTGCGCCATGCTGGGGTTGCAGTGCATCGTCTACATGGGCGAGGAAGACATCCGCCGCCAGTCGCTAAACGTCTACCGTATGCGCCTGCTGGAGGCCGAGGTCATCAGCGTTGAATCGGGCACCCGCACCCTGAAAGACGCCATCAACGAGGCGATCCGCGACTGGGTCACCAACGTCGAGACCACCCATTACCTCATCGGCAGCGTGGTCGGGCCCCACCCATACCCGCTGATGGTGCGCGACTTCCAGGCCGTCATCGGCAGCGAGGCCCGCGCGCAGGTTCTTGCCGTCGAAGGCCGCTTGCCCGACTACGTCATGGCCTGCGTCGGCGGCGGCAGCAACGCCATGGGAACCTTCCATCCCTTCGTTCCCGACGAGGATGTGCGGCTGGTCGGCCTCGAAGCCGGCGGCAAGGGCCTGGACAGCGGCGAGCATTCCGCCACCCTCACCGCCGGACGCCCCGGAGTCCTCCACGGCGCGATGACCTACTTGTTACAGGACGAAGATGGACAGGTCAGCCCGGCCCACAGCATCTCGGCAGGCCTCGACTATCCCGGCGTCGGCCCGGAGCACAGCTACCTCAAGGACTCAGGCCGAGCCGAGTACCGCGAGGTCACCGACCCCCAGGCCCTGGAGGGCTTCCACCTGCTCTGCCGCACCGAGGGCATCATCCCGGCCCTCGAATCGGCCCACGCCATCTACGGCGCGGCGCAACTCGCCCCCACCCTCCAGCAGGACAGCATCATCCTCGTCTGCCTCAGCGGCCGCGGCGACAAGGACATCGGCATCGTGGCGGAGGCGGAAAACATCGAGCTGTAACCCCGGTTTGCCCGCCTACCCACCCCGCGATACAATCGCCTTACCTGACGAGAGCATAGACGGGAATGACCACCATCAACACCCTGGACGACTTCCTCCAAGCCCTCGGCGACAACCCGACGTGGCGGGATGCCGTCCGCGCCCGCATCCTGGGCGAGGATGTGCTGCAACTTCCGGCGAAGTTCGACGCCTTCGTCGAGGAGCAGAGGGCCTTTAACGAAGAAATGAGGGGCTTTGTCAAAGAACAGAGGGCCATTAACGAGGAACAAAGGGCTTGGAACCGCAACGCCACGGCAAGGTTCGACAGAATGGAAGGGGATATGAGCACTTTCAAAGACTTCTATGTTAGTAGACAGCCCTTCACCGACGCCCCCGGCATAGCCTCTGATTTCGGGCTGGAATTTGTACGCCTTCTCACCTCGGAAGACCTGCGCCGTATGGCCGGTAACAATCTCTCCGTGAACGTGAATCGCAGCTTTCGCAACGCCGACATGGTAATCGAAGGCGCTGATGAAACTGGACCATCCTACATCGCGATTGAAGTTTCCTACACTGCCGACACCAGGGACACCGACCGAGCCATCCGAAACGCCGAGCTTATCACCCGTTTCACGGGAAGGCCGGCTCAACCGGTCATCGCCAGCATTAGGAACGACTATGTGGTGCAGGAGTTGATCGAATCCGGCGCAGTGCATTGGTATGAAGTCAGGGACCATGCCGGGCGAGATACCGATATCGACTTGACATCACCTTAGCGGGTAGTTCGTCCCGTTTCGTCCGTTCCCTACCGCTCCTCCCCAGGCAACAGGAGGCATCATGCACACAGGACTGTTCCTAGAGTTCCCGGCCCTCGACGACGTCACCGACCAGCAGGCATTCCAGCATGGGTTCCAGATGGCGGAAGAGGCCGAGCGGCTGGGCGTCGAGTCGGTCTGGCTTGCCGAGTACCACTTCATCCCCTTCAGCGTGCTGTCGTCGCCCGTCATGGTGGCCACGGCCATCGCCGGTCGCACGGAGCGCATCCGCATCGGCCTGGGAGTGCTGCTGCTCCCGCTGGGCAACCCCATCCGCATCGCCGAGGAAATCGCCACCCTCGACCACATCAGCCAGGGGCGGCTGGACTTCGGCGTAGGCCGCGGCACCTTCCCCGAACACCACGACGCTTTCCTGTCCCCCTACCCCGAGAGTCGGGGCCGTTTCGAGGAGTACCTTGAAATCATCCTCAAGGCCTGGACCACCGAACAGTTCTCCTTCGAGGGCGAGCACTACCAGTGCCAGGACCTGGCGGTGCGTCCCAAGCCCTACCAGAAACCTCACCCGCCAATACGAATAGGCGTGACCTCCGCCGAGACCTTCCCCATCATCGGGCGCATGGGATACCCCCTCTTCGTCAACCCCTCGCGAGTATTCGCCCTTGATGACCTGGCGGAACACGTCAACGCCTACCGGAAAGCGTGGAAAGACGCCGGACACCCCGGCGAGGGCAGCATCGGTGTTCGCCTGCCGGTCTACGTAGCGGAAACACCAGAGCAGGCATACGAAGAGCCGAAAGAGAGTATGGAGACCCAGATGACGGGCCTGTGGCAGCGCGTCGCCGCCAGCGCCGACCGTGTCGGCACCACCGGCAACTGGCAAGCCGAGTCCGACCACGTCAAGGGCATGACCTACGACGACTGGCTGCGCGACAAGGTGGTCGTCGGTACCCCAGAGTCCGTGCTGGACCGCCTGTTGAAACTGACGGAAAACCTGCAACTGTCCCACATAGTCTTCGAGCATAACTCAGGCCGCCGCATCCCCCACGACTTGCAGATGAAGTCCGTACGCCTGCTCATGGACAAGGTAGTCCCCCACCTGCCCTGACGCCTGTGCAAGACTCCCTCTCCCTTGAGGGAGAGGGTTGGGGTGAGGGTGAACCCCCGCTTGTCTACAACTCTGACAGCACCCGGATGTCAGCATCAGTGTGATATAATCTCACCCGCATTATCGTAATTCGTAACAGTAATTGCTGGAGGGCGAGTCATGGATTTGGGACTGCGGGATAAGGTTGCCATCATCACCGGCGGGAGCGACGGCATCGGCAAAGCCGCGGCCCAGAGCATGGCCCAGGAAGGCGCGTCGGTGGTAATCGTCGCCCGGCGACCCGACGTGCTGGAAGAGGCCGTGCAGGACATCAAGGCCGCCACCGAAGGCCAGGTGATGCCCATTTCCGCCGACGTGACCGACCCCGACAGTGCCCGCAGCATCGTCGAGCGCACCCTGAACCAGTACGGGCGGCTGGACATCCTGGTCAATAACGCCGGAACCTCCATGGCCAAGCCTTTCGAGGACGTATCCAAGGATGACTGGGAATACGACTTCGACCTGAAGGTCTGGGGCGCCGTCCGGCTCATCCAGGAGTCCATACCGGAAATGCGCAAGGTCGGCGGCGGGCGCATCATCAACGTCACCAACCTGGGCGGGCGCACTCCCGGCCCGGCTTCCATGCCCACCTCCATCTCCCGCGCCGCCGGCATCGCCATCACCAAGGGCCTGTCCAAGGACCTCGCCAGGGACAACATCCTTGTCTCGACCGTGTGCATCGGCCTCATCAAGAGCGGCCAGCACCAGAAACGCTACGACGCCCGCATCCAGAGCGAGCCTGACCTCAACATTGACGCCTTCTACGACCAGCTTGCCGTGGGCCGCTCCGTCCCCCTGGGCCGCGTTGGCGAACCCGAAGAGGCTGGCGACGTCATCGCCTTCCTCGCCTCCGAGCGCGCCAGCTACCTAACCGGCATCGCGGTCAACCTGGACGGCGGAGCGTCCGCAGTCGTCTAGGAAATTATCTCAAAAATCCCCTCCCCCGGAGTGGGAGGGCTAGGGGGGGGGGGGAAGTGGTTGTGTTTAGAAGGCCCCTGCGAAGATTTATAACAGCCATGTTACATGCCAGGGCGACA
>VXOI01000007.1:3241-30462 GCA_009840175.1 Chloroflexota bacterium | reverse complement strand
CCTCCAGCACGTGCCCGCGCCCGCGCCCTCCCATTTGTAAAAAACATAAACCAACCCCCCCCGCCCGGTGGGGGGGCGCCGGGCGGGTGGGGGGTGAAGAGGTAGTGTGAAGACGGCCCCTGCGAAGATTTAGAACTGCCTTGTGACTTGCCTCGGAGCGAGCCGTATGACCGCGCCCGGCGACAACCATGAAGAAGTCTCCGATTACGAAACTCAAGCCCGCGAGTTCCTGGGCATGGCTTGGGACTTCCTGGCTGCCGGGAATCTGCATCAGGCGTCGGAAAAAGGCTGGGGCGCTGCATCGCACATGGCAAAAGCCGTTGCGGTGGCCCAAGGCTGGCAATACGGCAATCACGCGGAATTCAGCAATGTGATGTACCAGGCCCGGCAGTTGACCGGCAATCCCCGCTTCCGCCAACTTCGGGGGGTCGCCAACGAACTGCATCTCAACTATTACAAGCGCAAGCGGAACTTAAACGCCGGGGAAATCCGCGAAGACCTAGAGGAAGTCGTGGAGTTGCTGGAAATCCTGCATCCGCTCACCGGACTGGCTCGCTGATTGTTTGACCTTGAACTATGCCTGACTGCCTGCTGAAACTGACCGCAAAGGCCAACTCGGAAATACTGAACCCCTTCCCCGTCATTCCATTTCCATGAGAATGGCGGGTGTTTTAATGCTTGGAGGACTAAAATGACCGCTTCATACCTTAACGAACTCCAACCCAGCGCCCGGCTGCTGCTGGGCCCCGGCCCCAGCTCGGTGCATCCCCGCGTGTTGCAGGCCATGACAGTTCCTGTCATCGGCCACCTGGACCCTGATTTCTTCCAGGTGATGAACGACATCGGCGATATGCTGCGCGAGGTCTACCATACCTCCAACGTGATGACCATGCCGGTGTCCGCCACTGGCACTGGGGCAATGGAAACGGCCTGCGCCAACATCCTGGAGCCTGGCGACACCATGGTCGTCTGCCGCAACGGGTACTTCGGCATCCGGCTGGGCAACATCGCCGAGCGCTGCGGCGCGAGGGTGTACGAGGTAGACTCTCCCTGGGGCCAGCCCGTTGACCCGCAGGCTCTTGAAGACGAGCTGTCGAAGCACCCCAGGGTCAAGGCCGTGGGCGTGGTGCACGCCGAGACCTCCACCGGCGTGCTGACGCCGCTGCCGGACGTTCTGGATGTCATCCGCCGCCACGGAGCCATCTCCATCGTTGACGCCGTCACATCCCTTGGCGGACACGATATGCGCGTGGACGAGTGGGGCATTGACGTCTGTTACAGCGGCACCCAGAAGTGCCTCGGCGCGCCTCCGGGTCTTGCCCCCATCACCCTCAGCGAGAACGCTATGCAGGTGGTGAAGACGCGCGAGACCCCGGTGCAGAGCTTCTACTTCAACCTGCAAGACCTCGAAAGCTACTGGGGCCAGAGCCGCAGCTACCACCACACCGCGCCCATATCCATGACCTACGCTTTGCGGGAAGCCCTGCGTATGATGATGGAAGAGGGCATCGAAAACCGCATCGCCCGCCACGCCCGCGTCGCCGCCGCCCTCCGCGCCGGGCTGGAAGCGCTGGGACTGGAATTGCTGGCCGATCCGGACTACCGCCTCAACCCCCTCACCACCGTCCGCATACCCGACGGTATAGACGACGCCACGGTGCGGGGTTCCCTGCTCCGGGACTACGACATCGAAATCGGCGGCGGGCTGGGCGAGTTCCGCGGCAAAGCCTGGCGCATCGGCCTGATGGGCGACTCGGCCCGCGACCGCAACGTACTCGCCCTGCTGTCGGCCCTGGAAACGATCCTCAACGCCAACGGCTACGAAGTGGCCTACGGTTCCAGCTTGGCGGCAGCCCAAAAGGCCCTCGCCGCTGAACGCTAACCGTCAGCCTCAAGCCGGTACGCTTCGTCCAAGATGTCCACTACGTGGCGCACCGGCTTGCGCTGACCGGCGGCGCGAAGGCCCTGTTCCAGTTGCAGCATACAGCCGGGGTTGGCGGTTATGACCTCGTCGGCCCCGGTGACGGCGATGGCATCCAGCTTCCGACTCAGAATGCGTTGCGACAACAGGGGCTGGACTGCCGCGTAGACGCCCGCTCCCCCGCAGCACATGGAGGAGTTCTCCATCTCCACCAGCGTGACACCCGGAATGCCCCGCAATATGGCTCTGGGCGCGGCGGAAATGCGCTGGGCATGGGCCAGGTGGCATGGGTCCTGGTAAGTCACCGTCCGTTGCAGGTTGGCGTCTGGAGGCCGGAACGGCAGCTCTGCCAGAAACTCCGTGATGTCCTGTGTCATCTCACTGGCTTGACGGGCCTTGGCGGCGTACTCCGCGTCGTCCTTCAGCAGTTCCTCGTACTCCTTCATGGTGGAGCCGCAGCCGGCGGAGCACGTGACGATGCGGTCCGCGCCGCTGGCAAGAAAGGAGTCTATGTTGCGGCGGGCCATTGCCCGTCCGGTCTCCAGATCGCCTGCGTGCAGGTTAAGCGCGCCGCAGCAGCCCTGCCCGGGCGGGACCGCCACCTCGCAGCCATTCCGGGTCAGGGTACGCACCGTCGCCCCCATCGTGGGGCCTTGCATCAGCGGCATCACACAGCCGGAGAGCAGGGCCACTTTCATCGTCGGCTCACCGTCGTCGGGCAGATAAGACTGGCGCGACGGCCCGAAGAAACGGGTGCTCATCCGGGGCAACTGCGATTCAAGTTGCCTTAGGATGCCGGGCATAATACGCAGCCGGCCAGTGCGATGGACAACTGCCTGCACCCCCAGTTGCTGGCAAATGCGGAGGAGCCGCGCTCCCATTCGCATCAGGCCCGGGCGGGGCAGCGCCGCCCGTAGGAACCAGCGGGTCATGCGCTTCATCCCCGGCGACTGCCGCTGGTGGGAGCGAACCTGGGCGCGGGTTCGCTCCATCATCCGCCCATAGGGCACGCCCGAAGGGCACACCGCCTCGCAGGCGCGGCAGTTCAGGCACGCCTCCCAGTGCGAAACGATGCGCTCGCTGATCTCTACCCGGCCCTCGTTGACCGCCTTCATCAGCGCTATGCGGCCTCGGGGAGATTCCATTTCCAGTCCTGTCACGGTATAGGTGGGGCAGGAGCTGAGGCACAGCCCGCAATGGACGCAGCGGTACATATCGGCTTCGGCTGGCGCGTCGGGCCCTGCGAAGCCGGCGAATACAGCCGGGAGCGATGGCGAGGTTGGCGCATCAGTCGCAGCGGTTTCGGGAACATCCGTTTCGGGCGTGGTCATAAGTCAGTGCCTTTCCTTGCAGAATTCCTGCGTCTGAAGATTATTGTCTGAACCAGGATTAGCCAGACTGGAGGATTCTCGGCATAGGTCCCGAATTATCCTGCCAATCCTTCCATCCTGAAAATCCTGATTCAGACAATTCATCACAGCCGCCCCAGGAACCGCCCTCGATTCAGCAGGCCCTGAGGATCGAACTGCTTCTTGATGCGGCGCATAATCTCCATGCTGCCGGGTTCCTCGCCCCACACGTCCAGTCCAACCTTGATGGACGGGTCGCACACCTCGACCACCGCCGTGCCTCCGTGCTGACGGGCAGCCCTTCGGGCATCCTCAATAGCCTTCACGATCCCGTCATTGTCGGACTCGCCCCAGAAAAATACCCGCACCGTGCCGAACCCGGGGTCTGCCAGCGCCTCCGCGGGCGTATCCTCCAACCCGACCCCGAGGCACGCCCCGGCAAGAGGGGGTACAAACCTCCGGGGGGCAGACAGCTTCAAGGCCAGCACGGGCGCGAAATCATCGCTCCAGCCCAGGTCAGCCGCCCAGCGGCGCGCGGCCAGCGCTCCGTCGCCGGTAGCATGGGACACTCCGGTGGCGCCGGCCTCGAGCAACACCGACGACGTTTCTTCAACCCGCCGCCGGACAGCCCCGGCCCGCCCGGAGAAGAAACACAGTCCCAGACCGCCCATGTGCTCGCCGAGACCTTGGCTGAGCGACACCTCCCGCTGAGTGGAAAGCAGATGGCGAGCCAAACCCTGCGTCGCCGCCAGGTAGCTCATAGGCCCTGCCGGACTGTTCAACAGTGTCCGTCCGGCGGATACGGCATCCTGCATAGAGGGGAAGGGCGCAGCCAGCATATACTCCTGCGGCTGCAAGGGCGACACTTTGAAGGATGCCTCGACGATGACGCCCAGGGTTCCCAGCGAGCCGGTGTATAACTTGTTCAGGTCGTATCCCGTGACGTTCTTGACCACCCGGCCTCCGGACTTGGTCTCCGTGCCATCCGCTCCGACGACGCCGATGCCGATGAGCCAGTCGCGGGGCGGCCCGTATGCGTGGGCCATGGCACCGACGCTGGCGGTGGAAAGCACCCCGCCCACCGTGGCGCGGCCCGGAATAGGCGACTCCAGCGGCACGAACTGGCGGGCCGCCGCCAGCTCCTGTTGCAGCGCGTCGAGGGTGATGCCTGCCTCCACTGTTACGGTCAGGTCACCCGGCTGGTAGTCAATAACGCGGTTGAGGTGAGACATATCAAGCACCAGCCCCACGCTGTCGGGCAGGTTGCCCAAGGCCAGCTTGGTGCCCCCACCCCGGGGAAACACGGTCACCCCGTTCTCCGACGCCCAGCGCATCACCTCGGCCACCTGCTGCCGGTCGTCGGGAACCACCACGGCCATGGGCGTCACGCCGTCAATAGCATACTCGGAGTGCGCGGCAGAAGATAGCAACGCGCTGCGGGGAACGATTCCGCTGAGGCCGTCGGCGATGGAGGTGGTCATGGGTGTCGCGCCTACTCGCTGACGGCGATGAGGGTGACGTTGCGCTCCTCCGCCAACCGTTGCCTGGCGCTGTCCACATGGGTGCTGACTACGGCCGGGATCGTCTCCTCTCCGATGGCCCTCGCGAGTATGCCGGCTCTGTCATCAGCACGGGCGATGTCGTCTCCGGCCACTGTAATTGAAACTTCCAACACCATGTACAGGAGGCTGTCATCAGGTTGCCTTCGCCCTTGCAATATAATGTCCGCGCTTAAGACTTCGCCCCGGTCCGGTTCGCTGATGACGTCCTGTGCTACTGCATTGAGCAAGAAGCGAAAAAAAGCATTATCGTCTGCTGCCAGGGAACCCTTCAGGACGCGAATCTCATCGAGTGCGAAACGTTCGCTCACAATGCTGGCAATCTTGGTCTTGACGTTCAGTTGGTAGGAACTGCCGCGCAAATTGCCGACCTGCCCCTGCAAGAGGGAAACGGTGCCTTCCAGCCGAGCCTGCCCGGCCTTTAGTTCGGCAACATCGCTCTCCAAGCGATCGAATCTCTTGTTCGCAGCCTCAGAGAACTCCGCCAGCCTCTGCGGTAGTTCCAGCACCTCTTTGCTCAGCAAGGCGGATCGCAGCGCCTCTCCCCATTCGGGCTGCTCGCGGATAATGCGCAGGATGTCGGTGAAGTCGTTAACGGTGGTCATGCCCTTTCCTGCTCCAGGCCAGTCATCGGAGACAGGATATCCAGCATCTCCCCGGCGCTCTCCAGGTCCTCACCGATTTGCCCGTCGTCTAGGTCCTCTTTCAGTTCGTAGTAGTTGATGTGCAGTATCTCCGCTCTGCCGTGCAGAAAAGGCAGGCGGGCGTTACTGGTCAGTCGGCCAGCCTGATTCATAACTCGGTGAAAATGGCTATGCCTTGTGTACTGCCAACCTTGAGCTATAGCCACAGCCTTTGCCATGTGCGCCGCAGCCCCCCAGCCCTTCTCCGACGCTTGATGCAAGTCTCCGGCAACCAGGTATTCCCAGCCCTTGGTCAAGAACTCACGGGCCAGGGCTGAATGATTCCTTACTTCTTCAATGTCTTGGGCGGTCATTGGATCCTCAATCGTCTAACGCGCGTTGGTATCTCTAAGCATACATCCCCGGCGCCGGCCGGTGCGCTTCGGCGTGATGCCGGTGGCCGTCGGGAAATATCTTGCCGGGGTTGATGTTGTTTCGCGGCGCGAAGGCGTCGCGCACCTTCCGCATCACCGCCATATCCTCCTCCGAGTACACCAGCGGCATCTGTTCCTTCTTTTCCAGTCCCACGCCGTGCTCGCCCGTCAGCGTCCCTCCGGCGGCGACGCAGACCTCCAGCACCTCGGCCCCGGCTACCGTGATTTTCTCCAGCGCCCCCGGCTCCCGCTCGTCGAACAGCAGGCAAGGATGCAGGTTGCCGTCGCCCGCGTGGAACACGTTGGCGATCTCGATTCCGTGCTTGCGGCCCACCTCAGCCACTTGATGCAGCACCGTCGCCAGTTGCGTCCGGGGCACAACCCCGTCCACCAGGTAGTAATTCGGCGCCAGGCTGCCCAGCGCCCCCAGCGCGCCCTTGCGTCCCTTCCAGAGCTGCTCGCGCTCGGCGGCTTCGGCGGCGGCGTTCACCTGCGATGCCCCAGTGTCCCACAGCGACGCCTCCACCTCCAGCCCGATCTCGTCTACCTCGTCCGACAGCCCCTCCAGCTCGATGAGCAGCACCGCTCCGGCGTCGTCGGGATACCCGGCGTCGGACACATTCTGCACCGCGCGGATGCTCAGGGCGTCAATCATTTCCAGCGCCGCCGGCACAATGCCGTGACCGATGACCGTCGAAACAGCGGTGCAGGCCGATTCCACGTCCGGGAATATGCCCAGGTAAGTCTTGACCGCTTCCGGCACCGGCAGCAGCCGCACCATGATTCGCGTGGCAATGCCGAAGGTGCCCTCCGACCCGGTAAACACCCCACGCAGGTCATATCCGGGGGTCTCACGGGCCAGGCTGCCTAGATGCGTCACCGTTCCGTCCTCCAGCACCACCTCCATCCCCAGCACGTGGTTGGTGGTGGTGCCGTAGGCCAGGCAGTGCGGCCCGCCGGCGTTCTCGGCGATGTTGCCCCCCAGGCTGCACGCCCGCTGGCTTGACGGGTCCGGCGCGTAGCGCATCCCGTACCGGCGCACGTAAGTATCCAGGTCCAGGTTGATAACCCCCGGCTCCACCACGGCGTGGCGGTTCTCCCGGTCCACTTCCAGGATGCGGTTCATCCGCGTGAAGGCAATCTGTATCCCGTCGGGATGCGAAATCGCCCCGCCGCTCAGTCCTGTGCCGGAGCCGCGCCCCACCACCGGGACGCCGGCCTCGTAGCAGAGCGCCATCACCTGGCTGACCTCGTGGGTGTTCAGCGGAAACACCACCGCACGGGGCATTCCCCGGTCTATGGAACCGTCATACTCGAAGACCAGCAGGTCGTCGGGATGAAACACCACGTTGGCATCACCCGCAATCCGCTGGAGCCTGCTGACGAATTCCCTTACCCCGAAGGCGGCCAAAGCGCTGCCCGGAGTGGGTCTACTGATGTCGGAAGTAGTCAAAACGCACCCGCCTGAAGAGCCTGTTTGCCCATTCTACCCTGATTCGGATGATAGCCCCTACCACACAGGCAAGGCAAGCAGGGCCTTTCCAAAGTTGCTGTCGTGATGTCTTTCATTCTGACCCTGAGCTTGCCGAAGGGGAAGAATCCTATCCCCAGCACAGAGACCCTTCGCTTCGCTCGGGGTGCCAAGAATGGACTTTGATAAGGCCCTGCGAGGCAAGGACGGCCAATTGCATGTACCTGCCATCGCCAGACGGCATTCCAAATTTAGGTGATTTGCCAGTCCGAAGTCCGTCATTCCTGCGAAAACAGGAATCAGAGCCACTATCCGTAGGTCGTGGAAATCAGCTTGACCACCCAATCCGGAACCCTGCCCTCAACATGGATAGCGTTCCAATATAGGCGGTAATACCGCCGGACAACCCGTCATTCCCGCACCTCACCCGTCATTCCCGCGAAAGCGGGAATCCAGTGCCGTTATCTCCCATGTCGTGGACACCAACTTGACCACCTAACTCGGAACTCTGCCTGCCGCACCCGCCATTTCCCTTTGTGTTGCCGGGGTGGTATCATTCGTTGTTGCTTGAAAATCATTGGGAGAAAAGCCTTTATGACAACCAGCGCGGTGCAATTGGAGCTACAGCCCAGGGAGCTTATGGGCAAGAAAGTAGGCCGGCTAAGGCGGGCCGGCATCATTCCGGTACATCTCTACGGACCGGGAATCGAGTCCCGCGCCCTGCAATGCGCCGCGCGGCAACTGATACCAATACTGGCCGCCGCCGGCGCCAGTTCGCCTATCTCGGTGTCCATTGAAGGGGAGCAGGGCAGCCACTTGGCATTTGCCCGGGAAATTCAGTGGGATCCCACCCGCGACACCGTGCTGCACGTTGACCTGCTGGCCGCCGATGTATCCCGCACGGTCACGGCCCAGGTAAACATCGTGTTCGTCGGCGAAGCGCCCGGGGCCGTTCGCACCGGGGGCAATATCAGCCAGTTGCTTTTCTCCATAGATGTTTCCGCCTTGCCGCTCGATATGCCGGCCCAGGCCGAGGTTGACCTAGCCGTGATGACCTCCGATGACAGCATTATCCGGGCAGGCGACATACCTTTACCCTCGGAAGTCTCCCTGCTGACCGACCCGGAGGAAATGGTGGCCCGCATAGACGTCCCGCGCGGTGCCATCGGCGTCGAGGCCGAAGAAGAGGAAGCGAAGGAAGAGGCCGAGGCCGAGGCCGAGGAATAGTCCCTATCTGCTTCACCCCTCCCTATGGAGGTGGGGGTGAAATCCTGCTCACCAGGAAATATGGCCGCAACCGAACCCTGTATGAAGAGGAGAGGGCCACTATGCACTTGGTATACATGGGACAGTCGGCCAAGACCGAAAACGGCGCTAGCGACCCCAATGATCCCTTCGAGGTCGTCGCCGGCCTGATGCTCCACGAAACCCAGGTCACCTCGGTCAACGGGGAATTTGACGCTCTCTGTCGCCGTCACTTCGGCTCATCCCTGGGCGAGGACGGCACTCCGCAGATGCTCAGACCGCTGGACATCTTCGAGGGACTGGAACACTATTCCTCGTGGACGCCCGAAAAGCGCTCCCAGATGATCCAGGACTGTCTCGACATTCTCATCCGGCGCGAGGCGCCGGTTCTCTCCGCCTTCCTGAACAACCAGACCTTCGCCGAGGCGCGAACTAATGCCGCCTCCCCGGCAGCGCTCCTGTGGAATGAGCCCATAGACCCGGTGATGAGCCGTTTCCTGTTCGCCTTGAGCATGTACCTGGACGAGATGAACATGGCAACGCTCAATCACGACCAGATAATGTCGGGCGCGTTCCCGGTCTCTCAGTTCGCCATGGTGCTGGCGCAGGAAGGCGCCAGCATCCAGCAGCAGATGATGACCGACTTCCTGCGCTCCGACGAGGGCGTGGACTCCACTGGGCTCCACGAGAACATCTGCGTGGTCAACGCCCAGGACTCCCCCGCGATGCAGCTTGCCAACCTCTGTGCCTTCTTCACCCTGCGCTGGCTTCAGACCCCTGAGAACCCCAACCCATTCTTCGAGGCCCTCCGCGACAACAAGGTTATACAGGTCCTCTACCCGGTGTCGTTGTAACAACTCGCTCCAGCACGCAGTCACATCGCCTTTACAACCGGCCCTCCCGTTGCTAGAATCAGCGCAAGTCGGGAGGGTCGCGCTCCGCGTTGGCTCTCCTATACTGTTTGCCTCTGCCGGAGGGTTCCGCGATGCCTCAGCCCACTTATCTGACCCGCGAGGGTCTGAAAAAGTTGCAGGATGAGCTGACGCAACTGAGCACCGTCCGCAGACGCGAGATTGCCGAGCGGTTCCAGCAGTCCCGCGAGCGCGGCGGCACCGTCAGCAACGCCGAGTACGAGGAAGCCCAGAACGAGCGCTCTTTCAACGAGGGCCGCATCCAGGCGTTGGAAAACATGATCAACAACGCCGTTATCATTGACGAAGAACAGGGCCAGCGGGATGCCGTGGATGTCGGCGCAACCGTCACCGTGCGGAACCCGCAGGGCAGACCCCTCACCTACACCATCACCGGCAGCGCCGAGGCCGACCCGGCCCAGGGTAGAATCTCCAACGTCTCCCCCATCGGCAAGAGCCTGCTGGGCAAGAAAGTCGGCGAAATCACCGAGGTCAGCGCCCCATCGGGCAAGATAAAGCTGGAAATCATCGCCATCGAGTGACACATCGCCTGGGCTAGGCCGATGCTCAGTCCCTTCCCCCTTGAGAGGGAAGGTTACGATGGGGGTGAAATCTGGGTTGTCACACCATCTGAGAGTGAGGGCGTTTCCGTACTCCGATATGCAAGACTCTTTCGTAGCCAACCGCGAAGCCAAGCTGACCCGCATCCGCGAGCGGGGCATTGACCCATACCCTCCCCGTTACCGCCGCACCTGCGACAACGCCGCTGCCGTCGCCCTGTTCGAGGCCGTCGAGGCCGAGTCCCGCCCTGCCGCCGACGCCGAGGGCCTGTCCTTGGCCGGTCGCATCGTCGCCCTGCGGAACATGGGCCGCTCCGCCTTCCTCGACCTCCAGGACGCCTCCGGCTCCATACAAGCCATGTTGCGCAGAAACAACCTCGGCGAGAAAGGCTTCGAGTTGCTGCGCGACCTCGACATCGGCGACCACTTGGGCGTCGAAGGCAACCTCATCCGCACCCGCACCGGCGAGGTCACCATAGATGCCGTCCGCGCCACAATCATCGCCAAGGGTATGCGTCCCCTACCGGAGAAGTACCACGGCCTGCGCGACACCGAGACCCGCTACCGCCAGCGCTACCTCGACCTCATCGCCAACCGCGAGAACATGGACGTCTTCCGCCTTCGCAGCAAGGTCATCAGCGGCATCCGCCGCTTCCTCGACGAGCGCGGCTTCCTGGAGGTGGACACTCCAGTGCTGGTGCCGGTGGCCGCCGGCGCCCACGCCCGTCCCTTCATCACCCACCACAACGCCCTCGACGAGCAGCTATACCTGCGCATCGCCACCGAACTCTATCTGAAGCGCCTGATAGTCGGCGGCTTCGACAAGGTGTACGAGATTGGCCGCGTCTTCCGCAACGAAGGCATAGACCAGGACCACAACCCGGAGTTCACCCTGCTGGAAAGCTACGAAGCCTACGCCGACTACAACGACGTTATGGAGATGGTGGAGCAGATGGTCTCCCGCCTCGCCATAGACGCGACGGGTTCGGCGCAGGTGACCATCGGCGACCAGGTCATAGACTTCACGCCCCCGTGGCGTCGTGTGTCGTTCCGGGAGGAACTGCAACGGCGGGGCGGCCTGGACCTTGACGACTTCCCTGAATCCGAAGAAGGACTGGCCGAACTCCAACGCCGCGCCCGCGCGCTGGGCGTGGACACCGGCATACGCGAAAGCCGGGGCCGCATCATAGACAAGCTGCTGTCGGATTTGGTGGAGCCGTACCTGGCCCAGCCAACCTTCCTGCTCGACTACCCGGAGGAGATGGCTCCCTTGGCCAAAGGCAAGCCCGGCTCGCCGGGATACGTCGAGAAGTTCGAAGCCTTCGCCTGTGGCATGGAGATCGCCAACTCCTACACCGAGTTGAACGACCCCCAGATGCAGCGAGCGCGGTTCGAGGGACAGGAGGAAATCCGCCAAGTGTACCAGGACGAGGAAGTGGACCGCCTCGACGAAGACTTCCTCACCGCCATAGAGTACGGAATGCCCCCCACCGGCGGCCTGGGCATCGGCATAGACCGCTTGGTGATGCTGCTATCCGGCCAGCGCACCATCCGCGACGTGGTGCTGTTCCCGCAGATGCGTAGCTTGGGCGGTTAGATCGCGTCTCCGGGCTGCCCGTTCTGGCCAGCATCGCCGCGCAGGGCCAGCACTCGCGCCACGAAGTAGTGGATTTTGGGGCGGTCGGTAAGCCACTCTTCGGGTTCCATAAACCCGTGGTAGAAATTGCGGTGGTACAATCGCGCCGTAGAAAAATTAGAGGCGATAAGCGGGTTATTAACTTCCTCTGCCAGAGATTCGGCGGCTTCCGTCAACGCACGGTGGGAAGCGTCGCGCCAGCCCCGTTCCGTGGCTACCGACAACACAGCGTGAGCCGCCGCGCCCCACAGTTTTTCTGACGCCTGCAACAAATCCCCTTCGGCAAAATACTGGTCGGCCTTCTCCAGATAATCCAGCGCAGTTTGAGCGTGTTCCTGAGCCAGCATAGCTACCTACTCTTCTCCAACCCCGTTCCGCCCGCCGCCCCGCAGAGCCAGTACCCGCGTCACCACATCGCGGACTTTGGGACGGTCTGCCAGCCACGCTTCCTCGGTCATTGCTAAATGGTAAAAGTCGATGTGGTACTTTTCGGCGACTCCGAAGTTAGAGGCAATTAGCGAGTCTCCGTGTTCTTCGGACAGACGTTCAGCGGCTCGCTTCATCGCGGGATGACTGGTGTGGGGCCACCCCCGTTCAATCGAAACAGCGAGAATAGCGTGGGCTGCGGCTCCCCACAGCTTTTCCGACGCCTGAATCTGGTCGCCTTCCTCAAAGTAGCTGTCAGCCTTTTCCAGAAAATCCAACGCGGTTTGAGCGTGTTCTTGAGTCAGCATCTCGTATCCTGTGCGCTGCCCTACGTTTGCTATGTAATATAATAACGTGCTGATGCTACATTAGCACACCATAGCACAAGACCAACCAAAGGCTGGAACGAATGATTGCCATTGAGCAGGTGCGGCGCGACCCCGAAACCATCCGGCGGGCGATGCAGTCCCGCGGCGAGCCGGACCCGGTGGACGAGCTGCTGGAACTGGACGCCGCCTGGCGCCGCGACCGCACCCAGGCCGACGAGATACGCAACCGCCGCAACCAGGTCAACCGTGATATAGGGCACGCCCGCTCCGCAGGGCAGCCTCCCGCTCCGGAGGTCATCGAAGAGATGCGCACCCTGGGCCGCCAGGTGGACGAGCTGGAGGCCAGCGCCCAGACCACCGAGGCCCGGATGCACGAGCTGCTGCTGGGCCTGCCCAATCTCCCGCTGGCCGATGTTCCCATGGGCAGCGACTCCGACGACAACCGCATCTACCGCGAGGAAGGCGAACCCAAGGAGCTGGGCTTCGAGGGCCTGCCCCACTGGGAGCTGGGCGAGCGCTTGGGCATCATAGACTTCCAGCGGGGCGCGAAACTGTCCGGCAGCCGCTTCTACACCACCAGCGGCGCCGGGGCCAAGCTGGAGCGCGCCCTCATCTCCTGGATGCTCGACCTGCACACAAGCGAGCACGGTTACACCGAGCTGGCCTTGCCCGCTGTGGTGCGCCGCGACGTGATGGAAGGCTCCGGCAACCTGCCCAAGTTCGCCGACAACCTCTACCACGACGAAGAGGATGACCTCTGGCTCATACCCACCGCCGAGGTGCCCATCACCAACCTGTACCGCGACGAAATCATTCCACACGGTCGCCTGCCCCTGTACTATGTCGCCCAGACCCCCTGCTTCCGCCGCGAGAAGGCGGCGGCAGGGCGCGACACGCGGGGCATCAAGCGGGTACACCAGTTCAACAAGGTGGAGATGTACCAGTTCGTCGAGCCGGAATTCTCGTCTGCGGAGTTGGAGCGGCTGCTGGGGCACGCCGAGGAAATCTGCCGCCGCCTGGGGTTCTCGTGGCGCGTCCTCGAACTCTGCACTGGCGATATGGGCTTCGCCGCCGCCAAGACCTATGACATAGAGGTCTGGGCCGCCGGCTGCCAGGAATGGCTGGAGGTCAGCTCCTGCTCCAATTGCACCGACTTCCAGGCTCGCCGCGCCAACATCCGCTACCGCCCGGAGCCTAACGCTCGCCCCCAGTGGCCCCATACTCTCAACGGCTCCGGCCTGGCCCTGCCCCGCGTCATCATCGCCATATTGGAGAACAACCAGCAGCCCGACGGCTCCATAGTAATCCCCGAGGTGCTGCGCCCCTACACCGGCTTCGACGTGATTGAACCACCGAAAAGCTGATTGGGCGGCAGTATGCGACCTACCGTCCTCACTGCGAAAAACCAGTCTTTGCCATAATTACAAGCCTCTTCCAAAGGCAACGAAATCAGGGAAATCCTCTAATCAAACAAATCACAGTTCAGACAAAACGGAGGCAACACCATGTCAGGAATCTGGCCCGGCGATACTCAATGCGTGGCTATGCTGGGATTCGACGTTGACGGCGTGTCGTCCTGGCTGAACCGCGACCCCAACTTCATCAATCACCCCAGCCTGATGTCCATGGCCGAGTACGGCCCGGCGGTGGCCACGCCCCGCATCCTTGATATGCTGGACGCCCACAACGTCCCAGCCAGCTTCTACGTGCCGGGCTACGTGGCGGAGACTCACCCCGACCTGGTGAAGGAAATCGCCGCCCGCGGCCAGGAAGTCGCCCACCACGGCTATATGCACGAGCCGCCTTCCACCCTCACCCGCGAGCAGGAGGACGACGTACTCAAGCGTGGCATAGACATCCTCGGCGGTCTCACCGGCGAGCAGCCCCTCGGCTACCGCTCGCCAAGCTGGGAGCTCAGCGAACACTCCCTGGACCTGCTGGCCGGACATGGCTTCCTGTACGACAGCAGCCTGATGGGCGACGACGCGCCCTACATCGAGACCGCGCCGCAGACGGGGCAGAAGCTGGTGGAAATCCCCATTCACTGGCTGCTGGACGACGCCCCCAACTTCGTCTACGCCCCGGTCGCCAACCGCCTCGGCCCCATGCGCAGCCCCGACGAGGTATATCTGACCTGGGCCGCCGAGTTCGAGGGCCTCTACCGCTACGGCCGCGCCTTCGTGCTGACCATGCACCCCCAGTACATCGGTCGCCCAGGCCGCCTGCTGATGCTGGAGCGCCTCATCGAGCACATCAAGACCTACCCCAACGTCCAGTTCATGCGCGCCCTGGACGCCGCCAAGCTGTTCGCGCCCGGGGAGTAAGAGCAGCAAATGCCCACACTCTCGCCGTTGCCGATCAAACGCGCCGCTGATAAAATTTAAGCTCCAGATTTTATTAGTGGTACAACTTGCTAAAGAACTTTTATTAGCAGGCAGTCTCATGCAACGCGAGAACGTGGGTCAATACGAAGTTACGCTGACCAGCGGTGAGGAAGTTAGGGCCTTCATCCCTGACCCGCTGCCCCCCGAACCGGCCCTTGACCTAGTGGCATTGCAGCCGTCGCATTCCAAGGCGCTAGTGTCGCTGGGCAGGCTGGACGGCTTGGCCCGGCTGCTGCCGAACCCCGATTTATTCTTATATTCCTATGTCCGAAAAGAAGCTGTGCTTTCTTCCCAAATCGAAGGCACGCAGTCATCAATATCGGACCTTCTGCAATTTGAGTTGCACCAAACGCCCGGGGTTCCCATAGACGACGTGGTAGAGGTTTCCAACTACGTCAGGGCAATGGACCATGGCTTGCGCCGGCTGCATGACGACGACTTTCCCCTTTGCAGCCGGCTGCTCCGCGAAATCCACGCCGAGCTGTTATCACGGGGGCGGGGCAGCAACAAGACGCCCGGCGAGTTCCGCCGCTCACAGGTCTGGATTGGCGGCAGCCGCCCCGGAAACGCCCACTTCGTGCCGCCTCCGCCTCATGCCGTACCTGACTGTATGGGCCAACTGGAGCAATTTCTGAACTCGGAATGCCCCGGAATTGACCCTCTGATACGAGCCGGGTTGGCGCACTTGCAGTTCGAGACAGTCCATCCGTTCCTCGACGGCAACGGACGGGTTGGGCGGCTGCTAATTGCTCTGTTGCTGAATCACGACGGGCTATTGCGCCAGCCGATGCTATACCTAAGCTTGTACTTCAAGCAAAACCGTTCGGAATACTACGACCTGTTGGACATCGTTCGCCAAACCGGCGAATGGGAAGCGTGGCTTACCTTCTTCCTTGAAGGAGTGACCCAAACGTCGGAATCAGCGGTAGCCACTGCAGAACGGCTGTTGGACTTGTTCGCTGAAGATGAGGCCAACATACAACAGCAGGGACGCCGGGCCGGGTCGGCCTTGCGGGTGCATCAAGCGTTGAAAGAGCGCCCCATCATATCGCTGCGGGAAATCACCGAACGCACCGGTCTCACACTTCCAACGGCAGGCACAGGAATGCAATTGCTGGCAGACCTGGGCATCGCCAGTGAGATTACCGGACAGACCCGCGATCGCAGGTACAGCTATCAGCAATACATCGAAATCCTCTCCGAAGGCACCGAACCCCTCTAGCCTGCCTTGCCAACCCTACCAGGCGCCATTACCATAACGCCAACCCACTGCCGGAGCGTCTGTTATGACCGACAAGGCCAAGGTTCACGATATGGGCGGGCGGCCCAACGAAGATCCCATTGACCAGGGCGAACATGTGCTGATGGACTGGGAGCGGCGGATAGACTCCATCCGCGGCGTCCTGGGCGACAAGGGACTGCTGGGCGTGGACGAACTGCGCCGCGCCATTGAGGGCCTGACCCCGGAACGCTACCAGTCCCTCAGCTACTATCAGCGCTGGACCGAGGCGGTGGAGGCCCTGCTCATCGAGAAGGGCGTACTCACCGCCGACGAGCTGGACGTGACGATGGCCCGGCAGGAAAACAATTCCCCTCTCCTTCCGGGAGAGGGTTAGGGTGAGGGCGTCCCCATGACCACGACAGCACAGGTCGCCTTCAACAACGGCGACATGGTAAAGGTTCGCACCGGCAACCCGCCGACCCACTACCGCACGCCGGTCTACGTGCAGGGCAGGACCGGGCGCGTGGTGGCCCTCTGCGGCATCTACCCCGACCCGGAATCCCTGGCCCACGGCGGCGACGGCACCCCCCACAAGCCCCTCTACCGCATCGAGTTCCCCCAGACCGACCTCTGGGACAACTACAACGGCCCGCCCACCGACCGCCTGCAAGTGGACATCTACGAGCAATGGCTGGAGCGTTGCCCATAGCAATCAATACGGCGGAGGGATAGTTTGCGATACCTTCGCGGGAGACAGGAACCTCCTCCCGAAAGGTCTCCCGCACGGCTTGGGTGCTTCCTCTTGGCTTTTCTGCTTGTGCTTGCGGTCATATTTCTTCTGGTAAATTTTCTCGAAATAATCGAATACTTTTTTGGCACTTAGGATTGAGCGATGAGTGAAATAGATCACGGCGACCACACCCACCCCGGGATGGACATCGAGGGACTCTCGTACCACGCTCGCCGCGTCCGCGCCATGGAGACGCTTCTGGCCCAGAAGGGCGTGCTGACCATCGAGGAAGTGCAGCGCAACGTGGACAACGTCGAGTCGCGCTCTCCCGCCGACGGCGCCCGTGTGGTGGCGAAGGCGTGGGTCAACCCGGAGTACCGGGCAAAGCTGCTGTCCGACCCGGAGGCGGCGCTGGCCGAGATGGGCTACGAGCTGCCCGACCCGACACCCAAGCTGGGCGTGGTGGAGAACACCGCCGACGTGCATCACCTGGTGGTCTGCACCCTCTGCTCCTGCTACCCCCGCGCCCTGCTGGGCCGCCCGCCCGACTGGTACAAGAGCTTCGCATACCGCTCTCGGGCCGTCATTGACCCGCGCGGCGTCCTGCACGAGTTCGGCACCGAGGTCAGCGACGATACCGAAGTCGTCGTGCTCGACAGCACCGCCGACCTGCGCTACCTGGTCCTGCCCCAGCAGCCAGCAGGCACCGAAGGCATGAGCGAGGAAGAACTGGCCTCCCTGGTCACCCGCGACTCCATGATCGGCGTCTCCCGCGCCCTCACCCCGGAACTCGCAGCCGCGGATTAACTCAACAAAAACAAACGCCGAGTACGCCAACAACGCAGAGAACTTAAAGCAACCTCTCGGCGCTCTTTGCGTGCCCGGCGTTTAGTCCATCAGTCCGTTCAGCAACGCCTCCACCTCGGGAACACCGGAATCGTCACCCATGCCCAGCTTCAGTGGTGTGATGGAAACATAGTTGTTCTTCAGGGCCGTGATGTCGCTGTCTTCTGATTGCGTCTGGTTTCCGGGGCGGTTGCGAGCTATCCGGTAATTCTTTTCCTCTCCGTCTGTACCCTCCAAGCGTACCGACTCGCGATATGACAACCCCCCCAGCCGAGTAGCCTTGATCCCCTTCACCAGTTCCGGGGCGACGTTGGGTACGTTCAGGTTCAGGAACATCGGCTCGCCTTCCCGCTGCGACAATCGGCGGGCCAGCCCTTCCAGCAGCCTCCCGGCCACTTCGTAGCGCGGCGCGGTGACCGACCCCACAGACACGGCGATGGTGTTGCGTCCGCGATTGTAGCCCTGCACCGCGCCGCCCACGGTTCCCGATACCATTACGTCCCAACCGCAGTTGGAGCCGGAGTTGATGCCCGAAACCACCAGGTCAACGCCGGAAGTCAGCGTCTCCAGCGCCAGGATGCAGCAGTCGCCGGGGGTGCCCGTTGCGGAATAGGCCGTCACCGGATGCAGGCCGTCGCCGGACTCCTGGAACTCCGCTTCGGGAGTCCACGGGGTCACCTTCACCGGGGAGTGCAGCGTCAGCGACGCGCCGACGCCGCTCTGCTCGCGCCTGGGGGCCACGACGAACACCTCGCCAACCCGCCGCAGCGCCCGCACCGCCGCCCACAAGCCAGCCGATTCTATGCCGTCGTCGTTGATTACCAGTATCTTCATTCGTCATCCATGAGAAAAATGTTGGGAACGGTTAGGCCGCGGGGGGAGTGCCGCCGAACCAGCCGACCCATTTATGAGCCATCAAGCCGGCATAAACCAAGATTATTATGACCCCGACGGCTACGGAAAGCCATTGGTCAAACAGGCGCCGCTCGGTGTCGGGAAACACCAGCAAATACTCGTCGGTCTCCGCCCCGGCTGTTTTCTCCAGCTTATGGGCGTCGCGCTCCCGGTCCAAGTCCAGGGAATATATCATCAGGAAAATGATGACGGATGAGACCAGCATGGCGAATAAATCAATCAGCAGCCGTGTCCAGGCTTCCGGTTCGACGGGCCTGGTGAAGATGGTCAGGAAAATTGTAATCCCCGCGAAAACCAGCAGCGCGAATATCTCGCCCAGAACCGGGGAGACCTGCTTGGAGCGCACCAGCGTGTCCAGTTCGGCCTCGGCCTCGTTAAGCCTCTGGCGGTCGGTGTCGTCCCCGGGAGTGGCGTCGGCAATATACTTCCGGGTTTTGAGGTA
The DNA here is from genome assembly GCA_009840175.1 of Chloroflexota bacterium. Lineage (GTDB taxonomy): Bacteria > Chloroflexota > Dehalococcoidia > Lucifugimonadales > UBA3495 > VXOI01. Next base: position 11,459 of record VXOI01000007.1, on the reverse strand, counting down.
GTACTCCTTCAGCACGGCCTGGTTGTTGCTTTCATCAATAACCATTATGCACTGGCGCGCCTCGCCGTCTATGACGCCGCGTCTGGCCAGCGAGTCCAGCTTTCTCAAAATGCTGAACGTGCGGTTTTCTTCGTCGCTGGTGCGAGTCACCAGCCGCGCCACCCGGAACGCCAGGAGGAGAGTGAATACCGTGGCGGACAGGCCAACAGACCCGAAATACCCGTCCCCCGACCAGGCCCAGCCATCGCCCAATCCCACCCACTTGAACAGGTCTTCCCTGAAATATACCAGCGTCCCGCATCCCCCCAAGGCGAGAATCAAAGCCTCGAAACTCCAGCGGACTTCAGCCTCGAAATTGATGAGCAGATTGGCGACTACTATCGCCGTAACCCCAAGAATCAGATAATCCACCCGAGAGACGCCAGCCATTCCAAACAGTAAGAGAAACAGGATGGCAACCACGGGAATAGCGTATCCCAGAGCGTTAAAGCCGATGTCGTCATCGGCCATATTGGCTTTCCGCCACATGATGCCGGCGGTTGAATTGACAATCAGCCCACCCAGGAAGGCCATCCCCAGAATTTCCATGTCCCAGGTTTCGCTCCGACCCAACCCTACGATTAGGCCCACCGCAGCTGCGCCAAAGCTGCTTATCAGGAACGAGACCAGCACGAAGAACATTGCCGGTGAACTGCCCAACCCGGTCAGGTCGCCGGACAACTGATTGCCCAGCCTTCTCCCCCAGTCGATGCCGAAAGCCTTCAGGTTCCCCAGGGCCATCGCTCCGGCAACCAGGACAACTCCGGTAATCAGGCTGGATACGTTGCCAAGGTGCCCAATTTCACCCGATTGACTGAACACTATGAATGCGAACCCGATGACGCTGAGGCTTACTAGCAAAAACAGCGAAAGAGCCGTTTTCCCGTTGTGCAAATGCCTGATGTTTTCCCGCAGCAACAGCGCAGAAAGGATGAGGAAAAATATGGGCCACGACTGGAACACGATGGTCGCCATGGTAATATCAATATATTGCAAGGCCCAGGCGAACAGGGCGTACTCGCAATTGCCGAGTATGGTCAGCAGAACCCGCCAGTCTATAAAATCCCCCGGAATTTTCCACTTGAGCAGCGGAATTCGCAGTTCGTCAACACGAAGATGCAGGTTGATTACCGGAAACCGCCAGTCCACCGCTTTCGTTTCCGAGGTGTCCAGATAATACTTGAACCTGCCCCAGTTATATCTATTGAGCCAGAGGGGTAAGTAGAAGACTATCAGTATCCCCACACAGCCAACTGCCACCCCCAGGCGCCAGGCTGCCACGAAGAAAAAAGGCAGCTTCTCGCCGCCGATATACTCGATTGCGGCAGGTATGAGGGCGTAAGAAATTACTGCAATTAGTATGTAGCCTAATGCTATGCGACTACTATTCGCCTGGGCAGTATCCCCCGAAGGGGCAGTCATATTGGCAGACACGACAATCAACCTCCTCACGTATCCGTGGCTGGCTTCACGTTATCAATTCTGTCCTCCGGGCCGACAGATGAACTGCCTCCGTAATTTCCCGCTCCTGTAAGCCTGTCGAGTGCTGTCTTGATACCTAAGAAACTATCTCAAAACTTGCCGAAGCACCCAAACCGTCATTCCTGCGCAGGCGGGAATCCAAACCCCCGTTGCTTTGTCGTTATGACAGCCTAGCCTCTCTCAATGCATTTCGAGATAGTTTCTAAGGATGCAATATCTGAGATTCGGAAACAAACCGAAATTGGCTAGGATATTGGTAGTTTATAGATAGGATTACACCGGATGCGCGGTAGGCTGCGTATCCTGGCTACGGCTGGCGTTAAAGGTCGCTTCCAAAGTTCCCTCCCCCTTGTAACGCCAACGGAGCGAAGACCCTGCCCGCCCGGTAGGCGGTGCGTCTTCGCTCCGTCTCCGCCCTATGTGTTCCTAATGGTGCGCCAGTCCCACCGCGTGGTAGATCGCGTGCTTCAACTCCACCCCCGCCATGTTGCGCCGGTAGTCCGCGGAGGCGTACACGTCGCCCAGCAGGTCGTCGCCCAGGTCGCCACCCACCAGCGCGGTGGCGTCGGCGATGGAGTCCAGGGTGAGCTCCGACCCGGCCAGCGCGGCCTCCACGGCGGGCGAGCGGGTCGGCTTGGGGGTCAGTCCGCCGACAGCCACCCGTGCGGCGGTGCAGCGCGGGGCGTGGTGGTGTCCGTGGTCGTTGTCATGGTCGTGACCGTGATCATGCCCATGGCCGCCCGCGTCGCCTTCCAGCGTGACCACCGCAGCCGCGCCCACCACTGCGAAGGACGTGGCGGGGTGGGCCATCTTGGCGTACTCAGCCACCTGGTTCGCTGCCAGTGCCGGTACGCTGACGCCGGTCAGCACTTCGTCGGCCCCGACAGCGGTCTCGAACGGCCCGATGAAGAAGTCATCCGCCGCCACCGTGCGAGCGCCCGACGGCCCTTGCAGGTTGAAGCTCGCCCCCAGCGCGGTCAGCACCGTGGGCAGGTCGGAGGCTGGGTCGGCGTGCGACACGTTGCCGCCGATGGTGCCCCGGTTCCGCACCGCCGGGTCGCCGACGCCCCCGGCCGCCTCGGCCAGTATGCCGCAGTTGGCCTGTACCTCGGCGGAAGTGGAAATCTCGTAGTGGGTGGTCAGCGCGCCGATGCTGACCACGCCGTCGCTGACGCTGATTCCCCGCAGCCCGGCGATGCCGCCGATGTCCACCACCCGCGAGGGGCGGGCCAGCCGCAGCTTCATCAGCGGAAGCAGGCTGTGCCCCCCGGCGATAATCTTGGCGTCCGGGTCTCCTTGCAGGATCTGGATGGCCTCGGCCACCGAACCCGCCTTGCTGTATTCAAATTGGGCTGGATACATCGCTTATCTCCTCGGGCCAGTCTCACCCTCGCTTGGGGGACGCCCTCACCCTAACCCTCTCCCAGAGAGAGGGGACTTCAATAGCTACGCCTTGGCGTCCTGAATCGCCTGCCACACCCGCTCCGGGGTCAGCGGCATCTCCAGCCGTGTCACCCCCAGCGGCCTGAGCGCGTCAATCACCGCGTTGTAGATGGTGACCGTGGAGGCGATGGTGCCGGTCTCGCCGATGCCCTTGACTCCCAGCGGGTTGTGGGGCGACGGCGTTTCCGACGACAGCGTCTCGATGTCTGGAACCATGTGGGCCTTGGGCAGGGCGTAGTCCTGCATCGAGCCGGTGAGCAGTTGCCCCCCGTCATCGTAGACTGCGCCTTCCCACAGGGCCTGTCCAGCCCCCTGCACCACGCCGCCGTGCACCTGGCCCTCTACGATCATCGGGTTGATCTGCGGGCCGCAGTCATCCACCGCCACGTAGCGGCGCAGGACAATATGGCCGTTGTCGGTGTCAACGTCCACCACGGCGACGTGAGCGCCGAAGGGATAGACGAAGTTGGGCGGGTCGTAGAAGGCCGAGGCTTCCAAGCCCGGCTCCATGCCTTCAGGCATATTCCAGGCCACGTTGGCCATCAGCGCGATATTCTGGATGGACTGGCTCTGATCGGGCGCGCCGCGGACGAAGAACTGCCCATCGGCGTACTCGATGTCCGCCTCGGCTGCCTCCAGCAGGTGAGCCGCCAAGGCCCGCGCCTTGTCCTTGATCTTGTTCAGGCCCAGCAGCAGGGCTCCCGCCCCGACCGCAGTGGTGCGGCTGCCGTAGGTGCCCCAGCCCATGGGCGTGTTGCCGGTGTCGCCGTGGACGATTTCCACGTCCTCCACCGGCACTCCCAGCGTGTCGGAAACTACCTGGGCGAAGGTGGTCTCCTCGCCCTGTCCGTGAGGCGAGACTCCCACGTATGCATTGACCTTGCCCGACGGATGGAAGCGCACTACCGCGCTCTCCCACAGTCCGCCGCCGAAGCCCACGGCGCCCGCCACCTGGGAGGGGCCAAGTCCGCATATTTCGCAGTAGGTGGAAACGCCGATGCCGGTATAGTGCCCATGCTCGCGGCTCGCCGCCTGCTCCTCGCGCAGTCCGGCGTAGCCCACATGGTCGAGGGCCATGTCCAGCGCGGCCTCGTAGTCGCCGCTGTCGTAGGTCAGACCCGCGCAGACGTCGTGGCCGTTCTCGAACTTCGGAATCAGGTTGATGCGCCTCACCTCCGCCGGGTCCTTGCCCACCTCCGCGGCCACCATGTCTATCAGCCGTTCCAGCAGGAAGGTGGCCTCGGGCCGTCCTGCGCCGCGATAGGCGTCGACCGGCGTGGCGTTGGTGAACACGCCGTAGATGTCGGCCCGCGTGCCGGCCAGGTCGTAGGGGCCGCTGTACATCAGCCCGTGCAGGATGGTCGGAACCCCCGGCGCGGCGGTCGACAGATATGCGCCCATGCCGGCGTGGACCACCGAGCGGACGCCAGTGATCTTGCCGTCGCTGGTGGCGGCCATCTCCACCTGTTCGATATGGTCGCGTCCGTGGATGGTGGCCTGGAAGTTCTCGGAGCGCGTCTCCGTCCACTTCACCGGGCGGCCCAGCTTCATGGCGCAGAAGGCGGTGATCATCTCGTCGGCGTAGACCGGGATCTTGCTCCCGAACCCGCCGCCTACCTCAGTGGCGATTACCCGTATCTTGTGTTCCGGCACGCCGGTAATCAGCGATGACAGGAACCGCGCGATGTGCGGGTTCTGGCTGGTGCTCCAGAGGGTCAGCTCGCCCATGGACCCCAGCCAGTTGGCCAGCGCCGAGCGCGGCTCCATGGCGTTGGGCACCAGGCGCTGCTGCACGATGGTGTCGCTGACGACCACGTCGGCCCCCTCGAAGGCGGCGTCCGGGTCTCCGCCCACGGCCACCCAGTGGAAGGCCTGGTTGTTGGGAGCGTCCTCGTGAAGCTGCGGCGCGCCCTCTTCCATCGCCGCCACCGGGCTCACCACGGCGGGCAGCGGCTCGTAGCTGACGTTGATCAGCTCCAGCGCGTCCTCAGCCTGGTAGCGGGTTTCCGCCACCACCACGGCCACCGCGTCGCCCTGGTAGCGAACAACATCCTTGGCGACCGCCGGATGGGCCACGGCCTTCACGTCGGATTCCGGCGGAATCCAGGCGCAGGGAATGGGCGCCAGCGCCCCCTCGGTGTCCGCGCCGGTATAGACCGCAATAACGCCTGACGCAGAGGCCGCGGCGGATGTGTCTATGCCGGTGATGCGGGCATGAGCGTGTGGACTGCGCAGGATGGCCGCGTGGACCATGCCCGGCAGCGTTACGTCGTCGGTGTAGGTGGAGCCGCCGGTGATGAGGCGAGGGTCCTCGCGGCGGCGGATGCCTGAGCCGAATATCCTTGTCGTCATCGTCTAGCCTCCTTTGGCCTCGGCAGCCGCTAGGACTGCCTGGACGATGTTGTGGTAGCCCGTGCAGCGGCAGATGTTGCCCTCCAGCCCGTCGCGCACTTCCTGCGACGTGGGATTGGGGTTGCGCTCCAGCAGCTCCACGGCGGTCATTATCATGCCGGCGGTGCAGTAGCCGCACTGCAAGCCGTGCTTGTTCCAGAAGGCTTCCTGAACCGCGTGAAGCTCGCCGTCGGCGGCCAGTCCTTCGATGGTGGTGATGTCCGCGCCGTCAGCCTGGACCGCCAGTGCGGTGCAGGACTTGACGGTGGAGCCGTTCATGCGCACGACACAGGAGCCGCACTGGCTGGTGTCGCATCCGATCTTGGTTCCGGTCAGCCCCAGGTTCTCGCGCAGGAAATGCACCAGCAACAGACGTGGCTCAACGTCCGCTTCCCGGGACTGCCCGTTGACAGTCATCTGAATTCTCAATGCAGCGCCCCCTCCGAAGTAGATTCGGCGGCCTGAGCCGAATGGCCGCAGTATAATGTTGGCCCGCCACGATGGTCAACGCAAACGCGCCTTGCGCGCAGGCGAGAGTGGGCCTATCATTTCTATTGTGCTTGGCGGCTCTTGCTGTTCTCTTGGGGTCTCCACAGGAATTGGGAATATGCCCACAGTGTTAAGAGAAGGGCCATATCGTTTGTTTTTCTATTCCGGCGACAGATATGAGCCGCCTCACGTTCACATTGAACGAGATAATCGAACTTGCAAGTTCTGGCTGGACCCGGTGAGGATGCAGAGAAGTGGAGGCCTGGGACGTGCTGAGATACGGCGGATTGCAAGGATAGTGGAAGAGCATCGGAGTGCCTTGATCGAGGCGTGGAATGATTGTTTCAACGATTGACGTGAGTCTGCCGGAAGCCGAAACCATATCAGTTTCCGAGGACACCTTGACCGCCGAGTTGTCGGATGGCCGGACTATCTCAGTGCCGTTGATCTGGTATCCACGACTGATACATGGAACAGTCCGAGAGAGAAATAACTGGCGGCTGATTGGCGGAGGCCAAGGCATCCACTGGCCCGACCTGGACGAGGACATCAGCGTTGAGAGCCTGCTTGCTGGCAGGGCGTCAGGCGAAAGCCAGCCCTCGCTCAAGCGTTGGCTGGAGTCCAGGCGAGAGAGCGACACTGCATCGCAAGTTAGTTAGCTCCTTGATTCTTCAGGAGGAACCTTAAATGTTCCCGAAATCCGTCTTCCCCGACACCGCCGAAGTCAACGCCGACGGCCACCTCGTCATCGGCGGCTGCACCGCCCAGGCCCTCGCCGACGAGTACGGCACCCCGGTCTACGTCCTCGACGAGGCCACCATCCGCGCCAAGTGCCGCGCCTTCGTCAGCGAGTTCAGTCAGCGCGCCCCCGGGGCCAGGGTGGCCTACGCCTGCAAGGCATACATCAATCCCGCCCTCGCCCGCGTGCTGAACGAAGAAGGCTTGGGATTCGACGTCGTCTCCGGCGGCGAGCTGGCCACCATCGCCAACTCCGGCGCAGGCCTGGAGAACGTCTACTTCCACGGCAACAACAAGACCCCGCAGGAGCTGGAAGAGGCCATCGCGCAGAACATCGGCTGGGTAGTTGTGGACAGCTTCCACGAGCTGGAACTGCTGGACCACCTGGCAGGCGAGGCTGGCAAGACGCAGGACATACTGCTGCGGGTGTCGCCGGGCATAGACCCCCATACCCACGTCTACACCACCACCGGCATTCTCGACTCCAAGTTCGGCTTCTCCATACAGACCGGCCACGCCGCCATCGCCGTGCGGCAGGCCCTGGCCGCGAAGAACCTGAACCTGCGTGGCCTGCACTTCCACCTCGGCTCCCCAGTGTTCGAGCTGGAGCCGTACCGCGTCGCCACCGAGCTGGTGTTGCGCTTCGCCGCTGAGTTCCGTGAGGAGGGCTTGCAGATGCAGCACTTCAGCCCCGGCGGCGGCTTCGCCGTGGCCTACACCCGCGATCAGCAGCCCCCGTCTGTGGCCGACTACGCCGAGACCATCTGCTCCGCCCTGACCGCCACCTGCGACGACCTGGGCATGGAACTGCCGACGCTGGTTGTCGAGCCCGGACGCTCCATCATCGGCCCCGCCGGTGTCGCCCTCTACCGCGTCGGCGCAATCAAGGACATCCCCGGCGTCCGCAAGTTCGTCAGCGTGGACGGCGGCATGGGCGATAACATCCGCCCCGCCCTCTACGAAGCGCAGTACGAAGTGGTGGTGGCCAACAAGGCCAACGCCGACCCATCGGAAACGGTGACCATCGCCGGAAAATACTGCGAGTCCGGCGACCTGCTGGCCCAGGGAGTCGCGCTGCCCGAAATCGAGTCCGGCGACCTGCTGGCCATCCCGGTGTCCGGAGCTTACTGCCCGTCCATGGCCAGCAACTACAACCTCAACCCCCGCCCGCCAATGGTGCTAGCCGCCAATGGCAGCAGCCGCCTCATCCGCCGCCGCGAAAGCTACCAGGACCTCATGTACTGCGACGTTGTGTAGCAGTGTTAACCACAGAGAGCACAGAGACCACAGAGAGTTACATGGAATCCCTCTAAAAAACTCTGTGTTCTCTGTGTCCTCCGTGGTTAATATGTCCCCATGCCGTGGAAAACCCTGGGCCAGGCCCACCTGATAGCCCGCTTGCAGCCCGCCCTTGAGCAGAGGCGGGAGTCCCACGCCTACCTGCTCACCGGCCCGCCCCACATCGGCAAGCTGACGCTGGCGCGGGAGATAGCCCAGGCCGTCAACTGTCTTTCCTCTTCCAGTCCCCCCCTTGAGGGGGGGACTATAGGGGGGGTGCCCTGCGGCCTGTGCGTCCAGTGCCCGCGCAAAGCCGACGGCCTACACGCCCACGTGGCCGGCGTGGCGATCGGTTTCA
>VXOI01000007.1:0-3231 GCA_009840175.1 Chloroflexota bacterium | reverse complement strand
GGCGCGCGCCGCGCCGCCCCGCCGCCCCCCCGCCCCCCACCGCCCGGGGGGGGGGGGGGGGGGTCCCCGCCGCCCCCCCCCCTGCGGCCAGTGCGTCCAGTGCCAGCGCATCGCCGACGGCCTTCACGCCGACGTGCGCGTCGTGGACATCGAGTTCACCCGCCGGGTGGAAGGACGCGACAACGTAACCGCCATCACCATCAACGCCATCCGCGAGCTGGAGCGCACCGTCAACCTAAACCCCTTCGAGGGCTCCCGCACGGTGATCATCATTGACGGCGCAGCCAGCATGGGCCCCGAGGCGTCCAACGCTCTGCTGAAGACACTGGAGGAGCCGCCCCCCGGCGTACTGTTCCTGCTGCTGGCCGAGGACGAAGACGCCCTGCTCTCCACCATCCGCTCCCGCTGCCAGACCCTCCCCCTGCTGCCCATGTCCCGGCGCGAGATGCTCGACTACCTGACGCAGCAGCGCGGCGCAACCGAATCCGACGCGGATATGCTCTACCGTCTGTCCCGCGGCTGTCTCGGCTGGGCGCTGCGGGCGCTCGAAGACCCGCAACTGATGGAACAGCGCCAGGCCGACCTGGAGCGGATGCGCGAGGCTGTGAGCGCTGGCCTTGACACCCGCTTCGGCTACGCCAACGAGGTGGCCTCCCTCTTCGGCTCCAACCGCCCCGCCGCCCGCGAACTGCTGTCCCTCTGGCTGCGCTGGTGGCGAGACCTGCTGTTGGTCAAGGAAGGCGCAGACGAATACCTGCACAACGCCGACCACGCCGACGCCCTTCGCGCCCACGCCGCCACGTTGACCACCGCGCAGATAGCCGCCTTCATCCGCCGCCTGCTGGAAACGATGGCCGCCCTCGACGCCAACGTCTCCCCCCGCCTGGCAATGGAGACGCTGATGCTGAACGTTGAGTAGCCCCGTCCCCTACTCCGGTTACCAGAACTGGTCGGGGATGGGATACCAGAAGACGTTGCCCTGAAGCACGTCAGGACCCAATTCGCGGTCGTTTCTTACGCTGACTATGCAGAGGTAGGCCGGGATGCCGGTGAACTGCGTCAGAAACTCTACTTTCCGCAGGGCGCGGTCGGCGTCCCGGTGGTCGGCGGTGTAGGATGCTTCCACCGCGATGTAGCAGGTGGTGGCATCTGCCTGGGTAGCCTCGATTATCACATCGGCGTTGTAGAAACTTCTGAGGCTGTCCTTGGACATCCCGTCTCGTATGCCCTGATGAGCCATATCCACCAATTCAGCCCGGGACAGGATCCTGACGAATTCCATACCCATATCCCAGGCGATGACTGGGGCGCAATCAGTTGCGTCGCGGCGGGAGAACCATCCCCGGAAAAATCCCGCGTCGTGGGTAATTCTGTCCAAGTTTCGGGCAAGTCGCTCACTTAGTTCCTGTTGACCTCTGTTAATGATCTTCATCTCGTCAACGGGAGCTCTCATTTCCGCGTTGAGCTGTTTCTGGCCTTCAACGATGCTCTCCACATCGGCGTTGGTCTGCTTTTGCTATTCGATGAAGGAGTCTATCTTCTCGACGAAGGCGTCGAACCGGGCTGGGAGCTACAACTGCTCGTCTCCCAGAATCTGGGCGCGGACTGCCGCCTGCCACTCGTGGTTTTCCACGAGGGCGCGCAGGAAGTCTTCTTGGCTGTTTATGGTGGTCATGGATATTCACCAGCCGGTTGTTGGCAACACATTCCGATTGTAACACCGCAATCGCTTGCCCTTTACGCTGAAATATCCCGCCCCGCCTGCTAACATACCGGCGTTATGTTGTCCAGCTTCTTTGCAGCCATCAGCCTCGGGCCTCGTCTGGCCCACCGGACGCCCTTCTTCTACGGCTGGGTCATCCTGGCGACTGCGGCCAGCACCCAGGTGGTGCGCAACTCCGCTGCCAGCCTGACCATTGCCGTCTTCATCTTCCCGCTTTCCGAGGAATTTGGCTGGAGTCGGGCCCTGATCGCCGGCGCGGCCAGCCTCGGCGGACTTGCCGCCTCCTTCGCCTCCCCGATGGTGGGCTGGCTGGTTGACCGCTACGGGGCGCGACTGGTGTTGTTCTCCAGCGTGTTCATACTGGGCATATCCACCGTCTCGCTGGCCTGGGCCACCGTCCCCATAGCCTTCTACATTGCCTATGGCGTGGGGCGGGTAATCTTCTCCAGCCCGGTTCAGATTGGCTCCTCGGTGGTGGTGTCGCGGTGGTTCATAAGGATGCGGGGCCGGACCAGCGGCATCCTGTTCGGATCGCACTCCATCGGCCTGGTGGCCTTCCCCCTCATCGCCTCGGTGATTATCGGCGTCAGCGGCTGGCGGGAGGCGTGGATTGTCCTCGGCATCCTGGTGTGGGCGATCGCACTGCTGCCCACTGGCCTGCTGCTGGTGCAGCAGCCCGAGGACGTGGGCCTGCAACCCGACGGCGACCCTCCCATTCCCGCAGCCGAAGTTGCCGAAGCCGCCTCGGTCCCGGCCCCCGCAGCCGAAGAGCAGGTATGGACGCTGCGGGAGGCGATGCGGACGCCCGCGCTCTGGATGTTCGCCACCGCCACCGGCTCGGTGTTCCTAGTGCAGGCGGGAGTGAACACCCACCTTGCCGCCTACCTGCGAGACCAGGGACTGAGCGCCGCCTTCGCCGGGTTCGGCATCAGCCTCAACGCCGCCTTCCTGGGTTTGGGCAGCCTGTTCTGGGGCTGGCTGACCGAGCGCGTCCCGCCGCGCTACGCCATGGCGAGCATCGCAATCATCGTTGCGGGGGCATCGGCGCTGTTCATCATCGCCGATTCCACCATCGAGGTGCTGACGTATTCCACCCTCTTCGGCTTCGGCGTGGGTGGACTGCTGTCGGTCCCGCCGGTGGCCTACGCCGACTACTACGGACGCCGGTCGCTGGGGGTAATACGCGGCGTGACCGAGCCGCTGACCAGCTTCGGCCAGGCCATCGGCGCGGTGCTGGCTGGCGTGGTCTTCGACCTAACCGACAGCTACGAACTAGCCTTCGCCACCTTCGCCATCCTCAGCGGACTGGCCATGCTGCTGGTGCTGTTCGCACGGCCGCCGCGGCAGCCAGCATCATTCTAACCATCCCCCATTGCGCGGCTTGACGCGAACCGCCATTCCTGCCTTCGCAGGAATGGCGGGCAAGACGGACGATTCACTCCAGGTTCCACGGGATGTATGGCTTCCACACATCCAGTATCGTGCGGTTCTGGAGGATGAGGTACGGG
>VXOI01000016.1 GCA_009840175.1 Chloroflexota bacterium | reverse complement strand
CCCCAAGGCCGCATAACCCGAATATATCTCCGGCCTTCGATTGTTCAGAGGTTTCCTAGGTTTCCTGTGTCTTAATTCTGAGCGAGCCCTTGTCATTCTGAGCGAAGCGAAGAATCCAACCTCCGTCGCAGGGACTGTCGGCTTCGCCTACGAGGTCGCGAAAACTGATTCGCAGGCGGTCAGTCCATTCACCGGCCGTAGTTATGGGACGCAAGTGTCCTAGTTAGCCGCCCCGGCCCACGCCACGCCGTTGAGCACAATCTGCTGGAACTCCGGCGTCTCGAAGCTCCGTCCATCGTGCCCCAGCAGCAGCACGAACACCTTGCCGTCGCCGTAGCTGCGCGTCCACCCCAGCGGATACGTCCCGCCCGGCATGAACGTCGGCGCCCGGTCCGGCCCCCACGGCCAGGTCCCGCCCTCGGCGTCTCCAGTCAGAAACACGTCGTTGCCCTCTTCCTGGAACGTCGTGTTCATATACAGCTCGTCGCTGGTGACGAAGTCCGACACCCCAGCCGCTCCAGCGTGGCCCGCGTTGCTTACATTAACTGCCATCTCGCCGTAAGGCGGGTGATAGCTGGTGCCCGTAACCCAGCCGCCACCAGTGACTTCGCCGAATTCTGCCCACCCCGACGGCACACAGCACGCGATGTGAATGCAGACGAACCCCTTGCCGCCCCTGATGTAGCTCTTCAGTCCCTCTTTTTCCGAGGCAGCCAGTTCCCAGTCGCCGAAGTCCGGCAGGTTCTCCCGCCGTGTGTTGAACACCAGTGCATCGTAGGTGTTCATCCCCTCTGCGTCCGCCAGTATCGAAGCGTCCTCCATAATCGTAACGTCGTGCCCAGCCCCTTCGAGAAACCCCTCCAATATCGGAGTAGACTCCTCGTAAGGATGCCTGCCCCCGGACATCACCAACAGCTTCATCGCATTGTCTCCTCTTTCGTAGTCCTATCTCTCGCTATGGAGAGGGTTAGGGTGAAGACGTGCCTCTCAGAACTGCGCCGCCAACTCCCGGTTCCCCTCGACCGTGATGTCTCCCGCAGCCACCGCATCCTCCACCGTGAACCGCCCGTAAGCCAGCAGAGCAAAGGTAGACCCGTTGCACGTGAACGTAACGTCCGCCGCGGCGCCCGTGCTCGCCTCCATCCGAAGTTCGCCGCCACCGGCTACGATGTCATACGAACCGCCGTCCGTCAGGTTGAACCGGAACCTTGACGCCCGTGCGATGTTGGCCCCCGGCTGGAACAGCCGCCCAACCACGAACCCCGGCAGCAGGTCTATGACCTCGGGCGCCACGGCGTCGGGCAGCTTGGCCGAGGATTCCAGCCGCGATCGGATGTCCCACTCGTGTACTGACATCTCGGCCAACCGCAGGTTCATATACCTGCTGACCGTCAGCATGGCGGCGGGGTGATAGCATGGCTTGTCCCAATCCTCCGGCCCCATCCGGTCCAGCAGCACCCCCAACCGCTCGCAGTTCTGCCCAAACGCTTCCACCAGCGTATCGCCCAGGCTCTCGCGCACGGCCACTGCCCGCGTGGCGTTGGCCGCCATCCGCGCCGCCAGGTCGGTCTCCTGCGGCGGCCCCATCCCCTCCGGTGGCGATGAGTCGCCATTCGCCCCCCGCTCGATGTTCATGGAGAACATATCCACAGCCATGACCATGTGGGCCACCACGTCGGCGTTGGTCCACGCATCGCACGCGCTCTGGGTCTCCCAGTCCGATGGCGACAGGCCCTTGAAATACTCCAGCAGCCGCGCCGACTCCGAGCTGACCAGCGCAGCCAGTTCCTCCGATGTTGCCATTAGTTCGCCTCCGATTATCATTCCCTCTCCCCTCTGGGAGAGGGTTAGGGTGAGGGCGTAACCCGCAGCCTAACCCGCCAGAAACGCCGCCAACTCCCGGTTCACATCCTCCGGGCATTCCCATTGCAGGAAGTGGCCGTAGTCCCCCAGGTGCTTCGACTGCACGTTGGGAATCACCCCCCGCCAGGCGTCATCCAGCGGCCCCGCGCCCATCTCTGCTGCCGTGCGCTCCCGCCGTGTCCCGTACAGGAACAACGCTGGCACCGACAACGTCCGCCCCTCGTCGGCTCGCCAGTCCGCCGGGTCCAGGTAGGCGGCGGCGCGATAGTAGTTGAACCCGCCGCGCAGCCCGCCCGGCGCCGAGTACACCTTGACGTATTCGTTAATGACTTCCTGCGTCAGCGGGTACTTGTTGATGCACCAGTCCCGCAGGATATGGCGCAGGTAGATTTCCTCGCGCCCTTCCAGCAGCTTCTCCGGCAGGTCGAACTGCTGGTGGAAATACGAATGCCACCGTTCCCGCACCACTGACGGGGCCTGCGGGCCGAGCTGCTCATAGGGCGGCGTGGCGTCGAGGAAGGCAATCTTCCGCACCGCTTCCTCGTGGTCCAGCGCAAACCGGAAGCCGACCCGCGCCCCGATGTCGTGCGACACGATGTTGACGCTTTCGTGCCCCAGCTGCCGCACCAACTCGTACATATCCGAAGCCGCCGTCCGCGTGTCGTAGCCGTAGAAAGGCTTGTCCGAGTGTCCGAACCCCCGCATATCGGGGACGATGACCTGGTACTGCCCCGAAAAAGCGTTGATCTGGTTCCGCCACGAATACCAGAATTCCGGCCACCCGTGCAGGAACAGCACCGGGTCCCCGTCGCCCTCGACCACGTAATGGATGTTGATCCCGTTAATCCGTGTGGTGTGATGGCTCCACTGCTCAGGGTTCAAATCAGCCATATCCCTTACCTCCGTTTCTCTATGACGGAAAGAGCGCACTGAACAAAACCGCTCTCCGCGCTCTCTGCGTACCCTCTGCGTTGAAGACCGTCCCTAATGCGCAATCGGCCCCGGCACCCAGCCCCCGTACACCGGGTACTGGCAGCATACGAACTCGATGTACGCCGGTTGTCCGCTGTCGTTGGCTGCCTGCGCCCGCTTCAGGGCGTCCACCACCTCCGACGGCTCCGTCACCCGCTCCGAGTGCAGCCCCAGCTCCGACGCCACTCGCGCCATGTCAACGTCCTCCGGCCCCATCACTCGGTGCGTGAACGGGTCATGCCCCTCGCCCCAGAACCCGGGCCCGTACCCCGCGAAACCGCCGTTGCTGATGTGTACCACCGTTATGCCGACCCCTTGCCGCACCGGCACTTCCAGGTTCCCCAGCATATATCCCACGCCTGCGTCGCCCGTTACCGCCACGCACTGCCGCTCCGGGTACGCCAGCTTGGCCGCCATCGCCCCGGCCAGCCCGAAGCCCAGCGTCGAGATGTTGCCCCAGCCCAGGAACCCCCGCGGAATCAGTGTGTCGTAAACCGTGCTGAGCTGGTCCCGTGTGTTCCCCGAGTCGTGCGTCACAAAAGAGTTCATCGGGTCCAGCGCCTTCATCATTTCACCGAACACCCGGTACGGATTGATCGGCTTCTCGTCCGATGCCATCGCCTCCCGGTACTTCGCCAACCCGGCGTCCCGAGACGCCTTGACCGCCGCCGCTACGCCGTCGCCGTCCCGTGCCCCGCCGCCCGTGCGCTCCGACACGCCGTCGGCCAGCGCCCGCAGGGTGAACTTGGCGTCTCCCAGCACCGCGTGATGCGTGGGGAAAATCCGGTTGATATGGAACTCGTCCAGGTTGCACTGGATAATCGTCTTGTTGGCTGCGTCAGGAATCCCGTGGGTGAAACGCCCCGGCGAGAGACTCGATCCCACCGCCAGTATCACGTCGCTCTTGTGCAGGAACTCCGCCGGGCTGTCGCCCCTTACTCCCACGAACAGCGGGTGGTTCTCCGGGAAGGCCCCTTTCGCCTTCAGCGTCGTAATCACCGGCGCGTTCAACGACTCCGCAAACGCCTTCAGTTCCGCCGACGCCCCGGCGTATATCACGCCCTCGCCCGCATATATCAGTGGATTCTGCGCATTCAGCAGCAGGTCCACCGCCTCGTTCACGTCATCGGGATTCGGCAGCGCTTTGTACGCCTTGGGCGGGAAGTATGGGTCGGCCGTCTCGTCATAAGTCGCCGTCGCGTTGGGCACCGCCAGCACCACCGGCCCCGGCCGTCCGCTGCGCAGCAACGAGAACGCCCGCCGCATGAACTCAGGCACCCGTTGCGGACTATCAATGTACCCGAACCACTTGCTCACCGTCTTGAGGCTGGTGGTAACGTCGAACTGCGTATTCTCCGAGCTGCCCGCCGGTATCCCGTCGGTGATGCACAGCATCGGCGAATTGTCCTCAAACGCCTGCGCCAGCCCCGGGTAGGAGTACTGCAAGCCAGCGCCGTTCACGCCCCCCTGCACCGTGCACACCCCGATGCGCTCCCCGGCGGTTACCCGCGAATATGCATCCGCCAGTGCTACGGCATAGCGGTCGTCGCGCATCATTATCATCGGCACGCCCTCGCGTCCCAGCGCGTTGTTAACCCGGCAAACCGGAAAAGTCGAGACCCACTCAATGCCCTCCTGCTTCAATATCCGGGCAATAGCCGTTGCCACATCAATACTCATACCTAAACCTCTTTATCTCCCGTCATTCACGCCAAGCTTGTCCTCGCGAAAGCAGTGAGCGGTAATCCACGGGAATGTCGGGCTGATTGTACCATTGGATTGAATTCGGGTCTCTTTGGCCCTCGCATAGGCAGGACGATTGCAAAGTCGCCGTCACTGCCTGTCATTCTGAGCGGAGCGAAGAATCCTACCCTCAGCGCAGAGACCCTTCGTTCTGCTCAGGGTGACATAATGGCCACTTTGCAATCGTCCTGTCGCATAGGTGGGCCATTGCCAGGCTTGTGCTAGAATTGCCGTGGAAAGGAGGCGGCCATGACCACTAGAATCCCCAACCAGAAAGCCGTGTTCTATCCTGAAACGGACGGTAAGCCCTTGCCAGACGGAGAATACCAGGCCCCTCTGTATATCGAAATTGTGGGCACCTTGCAGACCCACTTCAGCAACCGCCCCGACGTTCACGTAAACGGCAACACCATGTTCTACTACGAAGAAGGCAACCCCCGCCGGGTCATCTCGCCGGACTGCTACGTTGCCTTCAATGTGGACGTCGAGAGAATCTTCCGCAACAATACCTACCTCCTCTGGGAAATGGGTAAGCCCCCTGATTTCGTTCTGGAGATAGGCTCCCCCAGCACAAGGCGAAACGACCTGGGCCCGAAGCGCGACCTCTACGCCCGTCTCGGCATAGGCGAGTACTGGCGCTTCGACGGCACCGGCGGCGACTTCTACCGGGAGCCGCTGGTGGGCGAATACCTTCAGGACGGCGAATACCGCCGCTTCCCCTTGCATGAAGAACCCGACGGCATGGTGTGGGGCCGCAGCCCCACGCTTAACCTCGACCTTTGCTGGGACGATGGTCGTCTTCTCTATTACGACCCGGTGGCCGGCACGTACCTTATGAATCAGGAAGAAGAGAAGGCTGCTCGGCAGGCCGCTGAAACTCGCGTGGCAGAACTCGAGGCCGAACTGCGCCGCCTTCGCGGCGAGGGGTAATAGCCCCGCATCTCGAAATTATCAGAAGTGGCGGTTGAAAGCGCCGACTTAGGTTATTACCACGGGGACGTTTGACAGCCCCCGCACGGAGGAAAGTCCCATGATGCAGACCACCGATCCCGTAACCCGCGAAATCATCAAGAACGCCCTGATGAGCGCCGCCGACACCATGGCCTTGACCGTGGTCCGCACCGCCCGCTCGGCGGTCATCAAGCACGGTATGGACTTTTCCACCGCCCTCTTCAACGCCGAGGGCCAGCAGGTGGCCCAGGGCCTCACCTTGCCGCCGCACCTCGGCAGCATGGCCCCGGCCCTCGAAGGCGTGATGAACGCCTTTGGCGACGACGTGAAGCCTGGCGACATCTTCGCCAACAACGACCCCTACGAGGGCGCAAGCCATCTTCCCGACATCTTCCTGTTCAAGCCCATCTTCGTTAACGACGTCCTCATCGGCTGGAGCTGCTGCATCGGACACCAGACCGACATCGGCGGGCGTGTCGCCGGGGGTAACGCTTGCGACAACACTGAGATTTACCAGGAGGGTCTGATCCTCCCGCCCCTCAAGCTCTATGAGGAAGGCGAGCTGAACCGGGCCGTCTGGCGCATCCTCGAAAAGAACGTCCGCGTCCCCGACAAGGTTCTCGGCGACGTCCAGGCCCTGCTCGCCGCCGTCCGCTTCGGTGAGCGCGACCTCCTCCGCTTGGTGGACGAGTACGGCCTCGAGGAAATGAAGTCCTACATGGCCGATATCCTAGACACAACCGAGGCCCTCACCCGCGCCGAAATCTCCTCTCTGCCGCAAGGCGAGTGGAATTTCGTAGACCACATAGACAACGACGGCATAGACCCGCAGTCCATAGACATCCACGTCAACGTCCGCATTGACGGCGACGAGGTCTTCGTGGACTTCGACGGCACTTCCCCTCAGGCCAAGGGCAGCATCAACCCCAACTTCGCCTACACCAAGTCCAACGTCTACGCCGTGATGAAGTGCCTCATAGACCCGGCCATCCAGTCCAACAGCGGCTTTTTCCGCCCCTTCAGCATCACCGCCCCCGAGGGCTGCTTCGTCAACCCGCAGCACCCGGCCCCGGTGGCGGCGCGCGGCTTGGCCGGATTCCGCATCTGTCAGGCCATGTTCGGGGCCATGGCCCAGGCCCTCCCCGGCCGCGTTCCGGCGGCCTGGGGCGGCGGCGAAATCGGCCTCAGCTTCGGCGGCTACCATCCCAATCGCAAGGCGTGGGTCTACCTCGAATTCAACAACGACGGCCCACGAGGCGGCGGCCCCAGCATAGACGGCGCCGACGGCCTCGCCTCGCCCGTCCTGAACATGGCCAACACCCCCATCGAGAGCATCGAGTCCGACCAGCCCCTGCTTGTCGAGCGATTCGGACTCGTCCCCGACACCGGCGGCGCGGGCCAGTTCCGCGGCGGCCTCGGCATAGTCCGCGAATTCCGCGTCCTGGCAGAAGAGGCCACCTTCCAGCTACGCTCCGACCGCACTAACTTCCGCCCTTGGGGCGTAGACGGAGGCAAGGATGGCACCCCCACGCAGAACATCCTCAACCCCGGCACCCCCGAAGAACAGGAACTCCCCGGCAAGCACCTGATGACCCTCAAGAAAGGCGACCTCTACCGCGTAATCCAGGCAGGCGCCGGCGGCTACGGCAGCCCCCTGAGCCGCGACCCGTATGCGGTGCTGGAAGACGTGCAGCAGGAAAAGCTGACGCGGGAGTACGCTAGGGCGGAGTATGGGGTGGTCGTGGACGACGCAGGCGAGCTGGATCTGCTCGCCACGGAGCAGTTGCGGGATGAGTTAACGAGTCGTTAAACTGGAGCATAGTGTTGACTGAAGGAATGTGGTCATGAAATTGAGACCTGTAACGGAGGCACTGGACAGAGCAATATCAAAGGTCGGGAGAAAGGAATTTGACAGACTGACTCTTCACAGGAATCCACAAGAATGGGCAGTTGATGTTGGGCATGCCCTTGATTCTCTGCGGAATCTACAATCTTCTGATGTAAATACAGATTACGATGATAGTTGGGTAGCGCTGTTTTATTTGCTTTGGTATCAGCCAGGGCAGATTAACGTGGCTTACACGGCTATCAGAAGTATGATAGATTCTCGTGATGCCGGTCAGATATTGCTTGGTGATGGAGGCAAATTACATGTTTTTGATCTAGGTTGTGGCGCGTTGGCCATGCAATTCGCAGTAACGGTAGCTGTGGCAATCTCTCTTGAAAATGAGCAATGTATAACGGAGATTCGTACTGACTCATATGATACCAACAAACCACTCGTAACGCTTGGTAAAAAGCTTTGGCAACAATTCAAAATTGAGGTATCAAAAGATCCGGAGATAGCCCCGCTTTCGGAAGCTATCAAGAAAGTTAGACCCAGGTCAAGCACATCCAAGAACATATTTGTAGGAGGAAATGTTTCTGCTGAATCGTGGATTAGTGCGATTCATTCAGTATACCCCAATACTTGGCCAGATTTGAAAGAAACCATTGACCAAATCAAAGAGAGAACAGATCCAGACGCTGAGTTTTTTACAAGCCACTCAATGCGGGAAAACCTGTTAAGGTTAATATCACCACCTACTGACACAAGACGCAGACATCCGAAGAGCACAATCGCACTTCGATGGAGCTCTCATTTCCCAGAGATAACTAGATTTAGAAAAGAGATCTATTCTGAGATTTCAAGGCTTCCGGGCGATTTTCGATTTAACGGTAGGGACATCATTTGGTATCTCGATAGGATGGTTACTTGGAGTTGTCAGGATCCTCGGTTTCTGATTTATACTAGAGACAGATAAAAATGACTTCGAGATTCATTGAACAAAACGCTCTTCCAGGATTCGACGAGGAAAATCCTTCTTCGCAAGGATTTCCTTCTATCCAAAGAGGGCCAGATACTATTGGTAACGTCGTAGTTAGCTACACCCCGGCGCGCGAGGTGCTGACAAAGGCCACTGGATTCATGGACGCTTACGACTTCACCCTGAACCCGTATAGCGGCTGCTCCTTCGGCTGTACCTACTGCTACGCAGCGTTCTTCTCCCGCGATGTAGAACGTCGGGATAGTTGGGGTAAGTGGGTGAACGTCAAGGACAACGCTGTCGAACTGCTCAGAAAGCGCAAGCGCGGCACCCTTGACGGCAAGCTTATCTATATGAGTAGCGTCACCGATCCATACCAGCCGGTAGAACGGCAGTTGGAGCTTACCCGCGGCATACTGCAAACAATGGCCGACCGTGGCGACAAACCCAAGCTGGTGGTGCAGACCCGCAGCCCGGATGTTGTACGCGACTGTGATCTGTATCGCCGCATCGCGGACAACGGCGGGCAAGTGCAGGTCAATATGACTGTCACCACCGATGACGAAGACGTACGCCGCACTTTCGAGCCGCACTGCCCCGCCAATCCTAGACGACTAGACGCCATTACCGAAGTACAGTCAGCGGGAGTCGAAGCCTGCATTACCATGACACCCTTGCTGCTGGTCAGCAGTCCCTACGCCTTCGCCGACAGTCTGCTGGACACCGGTGTCCAGAAGTTCATCGCCCAGCCTTTCCACTTCAAGCGGGGCAAGTTCCTGGCCGGAACCCGTGACGGCGCCTTTGATTTGATGGCGGAAAAGCTGGGATGTGTCCGGTCATCGTTCCAGGATGAGTATATGGAACACTACCAGATGGTCTTCGGAGTGCTTCAGGACACGTTGCCTCAACTCGGTGAAGGTAAATCCGGCTTCGAGCCGCCCTTCTAACCCCCAGTCAGCCGCCGCAGCCGCGCCGCCTGCTCCGCCGTCTCCGGCACGAACCCCGCCGACGCTGAATCCTGCGCCGCCTCCAGCTCCCGCAAGTACGCTTTGGCGGTCTCTATACCGTCCCTCACCTCGTCCACCGCCATCCAGTCCTCGTAGTAGTTCTGGTGCATCGCGTTGGCGCTTCGGAACATAATTCGAAGCTCAGGCTGTCCTAGTTCGTCAGCCATTTGCCCTGAAATATCGTACAGCAACCCGTGCTTGTTGTGATTCCACCCCCGGCGCTCGGCAATAGACTTCAGCGCCAATGCCGCCGCTCCCCATGCCTTGTTCGAAGCCTGACCCAGGTCACCCTTCTCGAATTCCTCGTCGGCCTGCTCTATGTAACGCTGGCTCATCGCCGCGTATTTTTAAGAAGACTCAGGTTCCAGCATGACTCACTCTTGCAGAAATAGTAAGGCACGGACTCCCGAGTAACCCCGCGTCCGTGCCCCTGCGTAACCTGGCTACTTGTGGCCCGGAACCTTACTGCTCCATCACCTTCACGGTCCCTTCCTCCGGGTTGTACTGGTAGCGCACCACCCGGTCCAGCTTCTGCGACTCCAGCCGTACCACCAGCGCCCGGTCTCCGGTCACGTTCAGCGTGTTGTGGATCTCGCCTGGCAGGAAGAAAGCCACCTTCCCGTCCCCTTGAACGAAGTCCCCGGTCTCCCCGATCTGCACCGAGTCCACGCCCTCGCCCGGGTAGAACCAGCGGAACTTCGTCTGCTTGATCGCCCCCTGGTACACGCCGTACACCACCCATGCCGCGCCGTGGTCGTGGGGCAGGTTGTCCTGGTCCGGCTTCTGCACCGACGCCATCAGCCAGAACCCGCCGCCGGGATGGCCATAGTCCTCGTCCAGGTGCAGGTCATAGCGACCGTACCCGCCCTCGTCCGGCAGCTCCAGCCGCTCCTCCAGCCAGCCTGGCGTTTGCAACAGCACTTCCATCTTCTCCGCCACGCCCTTGGCCTGGGCCAGCGGGTCCTGCGTCGCGTCGAAAATATCGCGAACATCGCCGATAAACTCGTCAACCGTATACGCTGTGGTCGTCATTCTGTACCTCCCAGTTTCCTTGGTACCTCTGACCTAATTCTGAACGGGCCACGCCATAGTGTCAACTTGACGACGAACACAAGCAGGGTCTTTGCAAAGCCATCGTTTGAATCAGGATGTACCCAAATCCTGTTCATCCTCTAATCCCGTGAATCTTGATTCAGGCAGAAATCCCCTGATCACAAAATTCACAGTCCAGACATCGCCGCTGGAATTTTCCCCGCCGCGCCGCTATCATAACCCCAGACCAGAAGCGAACCCGAAACGCTATTTGGGAGGAACGAAAATGGGCGACTATTCCATCTTCGTGGGCACTGTTGGGCAGGGTCTCAACATCAGCTCCGACAGCGGCGATACCTGGACCAAGATTCGCAACCCCATTCCCACCGAGGGCAATGTTCGCGCCCTGGCCACATATCCCGGCAGCCCCCACCGTATCCTCGCCGGCTCCGACGGCCTCGGCCTCTTCCGCAGCGACGACAACGGCCTCTCTTGGGACAGCGTGGACAGCCCCACCGGCGATCTCCAGGTCTGGTCCGTGGCCATCGACCCGGCCAACCCCGACACCATCTTCGCGGGCACCCGCCCCGAGGGCTTCCGCTCCCGCGACGGCGGCAAGTCCTGGGACAAGCTCGACATGGGCGTCAACATGGACTGCCCTATCGGCACTCCCCGCACCACCAACATTATCGTTGACCCCCGCGACAGCCGCACCGTCTGGGCCGGCATCGAGGTTGACGGCATGTACAAGAGCCTCGACGGCGGCGACACCTGGCTCCACCTGCCCGACCTTGGCCCCGACCCCTTCCACGGCGACATCCACGGCATGGCCCTGCGCACCGGCGACAACCCGGCCTTCTACTGCACCAGCCCATTCGGCATCGCCACCAGCAACGACGAGGGTGAGAGCTGGGACTACCACTACTTCCCCAAGTTCAGCGAGGCCGACGCCCGCTCATACTGCCGCGGCATGATCATCAAGGCCGACGACCCCAGCACCATGTTTGTCGGCAACGGCGACTTCATCCCCGGCGTGACCGGCGCAGTCCAGGTCACCCGCGACGGCGGCCAGACCTGGGACAAGGCCGACCTCCCCGTCGAGCCCAACTCCGTAGTCTACTGGCTCGCCAACAACCCCGAAATGCCCAACGTAGTAGCCGCCGCCAGCCTCTTCGGCTACGTCTACGTCAGCGAAGACGGCGGCAACACCTGGAGTAAACTCCAGAAAGAGTTCGGCGAAATCCGCGCCCTGGCGGTGACCCCGAACTAACCCCAGCGGTGGCACGGTCACGTGTGGGTCGCGTATCGTGTGACACACGTAGGGGCGGGTTTCAAACCCGCCCTTTATTTTTTGGTATGAGATTGGCTGCTACTGTTGTTCAGAAGAAGAACATAGAGAGTGGTTACTTGCGCAGTACGAAATTGACCCTGACTCACGTGCAATAACCGAAGCTCGAAATAGGTACGAACGGACGTTTATTGCTTACCTAGAGGAAGTGAGACGGCTGTGGGAGAAGCGACGGAAAGAAAGACGGGAAAAGATTGTGGCTGAACGGAAAGAGAGAATTCAGGCTCTGGGTAAACCGGAACTACCGCCACAGTTGTTAGACTGATCCAAGGCTATGTGGATGCTGCCGCGTTTCCGGCTGGTTACTCAAGCGCCCCCATCGCCTCGCGCGACTTTACGGCGTCCTGCAATATGTCGCAGTAATCAAAACCGGCGGTTGGCGGCGGCAGCGATAGCCCGTCTTTGCGGTCAAGCTCAATTGTTTCATCAACGATTTCGCAAAGCTCGGCGAATACCGCTTTCTCGTCGTCGCCGTGGCAGCATCCGCCGATAAGTAGACCGGGCGCGTAGCCTATGTAACACTGATCTTCGTCAGACCATGCAACTATCTTGGCGTACCTTGCGCTGTCCTTCATCTCTTGGACTCCTCGATAGCCCGCCGCACTTTGTGAACTTTGTATCTGTCGGCATCATCGCCCAAGTTGCCCGATACGGTCACCCGGGCGCCGCTATCGGTATGAATGTAGTTCCTGTGGCTGCCACGCCCACCGCGGTTGCGAAATCCAGCCCGCTCCAGATCGGCGATTAGCTCCCGAATCTTTGGCGGCATCGGTTCAGTCCCGTCGTACTTATCTCTCCGTCGAAGACCATCCTACCATACACCATAGGGGCAGGCCCCTTGACCTGCCCCGTTTGCCCCGGCTGAGTTCCATCCGCTCTAAAGCGCCTCCAGCCCCTTCCGCACGCAGTCCTCGTCCTCCTGCGCCGTTCCGCCGCTGCCGCCGATGGCCCCCACCAGGTCGCCGTCCTGGTAAATCGGAATCGCCCCCTGCGCTGGGATGATCCGGCCTCCCTGGCTGCCGATGATCGCCTGCATCACAGGAGAGTCCGCGTTGATCTCCCGGCTGTCCCGTCCGAAGAACACCGACCCTACCGCCTTGCCCGGTGCCGCCGTCGCGCTCACCGCGATTGCCCCCTCCATCCGCTGGAAGGCCATCAGTTGTCCGCCCCCGTCAACCACCGCCACGCTCAGCTTCACTCCGATCCTTTCCGCCTCTGCGATAGAGGCCCCGATGATCCGGTTTGCGTCCGCCAATGATAGAGCCATTTCCGCACTCCTTATGACATGACGTTTCGTGTCAGCTCCAACCGCCGTGGATTCACATAAGCGCGCCGGACCTGCGCCCCAATGTTAACCCCTGCCACTCGCCGCCACAACCCGGATTTCCTGATCCCCCGGGGCCTTTCGATTATCATCTCTCTCCGGGAGAGGGTTAGATCCTACCCTCAGCCTGTAGAAGGAGTGAGGGAGTCCTCTCCAACTGCGTAACTCCTATCCTGATTCAGACAAAACCCCACCCCCCCCCGCCGGGAGCCCGCCCCGCCCGCGCGCGGGACGCGAGGCATG
>VXOI01000022.1 GCA_009840175.1 Chloroflexota bacterium | reverse complement strand
CCACCGGCGCGGTACGCGCGGCCGGCGCCTTCGGCGAGACCACCACCAACACCGGCACCAACGCCGGCGGCGGCGTCGTGGGCGGCGGCGCCGTTACCCTGCGCGCTCCCTTCCGGGCTGCGCGGCAGGACGGCGGGGAGAGGCGAGAGGGATCGTAAGACGCCATATCCTTCAACCCTTTCCGGTTGCATCGGCGCTGATCAGGAACAGAAGTGCAGGGGCGGAGTTTATGCCGCCCCTGACGTTATAATTGTCGTATGGCGATAACTCCAACCCGGCTCAAGTCCAAGCTGACCGCTCCTGCCGAGCGGTTACAGTCGCGGGTGGCGCACAACCGCGATTACCTGCGTATTCGCGTGCGCATCCGGCGGCTGGGGCGGAAGCTGGACGCCATCCCCATAGTGCACCTGGTACACCGCACAGTGCGGGAGATGAGCGCCGACGACGCGACGCACATGGCGGCGGGAGTGGCCTACTACGCCGTACTTTCCCTTTTTCCCCTCGCCATCGGCTTGATCAGCCTGCTGGGGTTGATACTGGACTCGGATGCCCTGGAATCGGAGTTGTTCAATTTCTTCCAGAGCTATCTGCCAGGCTCCAAGTCGCTGTTGTCAGCCAATATCAACGCGGCGGGCAACATTCGCGGGTTCCTGGGAGTGGTCAGTTTTCTCGGACTCTTCTGGTCGGCCAGCCTCCTTTTCGGAGCGATAACCCGCGTGGTCAACCGGGCCTGGGACATCCACGAGGACCGGCCCTTCTACATCGACAAGCTGCGCCACATCCTGATGGCGCTGAGCGTGGCGCCGCTGTTCCTGATGTCCATCGGCACCACGGCCTCGCTTCACGTGCTAGCCACCAATGACGTGCCAGTGATAGGCCGGGTGGAGTTTCTGGACAACAACGTCATCAACATCATCACCCGGCCGCTGCCTTTCCTGTTTACCCTTGCCATTTTCCTGATGATTTACAAGTTCACGCCCAACACCAAGACCTATTGGCGCTACGTCTGGCCCGGAGCATTGCTGGGGGCGGTGTTGTTTGAAGTTTCCAAGACGGTCTTTGTTTTCTACCTGGATAACTTCGCCGATTACGAGCGGGTCTACGGCTCCCTGGCGTCGCTGATTATCCTGCTGGCCTGGACTTACGTGTCCGGCATCATCCTCATAGCCGGGGCCGAATTCTCCTCGGAGTATGAGCGGATGCGGCTGGGCGTGGAGCGGGGCCGGGTCATCGTGGAACGCCACCCGATAGAGCATAGCCGGCCATCACAGCCCGACGATGCCGGGGTATAATCCGCCCACTCAGACATAAGGATGGATGTCCTGTGACAGTTCAACCTTCAACACAGTCCTACATAGGCGCCCCGCTACGCAGGCGAGAGGATATCCGCTTCGTCACCGGGAGAGGGCAGTATTTGGACGACGTGCGCCTGCCGGGCCCGTCATCCGAAAAAATGTTGCATGCCGCCATCCTGCGCAGCCCCCACGCCCATGCGCGGGTGCGAGGGATTGACGCCACGGCGGCCCTGGCCCTAGACGGCGTGACGGCGGTGTTCACCCATGCCGACATGGCCGAGCTGATGAAACCCATTCCAATGCGTGTGTTCCCGCTGCCGGGGCTGGACAACTACCTGCAAACGCCGCTGTCCGCCGACACCGTGCGCCACGCCGGGGAGGCGGTGGCCGTGGTGGTGGCCGAGAGCCGCTACCTGGCAGAGGACGCGCTGGACGTCATAGAGGTTGACTACGAGCAGCTGCCCGCCGTCGCCAGCGTGTCCGACGCCCTGACCGACGCCGTGGTGGTGCATCCGGCCAACGGCACCAACCTGGCCGGAACCGCCGAAATCAACGTGGGCGACGTGGACACCGCCTTCGCCGGGGCCGACTACGTCCGCAGGGAGGAATTTCACACCAACCGCCACACCGCCAACCCGATGGAGACCCGCGGTCTCGTTGCCAACTATGACGCCGCCGACGGGCATATGCGCGTCTGGGGGCCGACCAAGGTGTCTCACACCAACCGGGCCATACTGGCGCGGCACCTGGAAATCGAGGAAGAGCGCATCCACTTCATCGAGCCGGACGTGGGCGGCGGCTTTGGGGTGCGCGGCGAGTTCTACGCCGAAGACTTCCTGATTCCCTTCGCGTCGTTCAAGCTGGGCCGCCCGGTGAAGTGGGTGGAAGACCGGGTGGAGCACCTGACCTCGGCCAACCACTCCCGTGAGGTGCTGTGCCAGGTGGAGCTGGCCGCCCGCAACGACGGGACGCTGCTCGGCCTGCGGGCTACGGTCTATGGCGACATGGGAGCCTACGTGCGTACCCACGGCAGCGTTGTTCCGGCGCTGACCGCGGTGATGATGACCGGGCCGTACCGCATCCCCAACTTCCACGCCTCAGTCAACTGCGTGATGACCAACAAGATGGGAGCGGGCACCTACCGCGCCCCCGGATTCTTCGAGGGCACCTTCATCCGCGAGCGTATGCTGGACCTGGCCGCCGCCGACCTGGGCATAGACCCGGCGGAACTGCGCCGCCGCAACATGATAGAGGCCAGCGAGATGCCCTATGACGTGGGCCAGACCCGCCTGGACGGGCGCAACACCGTCTACGACAGCGGCGACTACCCCAGCGCCTTCACCCGCACCCTGGAAGAGATCGGCTACGACGATCTGGCCGCCCGGCAAGGGCCGGACGAGCAGGGCCGCTACCATGGCGTCGGCATCGCATCCTACGTCGAACCCACCGGATTCGGCCCCTTCGAAGGTGCGCGGGTGCTGGTCACCGAGAGCGGCGGCGTGGAGGTCTATCTCGGCATCACGACGATGGGGCAGGGGCACGAGACGGTGCTGGCCCAGATATGCGCCGACTCGCTGAGCGTTCCCATCGAGGACGTGACCATCTTCCACGGCAGCACCGACTACATCCCGGCCAGCATCGGCACCTTCGGCAGCCGCGCCTCGGTAATGGCCGGCAGTGCCATCCACCTGTCCTGCCAGACGCTGAGGGCGCGCATCCTGTCGCTGGCCGCCAGCTATATGGACACCCAGCCCGAGGCTCTGGACCTGCGGCATGGAGTGGTGACATTCAATGATGCCGCTGCCGGGCAGTCAATCCTGACGCTGCAACAGGTGGCGGCGCTGGCTGAGTCGCAGAGGCGATTCGATGACCCCGAAACCGCCCTCGACGCCACCGAGTATTTCCGCATCGAGGAGTGGACTTACTCCTACGGCAGTCACGCCGCCCATGTCGCCGTAGACGTGGAAACCGGCAAGATGGAAGTGCTGCGCTACGTGGTGGTGGAGGACGTGGGCCGTTGCATCAACCCGCTGACCATGCACGGGCAGTCGGTGGGCGGCGCGGCGCAGGGCATTGGCGGCGCGATGCTGGAGGAGCTGGTCTACGACGCCGGAGGGCAACTGCTGTCCGGCTCGCTGATGGACTATCTGCTGCCCACCAGCCAAGACATACCCAACATCGAAACGGTGATAACCGAGGACGCCCCCTCGCCACTGAACCCTCTGGGGGTCAAGGGGGCTGGCGAGGGCGCGATCCTCGCCACCGGCGCGGCCCTGGGCAACGCCGTCGCCAACGCCCTATCGTCCTTCGGGGTGCAGGTCAACACCATGCCCCTCAGCCCAGACAACATCCGCCGCTGGATAGCCGAGGGCGCCGCGCCGCGGTGACGCGAGGTAGAGTTCCGTTTAAGATGGTTTATTTACGATGAACAGGATGGACAGGATTTTTAAGTGTAAGGGATTCCTGGATTCCGGCGAAAGCCGGAATGACGGGAGCCAAGGCGCCAGAGGTTCAGCATGACCAGTCCCAACACCGCCGCCAAGAACCCGCACCCCCGCGGGAAGTTCCGTCTGCCTGACCCCCCGGAACGCGAACCGGACGAGAAAATGACAACCGCGATTCATCTTCACGAACCCGGGAATACCCATCACCTGGCCCAGCACTTCGGGAATCCGGAAACCACCCTGGTGACATGCGAACGATATATCACCATGCGTCCGCAACGCATGGTCAGCGGCTCCCTCAGACGAGTTCCCGACCTGATGATCGCTTTCGGCGTAGACTCCGCCCTCTACCGCGCAAGCAACGGCTACGTCATCTCGGAACAAGGCAAACCGCCCGACTTCGTGCTGGAAGTAGCCTCCCGAAGCACCGGACGGGAGGACACCGGCCCGAAGCGCCGCGACTACGAAGCCCTGGGCATCTCGGAATACTGGCGCTTTGACGAGACGGGCGAGTTCCATCGCACCCGGCTGGCGGGAGACCGGCTGGTGGACGGCGAGTACCAGCCCATCGCCATCGAGGAACCGGCAGACGGGGCGCTGCAAGGGTACAGCGAGGTTCTGAACCTGCACATCCGATGGGAACGCGGGCAACTCAGGTGGCACGACCCGGCCACTGGGCGGCACATCGCTACCTTTGAGTACGAGCGAGCCTCCCGCATCCAAGCCGAAGCCCGCGCCGCCAACGCCGAAGCCCGGGCCGACAATGCCGAAGCCCGGGCCCGCGAACTGGAAGAGGAACTACGGCGACTTCGTGGCGCCTGACCAATGCGAGGATTGGAGGGACGCCCCCGCCCTAGCCCCCCAGAGGGAAAAGAGATCGTAGCTGCCTACCCCAGCACGGCTATAGCCTCGACCTCCACGTCCAGGCCCGGCTCTGCCAGGGCGCTGATTTCGATTAGCGAGTTGGCCGGGTACTGGCCCTCAAAGTGCTTGGCGAAGAGTTCCGCCTGCTTCTCGGGGTTGTTCTGCCAGTCGGCGATGCTGGTGACGAAGCAGGTTATCTTGGCAATGTCGCCCGGCGAGCCGCCCTCCGCCCTGACCACTCCCACGACCCGCTTCAGGGTTTCGTCGAGCTGCTCCATCAGCGATTTCCCCTGGAACTCCGAGCCGCGGGCGGTGCAGCCCGAGATGAACAGCAGATTGCCGGCCTTGGTGCCTCGGCTGTATGTCGGCCCTGCGGGGGCTATGTCTGGATAATCCCTATGTTCTACGGGCATTATTATTTCTCCTGCTTTCGATTTCTGTTGTAATATCATTGACCGGAGCTTTTGGCAATCGTCTGGAACTTGGCCCATAGGGCGAAGCATTGGAGAATTAAGGCTTGCACGGGCTTGAGGACCACCTTTTCGTAGACTTGGTGACAGTGGTCTGCGCCGCCTTCATCGGCGGGTTCGCGGCCAGGCTGATCCACGTGCCCCCAGTGCTGGGCTACCTGGCCGTGGGAATGCTCATCGGTCCCTATGGCCTGGGACGCATGGACGCCGACTGGCTCGACTTCGCCACGGTCGCCGAGGAAGCTACGGTGCACACCCTGGCGGAGATCGGCGTGGTGCTGCTCGTTTTCGCCATCGGCATCGAGGTCTCCTTCCGCGGGCTGGTGAGCCTGGGGAGGGTCATAATCATTGGCGGACTGTTGCAGATTGTTCTCTGCGCCGCGATGATAGCCCCGGTCGGCATCGCCCTGGGCCTCGACCTGACCACTGCCATCATCTTCGGAATGGTGGGCGCCCTGAGCAGTACCATGGTGGTGCTGAAGACGCTGTCCGACTCGGGCGAGCTGAACAGCCTGCACGGGCGGCTGATGACCGGCTTCCTGCTGCTCCAGGACCTGATGTTCATCCCGATGATAGCGATGCTGCCGGCCCTCGACGGCAGCGGCGGGGCCGCCTCCGTCCTGCGGGAAGTGGGTTGGGGCGTGCTGAAGGCGACGGTAGTTATTGGCGGATTGGCCCTGCTGGGCATCAAGATAGTGCCGCGGGTTATGAGCCGCATTACCCTTATGGGTTCGCGGGAGATGTTCGTGCTGATGGTGGTCGCCATCGTCTTCGCCATCGCCGCCCTCACCAACTTCGTAGGACTGTCCGCCGCCCTCGGCGCTTTCGTCGCCGGGCTGCTGCTCAGCGAGTCCGACGTAGGCCACTGGGCCCTGGCCGAGATTTCCCCGTTGCGCGACGTGTTCGGCGTCCTCTTCTTCGCGTCCCTGGGGTTGCTGACGGACCCGGTGTTCCTTATCGAGAACTATGACCTGGTGCTGGCGGTGGTCGGCTCGGTGGTGGTCATCAAGTTTGCGGTGACCTCCCTGATTCTCCGTTTTTCAGGCTACCTGCCCAGCACCTCTCTGCTGACCGGAATAGGCCTCGGCCAGATTGGCGAATTCAGCTTCATACTGGTGGCGAGCGCGCTGACCCTGGGGGTGGTGGACCAAGACTTCTACTCGCTGGTTGTCGTGTCGGCGGTGCTGACCATGGCTGCGGGGCCGTCCGTGATTGCCGGCGGTTCCAAACTGATAACCAAGCTGAGCAGCCGATTCCGGGTGCTGCGTCCCTACCGCATCGGCGACCCTCACGGCGAGGAGAGACCCCGCCAGCTATTCGGCCACGTGGTCATTTGTGGTCTGGGGCAAGTCGGCACGATGGTGGCTCAGGAATTGCATGAACACCAGGTGCCTTTCGTCGCCGTTGACCTGGACCAGCGCACCCTTGCCGAATGGCGTCTACACGGCTACCGCACCGTCCAGGGTTCCGCCGACCGGCAGGAGGTGCTGCGGGCGGCGCGGGTGCCGCAGGCGGGACTGCTGGTGATAGCCACCGGCGACCCGGTGTCGGTGGAGTTGACCGCCCAGCACGCCCTGGACCTACAGCCGGACCTGGACATCGTGGCCCGGGTGAGAGCCCGCACCGAAGGCGAAGACCTGCAACAGATGGGCGTTCAGGAAGTGGTGTGGCCGGAGATGGAGGCCGGTCTGGAGATGCTGCGTCACGCCCTGTCCCGCTACCGCACGCCGGATTACGAGGTTGACCGCGTGGTATACCAACTGCGGGAGCGCCTGAGCTTCAACTTATCCGACCGCTCTCGCCGGGACGGGGCAGACGGCAACCGGCAGCGCCCCGGCAGCGACGGCGCGACGCCGACAGACGGGGCCGCGCCTGCCCGGTCGGAGAACGCCGAAGAAGACATCGAACCGGCGCCCACCAGCGACTAAAGGGCGCATCAGGGTCGTCTTAATCTCCCTCTCCCTTGAGGGAGAGGGTTGGGGTGAGGGGGAAATCGTGGGCATCAGTAGCTTTGCATTCGGCGAAGGGACGCCTCCACCCTGCCTTCCCTACGGAGAGAGGGAACTATCAAAAATACTCTGCGGGGCGCATAGCAACTGGCAGGGAGGCCCGGGAGGGGCTATAATTGAATGTGCTGGAAGCCAATTTTTCTGGCGCTATGACAAGCGGGTGTAGCTCAATGGTAGAGCTCTAGCCTTCCAAGCTAGCTACGTGGGTTCGATTCCCATCACCCGCTCCACACGAAAACGAAAGGCCCCGCTGACTTCACGGCGGGGCTGTTTGCGTTTATGGGACGATTGCACATCCCTGAAATCCGTTCATGGTGAGCCTGTCGAACCATCGCAGGCTCGAACGGGCATCCTTCGACAGGCTCAGGATGAGCGGATGCGGCTGGTCAGGCCCCGGCAGCGGCGGACACCAGTTCGCGAGCGGCCTGACGAACGGCGGGGGCGTCCAACACCGCTTCCAGCAAGCCCTCGTCGTTGGGCTGGAAGACATCGGGCTGGTGGAAGGTCTCAACCAGATTGCGAATTGTTTCCTCCCGGAGAGCCTCAGGAATGGCTACCGGATGCTCGTCGTCATCCAGCACCTGGACGATTTCTGCAGTGATGATTTCCCGCTCGACGTGGCTACGCTGTATCTCAGAAATCTTGCCCAGGTGCCTGCCCAGGTAGCAGCCGCCGAACTGCATAATCTCGCTGTTGCTGCCCTCGAAGTCGCCGGTCCACTGGTACTTGGGCTCCAGCTCCCACTCGGTCATGTAGTCGCGAGCTTCCTGGTCTTCCGAGTTAGGGTTCTCCAGGTCGAACACCAGTATGACCCGGTACATGAAGAACTCGGCGGGTTCCACTTTGATGAACATGGCTGCCCTCCCGATGGAGTTGGATGGATTTGACTGGAAAGCGGGGCGGTCACGGGATCGCTCTTTCGATGGCTTCGGCGACCCAGGCATTCAGGCTCTTACCCTCGGCCTTCGCAGCCGCGGTCGCCGCCCGGTGCAGCTTCGAACTCACCTTCAAGGGAATGCGGCCGGAGAAAGGCTTGTCCGGCTCCCGGCCCCTCTCGGCGCATACGGCTAGGTAGTCGTCTATGGAGAAATGGAACTCCCGCTCCAGTTGCTCAACTGACGTGGCTTCAAAGAAAATGACGTCGCGAGTGTCAATTACTCTGCCGTGCAAGACGCCAGCTTCGTAATCGAACTCGACAGTGGCCCGGTATCCTTTGTATTCCATCATGGCGCTATCCCAGTCTGTCGAAAGAAATCTCGCACAGATTCGACTGCCCCTTTACTCGTCTCTCTTCCCGGATGCGGCCTGTGAAAATGACCTGTGGCACCGTCTAATTCGACGTAAATCCTGGACCCTCCGCGGTTTTCGATAGATGCCCCGCAAGCCAGCAGCAAGGACTCAATGTCATCTCAACGGATTCCCGCTTGGGTTGGCGTTCTGAAAATCGCCTCCAGAGTCCTCCTGTGCCTACGTCTCAAGAGCATAAGGCATCACTGTCTATTGGCAAGCAGGCCGCCCTCGGCGCCTCACCGACCCGCCGCGCGCAGCACACGGTCGACGTGCTCCGGTTCCTGCGGCAGCGTCCCTGAATCCACGGCGCGCATGGCCTCGATTACGGCGTCGTTGAAGGGCGTGGGGATGCCGACTTCGCGACCTTTGCTGGCTATCAGCCCGTTCATGTAGTCAATTTCCGAGCGGCGGCCCTTGTGCACGTCCTGGGCCATTGACGCCAGCCAGTTGACCCGGCCGCCACGGGCGGCCAGGAAGCCGTCCAGCTCCTCGAACACGTCGCCCTTGTCCGCGTCGGCCCAGGTCTGGGCGGGCAGGCCGTTGATGTCCACCACGTTCAGGCCCATCGCCAAGCCCACCTGCGCCCCCTCCTTGCAAAGCTGGATGCGTATCATCCGGCAGCGGGGGTCGTCGGCCATTTCCTGCGAGCCGAGGCCGGAGGCGGCGGAGATGCCGTTGCCCATCCCATTCTGGCAGAGCTTGGCCCAGCGCTGCCCCCACAGGTTGTCGGTGGGGTAGGAGCCGTCTATGCAGTCCAGCAGCGCGGCCACCCTGCCGGACCGGGGCGAAAGACGCTCGTTGTACTCGCCCACCCGGAAGACGTGGTGGCCGTGGTCCCGCCCCACTGCGCCGCCGCGTGTGACATGGCCCGGCTCCCACAGGGCGACCTCGATGTGTGAGGCGATGCAGCCCATAGTACGTTCTTCGCCCACGATGCCGGCGACGGTGACGTCGTTCCAACAGTTCTGCAACGCCACGAAGAAGCCGTCGTCCTTCACGTAGCGCTTGATGAAGTGGGTGGCCCACTCGGTATCGTAGGACTTGACCGAGATGAACACGAAGTCGAAGGGTTCAGTGATGCCCTGGGCGTCGGTCAGGTGAATCGCCTTGACCGGCACGGTGAAGGGCCCCTGGCTGCCGGTGACGTGCAGCCCGTCGGCCCGCATCTTCTCCACGTGCTCCGGCCACATATCAACAAAGGTGACGTCCTCGCCCTCGCGGGACAGGAACGCTCCCACGTAGCTGCCCAGCGCCCCTGCGCCCATGATGCCTATTCTGTCTCCCACGGCGTTCCTCCTTGTGCTGCCTCTGGCAATCCTCGTAGATGCGCTAAGTGTCATTCCAGTTTTCGCGGGGATAACAGGAAATGTCAACACAACTTAGTCAGCTTGAGCGAATCGAGGGGGCTTCCCGTCGCGCGTGTTCCCGCAGCGTCTTCTCGAGTAGCATCATCCACTTGGTGCCGCCGGTTTCGCCATCCTCCCCGGTCTGGGACTTGAACCAGTTGACGGTTTCTGAGTCGAGTGTAATGGTCACGCACTCGATGAGGCCGGCTTCAATGGCGGCCTTCCGTTCTTTTGACCACTTAACGTAGTCGGGAAATAGCTCCGATGCAGACTTGGCGTTGGCCCAATCCTCGTCGGTCCACTCCGCTTCATCAGGGTTCTCGGCAATCTGTCTGGCTATCTCCGCCTCTTCCTCCGGGGTATTACGCACGATCCTAGGTCTGTTCCTGTTCATATCGCGCTATCTCCCTGTCGTTGGCTTTTCTCATGCTGATTATTCTGGTGTTGCGGCCTCTGGGTGTCCAAACCACATGGTGCAAACGGTCGCCGAGCATGGCGAGCGATACGTACCTGACCTCGCCTCCCCGTTCTCTACGGCGGTAGGTAGCGGTGTCCCAGTCTATGGCGTTCACCAATGCGAAGTCGAGTCCCCGCAGCCTGAGGGTTCCTGGCGCTTGTTTTCGTCCCACTCGTATGGAGGGCCAGGACTTGGGGGCATATCCCTCCAGTAATCCCTCGCTCCTTACCGACAGCCCAAATTTGTAAGGAAGTGCGTCAAGCTGTCTGGGTGAGGTGTTCCTGGTACGCAGGCGTGGTTAGAAGGTCAGGAGTGGCGCGGGTGTCTATCAAAGCCAGGTCCGTTTGCCTGCAATTTGTCGAGTTCCGGTTCGTACCGGGCGATAATTTCATCCGCCCAATCCAGCAGGTCGATAACCCGTTGCCCGGGTGTCTGGCTGCTGGTCCAGAGCTCCAGGTTTTCCAGTCGATTATCATCTCTGATCCCGTTGATATGATGGACATTTTCTTTGTCCTGTAAAGGGCGCCCCAGATAGCATTCCATGACATAGCGATGTTCGTCGTACCAGTCCCTCCGGGCTTTTGGCCTACCGAAATGACCCGGACGTTTAACTTCGGCGTAGCCATTGTCCATGACATTGTAATCGAGACCCGTCCTATAGGTTTGGGGAGCTCCCAGTGGAGCATTCACATCGCGCCCCTCCCGCCGTTTTGCACTCTTTCCAAAAGCGGAGCATCCATTGGAATATCATTATTCGAGCGGTTGTAATGTAGCCCACACCACCCTTTGGACAATGCCTCGCGGTCGCATCCTGTCTGCTTGCAAATCCGGCCTTTCTGTGGCTGCTGGATCGGAGCATCCATGTCCTTGCCGTTACGCATCCTCTGGTAGTGCGCCTCGCACAGACTTCTACTCGAGACCGGGCGGCCACACTGGTTGTAGCTGCATTCGCGCCCTTTGGCCGGTTGCTGCGCAGGGGCGTCTATATCCCTGCCGTGCCGCAACCGCTGGGCATACATGGAACACAAACCCCTGGATCTGGCAGGGCTGTTGCATCCATCCTGACTACAGCTTCGGCCTTTGTTACGGGATTTGACAGGGGCATCCATGTTCTTGCCGTTGCGCATCCTGATATAGTGAGCATTACACCAGCCGGCAGCCTTTACAGGCAGGTCACATGGTGGATGCTGGCATTTTTTCTGTTGCATCGTTCTGGGTCATCCTTCATCGAGCATTCGTATTTGCTTGCCCTAGAGCTTGTCGCGGTCATCCCTATAAAGTTCCCGGATGGCATACGCCCACTCAACCAAGTCAACTACCCGTTGCCCGGAAGGCTGTGAGCTAATCCATAATTCCAGATTTGCCAAGCTGTTGTCAGTTTTGTCACCGTTTTTATGATGGACGTTCTCTCCGTCATGTAATGGTCTTCCCAAGTGAATCTCCATCTCGTAGCGGTGTTCCAGGAACCAGACATTCTTTCCCGCCAAGCCTTTTCCAAAGTGGCCTGGGCGTCTTATTTCGACATAACCATCTTTATTTACCACGCGATCCAAGCCATTTCGGCTATTTGGTTTGGCTCTTTTCCTCACCGGAGCGTCCATATCAACGCCGTTCAGTTTTCGACCGTAATGCAATCTGCAAAGTTCGTCTGTGCGCAGAGGACGTGAGCAACCGGGCCATGAACACGGCCCGATTTCTCGTCGGGTAACCCGAATCGGAGTATTCATGGGTTGACCCCGCCGATTCCTGAGATAGTGAGCAGTGCACCAGCCCAGACTGTTCGCAGGCCGGCCACAGGCTTCCTGCTTGCAAACTTCCCCTTTGTTCTTCCCCTTCCTTTGCCGGATAGGGACATCCATATTCTGCCCTTTGCGGGAGCGGATATAGTGGGGGTTGCACCAGCCCAGCGGTATGTGCCGGTAGTTCGCATGGTGGGTGTTGGCAGGTTTTCTTTTTTGTAAACCTTGTCATGAGATTGGGAGCCATTGCCGTCACCCCGACAGCAGAGCCACCCGAGCGCTTTCGATATGGGACAGGGCGCGGATTTCCTCCATCACGTAGGGCGGCGCCGGGTCGTCAAGGCCGATGACCATCATGGCTTGGCCGCGGCAGCTGGATGCGGCCCACGCCCCGCCTTCCCACCGAGGGAGAGAGGATAGGGCGCGTCATTCCGCCAGAGGGATGAAGACGGCCCCGGACTGCTGCGCCCGCGCCGCATCGTGAGAGTCGATGCGTTCTCCGACGACTACGGATAGGGCTTCCTGTCCGAACACGGCGCGGAGAATCTGGGCCGACTGCACGGCGCGGTTGATGTCGTCTTCGTCAACGCGGCCGGAGACTTCCACGGCGACCCAGACGAGCTCGGAGCTTTGGGGGTGGCGGCATTGGACGATAACGTCGGTGGCGAATATACGCTGGAGCTGTTCGTCGCTGATTGTGCCGTCCTCGGCCGCCCCGGCGATGCTGTCGGCGAATTCCTCAGCGTAACGCGGTACGGCGACGACGTTGCCATGCACCACCCTGGTGCGCCGGAAGCCGAACTCGCGGTTGAGCAGCGACGTGGCCGTGCGGCTGAAATCCGTTTCGTGGGCCTTGCCGCGCAACCATCCGACGTCGTCCTTCAGCTTATCGACGTCCTCAGTCAGAGTTCCGAATCTCTCGGTCAGAGTACCGACGTCCTTTTCAATCCGGGCCACGCGAACCGGCATCTGGAGGAATTCCTCGGTGAGCAGCGCGCGCAACAACGGCTCCCGCAGGTCCGGGTTGGCCTCGACGGCGGCGATGACGTATTGAATGAACTCTCTCGGTTCGGGCAGTTGCAGCGCAGTCATGGCGCTATTGTATCACGCGCCCCCGGCGGTTACGGCTGTCCGCTGTGGGATGGCAGGGCCTTTCGATTATTCCCTCTCCCTCTGGGAGAGGGTTAGGGTGAGGGCGTCCTCTCCAATTGCGTAACTCCAATCCTGTTCATCCTTTAATCCTGAAAATCCTGATTCAGACAATAATCGAAAGGCCCTGCTGTGGGATGGCAGGGCCTTTTCAAAGTCGCTGTCGTGACGTCTGTCATTCTGAGCGAAGCGAAGAATCCTATCCCCAGCACAGAGACCCTTCGCTTTGCTCAGTGTGCCAGGAATGGACTTTGAAAAGGCCCTGGTGGGATGGACACGGCCTTTCGATTCTCCCTTTCCCTTGAAGGAGAATGAAAAGGCGCTGCTCCAATCCTGTCCATCATTCAATCCCGTGAATCACAGTTCAGACAGTCACCCCCACCCTAACCCTCCCCCTCGAGGGGGAGGGTTAGGGGTGTGGATTTTAAACATCTCCGAGCCCACGAGACGTAT
>VXOI01000123.1 GCA_009840175.1 Chloroflexota bacterium | reverse complement strand
GTCATGGGCCGCGTCTATGGCCTGAAGCAGGGGGCGCTTAATGAGGAACCGCTCGCTGAACAGCCCGGACGTGGCCGAATCGCGGTCAATGTCGCCGCTGGCCTCCATCAGGCGTATTTCCAGAAGCTGGCGGGGGTGGTTCCACTCGTAGACGGCGTGGTTGATATCCAGCCCCTCGTAGCATTGCAACCGGATGAGCGGCGTGTCCAGGGCGGCGGACAGAGCGCGGGCGATTTCGGTCTTGCCCACGCCGGCCTCACCCTCGAGGAACAGGGGACGCTGCAAGCGCATGGCCAGGAAGATGGGAACGGCCAGCGCGCGGTCGGCGACGTAACCCTGACCACGCAGCAGTTCCTGCACGCTTTCGATGGAGTCGGGGGCGGTGGCGGTGGAAGTCAAGGGACGGCTCTCCAATGGTGCGGTTGCGGTCATTGTAGCTGAAATCAGTCCGCTACGTGTGCCCTGTGTTCAGGTGTTGTCAGACCGGACGTATATGGACGTCAGAAAGCGGCGAACCAGGCGGCGGAGGCGGCCCCAGTGGTCGTCTATGGACTCACGCTGCACATCCGTAAGCTGGCTGTAAGTCGCGCCGAACTGCGGAAAGCGCCACACGCTGAACACCCAGAATTCGGGCAGCGGCCCGGCAGGCGGCTGTTCGTCAAGGTAGCCAGTACCACCGGACAGTTCCCACGACGCGAGGATTCGTCCGCTGTGCGCGATGGCCAGTGCCTCGACCCAGGACGCGCGGCGCTCTTCGTCGTGGCAGGGGCGCATAAGCTCCAGCAGCCGACGCAGGCGCTCGTCGTTGCTGGCGGCGGGGCCAGCGAAGCGGTGGGTATAGCGGCTCTCCCAGCGCGGCCCGAGGGCCGGTACGACCAGCCCGCCGTCGGAGGCGATGGCAAGCATGGAGGCCGCCTTCGACCATTGGGCGGCTTTGTCGCGGGCGATGGCTTCGTGCGTATCGCCCTCTTCGTCGGGGACGCCGCTCAGTCCGGCGTCTACGGGGGTAACCGGCGTGAAGGGCAGGCCATCAAGCAGGCGACGAAACTCGGCCTGCTTGTCGCGGTTGCCGGTGGCGAGGAGGATGGGGGTGTGCGGCATTGAAAGGCGTCCTAAAAAATCCCCTCTCCCTTGAGGGAGAGGGTTAGGGTGAGGGTGAAAGGGCAGGTGAACGGAATCCCGTTAGGCGATGCGTGCGACGGCCCGGGTAGCTGCCCCGTCTCCGCCCTTGAGCTTGAGCGGCAGCGCCCACAGCTCGAACTCTTCCCCCACCAGTTCGTGCAGGTTAATGAGATTTTCGATGAGCGGGATGCCCTGCCCCAGCAGCAGGCGATGCACCGGGAAGTCGTGGATGGTGGACTGCGGCGTGGGCGGGTGCTTGTCTATGGGGAAGTCAACGGCGACGGCATTGACACCGTTGTCGGCGAGGTAAGCGGCGGTGTCGGTGCCGAGGTATGGGCCGTGTCCGTAGAAGCGGGGGCCGCCGGACTCGTTCTCGGCCCAGGCGGTAAACAGGACGGCTATCTTGCCCGGCAGTGCCTCAGGCATGCCACCGGCGGCCTTGACCTGCTCTATGGTCAGGGGTTCCAATCCACGGGCTACGTCGCGCAGGTCTATCAGGATGGCTGGGCCCATGTACTTTTCCAGCGGCATTTCATCAACGGTGGTGGCGCCGGGTACGAAATGGTAGGGCGCGTCAACGTGGGTGCCGATGTGGGTCGCCAGGCAGAGCCGCTGATTGGAGCGGGCGTGGGTCTCGTGAGTCTGGATGGGCGTTGTCTCAATGCCCGCCAATCCCGGTACGGTGCTCACCCGTTCGCTGCCAAGGGTCAGTGTCAGGTCAATGAGTCGGGTCATAATGCTCACCACCTTTGGAAGTAGGGGCGGGTTTGAAGCCCGCCCCTACGATTTAGTCGCCGGGGGTTGCCTCGGGCAACGCTCCCGAAGGCGGCGCAGGCCGCGGTTCGGGTTGCCGATGGTACAGGCTCTCGGAACGGGCCTCCGGGGGCAACGATTCCTCCCAATCTGGGATGAGCACCCGCTTGGTGGACTCGAGGGTCAGTATGACCAGCACGCCCACGATGCTGAACCCCATGGACAGCGCGAACACCGGCAGGTATCCGATGAGGTAGATGACCAGCCCGCCCAACAGGGTAGCGATGGCGTGGCCCATCATGGCGCCCATGATTTCCCAACCGTAGAGGGTCGCCATCGGCCCGGTGCCGAAATACTGCCGGTTGACCACGAGGTAGGCCGACATCTCCCCGCCGAAGCCGAGGCCAAAGAGGACGCCGAAAAGATAGAAGGCCCACAAGTCGTTGGCGAAGAAAAGCACAAGGACGGTTACACCCTGGAGGAAGAGGGCGACTATCATCACAGGCTTGCCGCCGAAGCGCTCGGCCAGCAATGGAACAACGAAGCGTCCTACGATGCTGAAAAGGGATATGAAGAAAAGAATCCACGCGCCGCTGGTCACGGAGATTCCTATTTCATGGGCATAGTCTATGACGAAGATGAGGACGATGCCGTGTCCGGCGCAGCCCAGGCCGTGGATGGCGGGCAGGTTCCAGAAGGCCCGCGTGCGGCGCATATGCTGTCCAAACACCTTCAGGCGCAGCTTGAGCAGTTCCACCGGAGGAGTAACGTCCGGCGGGTCGTCACCCCGTATTCCATAGGGCCTTATGTTGGCGTCGGCCGGCTTGGAACGGAAGAAGATGCTGCACAGAATAATCAGCCCGCCGCCCAGGAAGGCGATGAACCAGAAGGTTTCACGCCAGCCAACGGCGTCCAGCAGGGCCGCCACTCCCGGAGCCAGCAGCGCGGAGCCGATGCCTCCGGCGCCCTGCAACAGGCCGGTGGCGAGTCCCAGGCGGCGACGGAACCATCCGCCGATTGACGCCTGCAACGGCACAAAGGTAAAAGCCTGGGTGATGGCCAGGAACACGCCGAAGGCAATGAAGAAGTGCCAGGTCTGGCTGACAATCCCGATGAACAGCATACTTACCAGGTACAGCACGCCGCAGCCGAACATGATGGGGCGAGAACCGAACCGGTCTCCCATCATTCCGGCGACTGGGGACATCAGAGAGCCTATCAGGTAGTAGAGGGCTATTGCTGCGCTGACGGTGAATATGTTCCAGCCGAAGGCGCCCTCGGGATCCTTGAGCAAAGGCACCATGATTCCAGCGGACATACTGATAGCCTGCCCGATGACCTGGACCACTATCAGGATAACCAGAATTGTCCAGGCGCGATGGAATCGGAAGGGAGCTATTGCGGATAGCTGTGCCATATCACCCTTATGCTGGGTCTAATTTAGAAAGTTCAATGCAGCGGGCAAGCCTTGAGGAAACCCTGGCCCCACCAGGTGTCGGAAAGGCCCTCGTCGGATGTCTCCCCGATGGGCGCAACGCCGAAGGCGGCCTGCCCTTGCCCGCCGCCTTCGGAATTTGCTACGCCGGAATCTTCGAGGGTTGAGCTGGAAAAGCCAAAGGTCAACTCCCGGCCCTCGGCGTCAGACGCCACGGCCCAGGCCCCGAAGAAGACTATCAGCGCCACCGTCACGACGATGACTGCCACGAAGACGAATGGCGCTGGCATGTTGCGTATAAGGGTCAGCTTCCGACCTCCACTTCTACGGGGAAGACCATGTTGTTGCCGTAGCCGCGCCCGTCCCACTTGTTGGGGAACTCCATGGGCTGGGTGTCTCCCAGGTTGTTGGTGGCGCGGCACATGATGGTGTACTTGCCCTCGGCGGGCGGCTGCCAGTAGTGCTCCCAGCGATTCCAGGAGTAGCCGATGCGGGGATGCAGCACATCTACTGGTACCCAGCTTTCGCCGCCGTCCTCGCTGAACTCTACCTTTGCGATTTCCTGCTCGCCAGACCAGGCAGCGCCTGCAAGCTGATAGCCGGTCACCGGGATGATTTCGCCCGGCACCGGGTTGGTGATGATGGACTTGACCTTCAGCTTGGTGTAATAGGTGTAGGGGATGGGCGAGCCGGGCTCGTTCTGGGTCATGTAGCGCTCGGTCATGTAGAAGCCCTTGAACTCGTGGTCCAGGACGTGGATGCCGACCAGCCACTTGACGGAGTTCATGCCGTACCAGCCGGAGACCAGCAGGCGCAGCGGGCGTCCGTGCATCAGCGGCAAAGGCTCGCCGTTCATTTCATAGGCCAGCAGCGTGTCGGGGTGCAGCGCCTTGGCCATCGGCAGGCTGCGCTCGTAGGTGACCTCGGCGGGGTCGCCGACTACTTCGTCCGGCCCGTGGTCGGCGCCCTGGAACATGACCTCGACGGCGTTGTCCTTCACACCAGCCAGTTCCAGCACGTCGCGGAGGGAGACACCGGCCCACTCGGCGTTGCCCATGATGCCGTGGCC
Source organism: Chloroflexota bacterium (assembly GCA_009840175.1). Lineage (GTDB taxonomy): Bacteria > Chloroflexota > Dehalococcoidia > Lucifugimonadales > UBA3495 > VXOI01. The sequence goes on along the minus strand of VXOI01000123.1, from coordinate 9,285 downwards.
CTTGATCTGCTCCATGACGGAACTGATGCGGAGGGACTTGGTGTAGTATTCCGGCACCGGGCTGTTGCCGCAGCACTCGAAGGTGACCTGGAAGCGCTTCTGGGGCAGGCCCTTGAGGTCGTCGAGGGATAGTGACAGCTCGCGCTGGACCTGACCGTCAACCTTCAGGCGGTAGGTGTCTACATCAATCTCCGGGCAGTCCTTCCAGTGATTCCGGACGTAGAAAAGGTCGTTGGGAACGATGTTCTCCTGCAACGCCGTAGGGGGCGCGGCGAAAGTGCGCAAGCCGGCGTTGGTCGGGATGATCTGGGATTCCGCGCGGGTTCCAATCTGCGGTAGGGCCATGCTGTCCTCCTGAATGTCTGCGGCTTGCGCCTCTATTTCTGTTGCCGGTCTTCGTTTTCAGAGTCAACACTGGGAGGTGGTTCGCTGAACTCTTCGCCGGCAGCAGCGGCTGCTTCACGGCGACGGTTCCATTGTTCCCATCTTTGGCGCTCTTCAGCGCGAGCTTCCTCCACCGCGGCCTTCACAGCGGCTTTGAGCTGCCGCTGGCGGCGCTTTTTCAGTTCATCTTCCAGCCAGGTGCTCAGTACCATAATCCCATTCGCTGTGTCGACTATTACGAGCGCAAAGGTTGCTGATGAGACGGCGGCAGGAGCCATATATTGCCAGAGATAGAACAGGATGTCCGGGATGCCATTTCTGCCCTCATCTACTATCCCCATTCTGACAAGCCAGATGGCTGCTATAACGACCTGAATCGAGAATAAGGCGAAGTACCATCGTTTGAGCTTGGCGGGAATAGTCCAAATGGACTCTCGGTCATCTTCGCCTTCGATCCTCGGCTGATTCTCTTGCGCTACCTCCGGCTGCTCGTTCTGGGTCCCCTTCTCCGGATTGTCTGACCCGGTGTACTGCGCCACCCCGGCTATTCCAGGAAGCTGGTCTGCGGCTCGTTGGTCGGATAGGTGAAGAGCAGCACCGCCGGCGTCCACAGGTGGTTGACCAGCTTGTGGGGAGTTCCCGGCGGACACAGGAGCGTGGTTCCGGCCCGCACCGTGCGGACTTCGTCGCCGATGATGGCCTGGATCGCTCCCGACGTCACCTGCATGGATACGTCGGTGTTGTGGACGTGCATCCGGCCTTCCCAGCCAGGGTCAATCTGCACTTCCTTGATGGTGAGGGACTCGGCTCCCTGCGCGCTGGACACAAAGTAACGCTCGCTGCGCCGGTCCACCGGGGCGGGCATCCTGATGTCGGAATGGTCAATGTACGGCATCTCTACTCCAAAACACTAACGCATTTTACCACCACCGCACTACAAACGCATTTTAGCTCAGAGCCATTTATTCTCCCTCTCCCTTGAGGGAGAGGGCTGGGCTGAGGGGTAGTCCTTCGCTTCAGCAACAGCTACCAGGCGGCGGACGCCCTCACCCTAACCCTCTCCCAGGGGGAGAGGGAACATTCCTGCTACTCGACAGTCACCGGGTAGCCGACTATGGCGCTGAAGTTCTTGCGCATATTGTTGTAGCGCGGCTCGCGGGACTGCACCCGGCCCACCTCGTCGGTGGCGCGGGACATTATGGTGTAGTCGCCGGGCTTGGCGTCCCACTTGTAGGACCAGCGCACCCACATGAAGCGGTCGCGGGGCTGCTCGATGTGGGCAGAGTGCCAGGTCTCCCCGTCGTCCACGCTGACCTCGACGCTGTCTATGGCCCCGGCGCCGCTCCAGGCGTAGCCGCGAATCATCTGCTCGCCGGAGTTGATGACCTTGGTGTTGTCGTTGGGGCTGGTGACCATGGACTTCACGCCGATGGTGGTTATCAGTTCCTTGTCGGGCGAGTCCTCGGAGTCGGCATAGTAGTAGAACTGGTAGTGATACCAGCAGTCGGGCATCTCCTCGGTCACTTCCAGCCGCCGCAGCCACTTCACCGACCAGTTACCCGACCAGCCCGGCACCAGCAGCCGCACCGGGGCGCCATGCAGGTGTTCCAGCAGCGCACCGTTCTGCGCCCAGGCCAGTATGGTGTCGGGGTGCAGGGCCTTCTGAACCGGCAGCCCCTTGTCGTAATAGAAAGCCTCGGTGCCTTCCTTAGCGGTGGCGGGGACGCCGATGTCCCAGCCCTCGGCGCGGATGTACAGAGACTTGTCGGTTAGCCCGGCTTCCTGCAACACCGCGTAGAGTGGAACGCCGGTCCACTCGCTGGCGCTGAGGATCATGGCCTCGGAGGTGCGGGAGGGACGAGGCCCCTCACCCTTCAGGAACTCGAAGAAGGTGGCGTCCGAGCCGGAGCACTCCATCACCGTCCGCACCGAGCGGCCGGGGAAGCGGCGCAGGTCGTCGAAGGAGAGGGTCAACGGGTTCTTGACCTCGCCGTCTATGGTCAGCGTCCACTGGTCGGCCGGAATGATGGGCGGCACGTCGAAGTGCTGCACGGTGTAATGCAGATGGGTGGGGGTTATCAGCCCTTCCAGGTCCATCACCGGTGTCCGTATGCGGACGGTGCGGCCCTCGTCATCCAGCAGGGTCACCGGGTTCACTTCCTTGGAAGGCCAGCCGTACCAGTCGCCGGTCAGGCCGGCGTTGGCTGAGTCCGAACCGATGGCATCGTCCATTCTCAGAAAATCGGGCACCGCCCCTTCTTCGCTGGTAGTCATCCAGAGCCTCCTTTCCTAGTTCACGTTTGTGCTATCGTTCCTCGATTTGGAATTTTGCCCTTTGTCCCAGGGCTTGAGGACGCCCTCACCCTAACCCTCTCCCAGAGGGAGAGGGGATAGCTTTCAACTGCGTAAGTCCTATCGTGAGATATGCTGGCAGAGTTATCATCCCTCACCGCGGAGGTTGGGAAGAGGAGGGGCTGTCGGGGTGTTCGCCCCGCAGTATTTGGGCGCGTCGCAGTTCTATCGCGTCTTGCAGCAGGTCAGAGCCATATCGCTCCAGAATGTCTATATCCCTGCGTAGAATCGGGTCGGACACCTTGACCTTGTTCTCCGCCTGTCGCAACTCCATCAGGTCGCTGCCCCTGGCGCGGCCAGTATTCCCCTTGACGAACAACCACCAGAACGCCAAAGCAAAGCCGACGACAACAACCAATCCGGCAAGATACAGCATCGCTTCTAACTCTCAGCCCTGCGTGTCCCATGCCAACTGACCCTAGCGGGTCTTGCGCCAGGCATCGTAGTTTTCCTGCATGAAGCCCAGGTGCTCCGGGATATGAGCCTCGTACACGTCAAGCCAGTCGTCCAGTGTCATGTCGCCGTTTTCAGGATGGTAGCAGACGTTGGCCCAAGCGCTCTCCGGCAACGTCTTGATGAGAGCATACGTCTGCTGGCGCAACAGGCGGAACAGCTCCAGGCACTGTTGCGTATCTTGCCGGGGGTAGCCGAGGGACGCAGCCCAGCCGTTTTCGTCGTAGGCCATCAGCGGCTGCCCCGGCTCTGCAATGAAACGCCGACAGCGGATGTAGCTGTTAACCTCGCTGTCGGCTATGTGGACCAAATGCTCACGGATGCTCCAACAGCCGTGTTCGTCCCGGAAGTCCCACATCTCCTCGGGAAATTGGCGCACCCCGGCCATCAGGGCTTCATAAGCCCCGCCGTATGATGCGATTTTGCTTTCCCGTTCTTCGGGGGTCATATTCCTTGACTCCGGCGGATTTGGGCTGGGTTACGGGCTGGTAGCGTACTTGAAACCCAGTTCGGTTTCCCAGCGCAAGTAGTTCATCATTTCGCCGTAGCTTCGGTCAACGCCGAGGTAGTTGATGTCGGCGGGCGGGCGGACAATGCCGGTAAGGCCCTGCTCGACGGGCAGGCCAGCCTCGCGCCACTTCGCCATACCACCCTCCAGCACCGAGACGCTGGTGTAGCCCAGTTCGCCGAGGGCGACGGCGGCGAGGGCCGAGTTGCGCCCGGTAGCGCAGGTGACGGCGATGGGTGTGGATTTGTCGGGCGCGATGTCGCCGATTTCGATTTCCAGCCAGCTTCGAGACAGCCACTTGGCTCCGGGAGTGTGACCGGCGGAGAAGTCCTGGCTGGTGTCCACGAACAGCGTCACCGCTGGGGGGTTGTCGTGGAGTTCCTGGGCTTCGACCAGCTTCACGCTGCGGAAGGCGTCGCCCAGCCCGGCCACCGGGGAGCGCTCCATACCGGAGACCAGTTCGCGGCCTGAGGCAGCCCATGCGGGCGCGCCGCCGTCCACGGCGTAGACTTCCTGGTGCCCCATCTGGCGGTAGAAGGAGCCGGTGACCGTGGCGCGGGCGCGTCCGTCGCAGCAGAAGACGATGGTTGAGTTCTTGACCACGGCGAGGTCGTCGGCGCGCTGCACCGCCTGCCCGCCGGGCCACCACTTGAAGCCGGGGATGTGGCCGTCAGTGAACTCCTTGTCGGTGCGCACGTCAACCAGGTAAACGGCCTCGGTGTCTCGCCTAGCGATCAGGTCTGCCAGCTCGTCCGGGGAGAGGTAGCGGACGCCGTCCTCGGCGGCGAGCCGGGCGGCGTATTCCTCGGCGGCGGCGCGGCCCTCCTCCGACACTTCTGGCAGCTCCACGCGGTCCGCGCCGTTCTCCAGCTCGAACCCGGCCAGCAGCCAGCCTGAGGTGCCGTTCTTCAGTCCCAGGGCCTCGATGCCCATTCGCTGGAGGACACGGGTGCCGGTGATGCTTCGGGTGCGCCCGGCGCAGTTGAGAATGACGGTGGTGTCATCGTCTATTTCGTTAATGACGTCCGTGATGCGCAGCGCCAGCTCGCCGCCGGGCATACTGCGCCCCCCCGGGATGGCGAATCGCTGGTATTCCTCCGGGGTGCGGGTGTCGAGTATGACCAGCTTGTCGCCCCGCTCAATGCGCTCGTGCAGGTCTTCGGCGGAGATTTCGGGGACGTGATGCACAACCTCCAGCTTTTCGCCGAAGTCCTTGCTGGGCACGTTGACGCCCCACTCGGTGGGATAGTCGCGGGCAGACCAGCGGTTGACGCCACCGTCAAGGATGGAGACGTTGGTGTAGCCCAGCCGCTCCAGCGTGGCGGCAGCCAGCGGAGTGCGGCGACCGTCATCGTCGCAGACCACAACCTGCACATTCTTGGCCGGCACCGAGTCTTCGATGATGAACTCGATTCGACGGCGGGGAATGAGGGCAGCGCCGGGGATGTGGGAACTGTTGTATTCACCGGACTCGCGGACGTCTATCAGGGCGAAGGGCTTGTCGCCTTTGAGCAGGCCGTCCAGTTCGGCGTCAGATATCAAATTTGCCATAACAATCGGCTCACCTATTTGCGGATGGCGACATTATGCGAATGCCCGTAATGGAGTGTCAACCCGGCGGTGTGCCTGTGCTATACTCAGAGAGTTATGACGAACGCAAACGATGAATTGGCTGAATTACCACTGTTTCCGCTGAATTTGGTGCTGTTTCCGGGTATGCCTTTGCCCTTGCATATCTTCGAAGAGCGCTATAAAGCGATGATTGGCGACTGTTTGCGGAACAACGCGCCATTCGGCGTATCGCTGATACGGTCGGGGCAGGAGGTAGGCTCGCCTGCCGACCCGCATCGCACCGGCACCACCGCCCGCGTGCTGCGCTCGGAACTGCTGGAAGAAGGGCGCATGAACATCCTCACCAAGGGTGAGCGACGCTACGAGATTATCGAGATTACGCAGGAAGAGCCCCACGTAGCCGCGCTGGTAAAGCTGCTGGACGAGCCGTTGGGTGATGACTTCAACGGAATCACGCCGGAATTGGCAGAAGAATACACCAAGCTGATCAGCGGCCTGACCACGCTGAGCGGCGGCTATATGTCCGAGGTCTCCATCCCCGAAGACCCGGTGGAACTGTCCTACATGATTGCCGCCAACCTGGACGCGCCAACCCCCCTGCGCCAAGAACTGCTGGAAGTGCCCACCGCCGCCGACCGCCTCAACCGCCTCATACCGCTGTTGCGACGGCGCAACCACGCGCTGCAAGAAGAAATCGAGCGCCGCAATCCCTTCCGCGGCCCGCGGCTGAACTGACGGAAAGACGCCGGGGTTGTCTAACCGCGGCGTCTTCGTTTCACCCGTGTCTTTTCCGGGTTAGGCGTTGAACAGTCTCAGCGCCCCCTGTTCCGGGATTTTGCCGCTGAACAGCTCCGGGTGAATCATCTCGGCCATGATCTCCAGGCCAGTCACCAGTCGCGGCCCGGAGCGGCTGGTGTAGGCGCTGGCGTCCACCACGTACACCCGGTCGTTGCGGACGGCGGGCAGGTCCTTCCAGCCCTCGCGCTCGGCCAGGATGGGCACGTCCTCAAGGCCGCGCTTTACGTCGAAGCCGCAGGGCATCATCACGATGATGTCGGGTTGGCGCTCGACGACCTCTTCCCACTCCAGCTTGAAGGTGCCGGTGTCCTTGTCGCCGAAGGTGTTGCTTCCGCCGGCCAGGTCCACCATCTCCGGCACCCAGTGGCCGCCGCACATCAGCGGGTCGGCCCATTCCACGTGCAGCACGCTGGGCTTGGTGTCGGCGTCGGCGGCGCGCGCCGTCACCGCCTCGATGCGAGCCTCCATGTCCTCGGCGATCTCGTCTGCCCGCTCCTCGGCCCCGGTGGCGCGGCCCAGCATACGGACGTTCTCGATAATATCGCCCAGAAGCTGCGGGTCGAGGGAAATGACCTCAGGCTGCTTGTTCAGGCTCATGCTCACCTCGGCGACCTGCCGAGAGGAGATGGCTCAAACCTCGCAGATGGCCTGAGTGATGAGCAGGTCCGGCTCGGCGGCCTGTAAAACCTCCTCGTCAATCTCGTATATGCCCAGCCCCTGTTCCAGCCGCTCGGATATTACGCGGCTGATTTCGCCGCTGGTGGGCTGCTGGCCGTGAAACACGCTGCGGACAACCCACGGCTTGTTGCGGGCCTCCGGCGGGTAGTCGCACTCGTGGGTGACGCCCTTCAGGCTGTCCCTTAGACCAAGCTGGTAGACAATCTCGGTGGCGCTGGGCAAAAACGAGCAGATATTCATTTGAGGGCGTCTCCATTCCTAGCGCTTCTTCTCTGCGTGGGAAGTCAGGCCGACGGTGGTATCAGCGGTCGCCACGGCGACCGAACCATAGAGAGGTCAACGGCGTTTCCAGGTCTCCACCAGCTCGAAGGCCTGGTCGTCGTCCACACCCCACATCGTGAAGTGGACGCGAATGGCGTCGTACAGGGTGAGGTCGCCCGGAGTCTTGTCGGGGTCGCGGTAGGACTCGATGTCCACTTCCATCCAGTCGAGGGCGATGTCCTCGCTGTTGGCGATGCGCTCCACCATGTTGACGGCGCAGGCGGTGATGCCGGAGAAGAAAAGCTCGCCAGCCCCGACCTCATCGCCGCCGGGGTCGTCGGCAACCCAGTGGTGGTTGCGGGCGTTGCAGATGGCGCGGCCCAGCGTGCCGGTGCTGTAGCTCTTCGCCTTGTAGGCCAAAGTCAGTTCAGCCATGACTACCTCCGTCCGGTTTCGGATTCCTCGACGGTTCTTTCCGCTGAGGGTTTCTCCCTCACCCTAGCCCTCTCCCGCTGGGAGAGGGAACTTTGGGGCGGGAATGACAGTGTTGCGTTCTAATCGGCGACGCGGTAGGCGACGCACTCGACGATTTCGATGGCCAGCGGCTTCTGAGCCAGGCCGGTGGTGCCGATGACGGCACGGCAGGGCGAGTTAGAGATGAACTCCCGGTAGATTTCGTTGAACTCGCTCCACAGGTCCATGTTGGTCAGGAAAACTATCATCTTTATCACCCGCCCGTAGTTGGTGCGGGCGGCGGTAAGGATGGTCTCCACGTGGCGGAAGCAGGCGCGGTACTGTTCCCGGTAGGTCTCGCCGACGGGGTTGCCGTCGAAGTCCGACGAGGTGGTGCCACGGCAGTAGACCTTCACCGCGCGTACCTTGAGCATCCGGGTAATGTCTTCCTCGAAGTAGTCGCCGTACAGCCCGGTGCGGTGCGAGACGGAATCGGTGGCGTTGTGCCGTCCGTCGCCGATAATCAGGTCCAGCAGCCGGTCGCGCTCCGAGAAGGGCAGGGACTGAGCCTGCTCGATGCTCATGGCGTCGAGATCGGCTAGAGTGAGAGCGGCGCGTCCGGTCTGGGTCATCGCAGGAATTTCCTTCGGCGGCGCGCTGGATTGGCCGCGCTTAACTATCCGGTTGGGCGATGGCCTATATTAGTCCCCACGGGCACAGGGGCGCAAGCAAAGCGGCGGTTTTGACATCATCGGAAACCGCCCCGTAAGATGATCGAAAGACTGAACCGCAGAGAGGCACGCAATGGTGACGATACCCGAGTTGAAAGAGAAGTACGAAGGGCTGGATATGCAGCTCCCCGCCAAGAGCGAGGAGGCCATTGACCCGGACTGCCTGCTCACCTTCGAGTACGAATACCCGGAGCGGGACACCGAGGTGGTGATAGACACCGACGAGTTCACCGCCGTCTGCCCGTGGACCGGCCTGCCCGACACCGGCGAACTGGTCATCAGCTACGTCCCCTCGCGGAGCTGCATCGAGCTGAAGTCGCTGAAATTCTACCTGCTGTCTTACCGCGACGTGGGCATCGTGCAGGAGCACGCCGCCAATCGCATCCTCAACGACCTGGTCAGGTGTTGCAGCCCCCGCAGCATGAAAATCAAACTGGACTACAAGATACGGGGCGGCCTGCACACGGTGGTGACGGTGGAGCACGGCGGGGAGTAGGTGGCCGTTGGACTTTGGCTTTTGTTTGGGGAGTTGCCTAGTAGACAACTCCCCTTGATTCCTCTATTATCGGAGTAGAGCCTGCGCCCCAACCAGAGGTGTCCGATTTGATGGCGGGGACCAGTGACGGTTGGAAGCTCGGGCTTTTTTATTTTGGCCGCCAGTGCCGAACATGGAACTTGGGCGGAGGTTCGCTAGACCGGCCCTCCGGTATGTCGAGCCAGTAATCCGGCCCAAAGTTGGGTACGCCCAGGGTGTCTTTGGCGTGTTGTATTAGGGCGAGCTTGTTTGAGTTCGTTGGAGGCGCCAAATCTCCAGTCACAATCCCCAGCAAGACATCACACATTTGACCTAGTTGATAATCAGGCAAGCTGGTGTCAACTCTCTGGGTGTATCTGATATGTGGCAGCAGTTTATTGTCTGGGGAATCGGATATGCTTCCGAACTGTTGGTTAATGTGTTGGACGAAATCATCGCCAACAGGTTCCGTCAGGGAGTCGGCCAATAAAACCGCATCTTCGACACCTTGTAGATTACTATCTAAGGAACCTCTGAAAAACTGACACCTATAGATGTTTCGATTTGTGCGGCCTCGTGGG
>VXOI01000008.1 GCA_009840175.1 Chloroflexota bacterium | reverse complement strand
AGTTGCCCTTCACTCCCTTCAGTATCCCATACTCCTCCCTTTATTCAGAGGTTCCTAAGGTTGTTCTAATTTTTTACCATGCTATAATCCCGAAATATTCAATATTTCGCAAACATTTATTGAATTCGTCTAGCAGGTGAATAGTCGGTACCTCGGCCACTGTTCCGGCGACACATCATCCTGCGCAGCACAGCAGGTTCTGGCGACGGTTTCCAAGACTCAAGCTGACGTCATGCTGGGGCAAGCTTGGAGAGCGCGGAGGGAGACTAACGGTCCCAAATGCGTTCACCGGAAATAAACCCAGCCCTGTGTAGTTCCAACTCCAACGACGCTAGGAGGCGAAAAATGGCTTACCCGCGATTGTTTAGTCCCACTACCATCCTGGCGTTCTTGCTGGTTGGCCTTCTCGTGGTAGCGGTCTCCTGCGGGGGCGCTGCCGAAGAGGAGGCGGAGTCCCCGACAGCCGCAGCCACCCAGCCGCCGGCAGCGACTGCCGCGCCGGCCGCCACAACGGCCCCGACCGCGCCCGCGGCAACACCCGTGGCCCAGGCCCAACCCACCGACACCCCGGCGGCGGCAATGATGGGCGACGAACCGGAGGGGATATTGAACGTGGGTTACAAGGAGCTGGGGCTGTTCGGCACCAGCCCCAAGCTGACCCCGGGACAGGTGATGCTCTTCGTGGGAAGCACGGTGGGGGAACAGCTCCTGTATCGTGATGTGGAGGGCAACTACCTGCCCAAGCTGGTCAAGGAATGGAGCGTTTCCGACGACAGCCTGGTGTGGACCATGAAGCTGCAGGAGGGCGTCCAATTCCACCACGGCTACGGCGAGATGACTGCCGATGACATTATATGGACGATGCAGGACTACGGGGCGGAGGGGAGCATATCCCCGAGAGCTTCGCATCTGAGGCGATTGTGGAGCAACGAGGAGGGCTGGGTGCAGGCGGTGGATGACTACACCATCGAGTTGCACACGGGGGACCTCCATTTCGACATGCTGCTCTGGATGAGCGTGCCATACGCCGGGAATATCGTCAGCAAGAAGCAGGTAGACGAGTTGGGCGATGAGGCCGCCAGCGCCAACGGGGCGGGCACCGGTCCGTGGGAGATGGCCGAGGTCCGGCCGCAGGAATTCTGGAAGATGCGGGCAGTGCAGGACCATTGGCGGAAAACTCCCAACTTTGCGGAGTTGATACTGCACGAGATACCGGAGGAGTCCACTCGGTTGGCCAACTTCCAGACGGGCAATCTCGACGTATTCAACGTTGTCGGCCTTGATTCCCTGCCTTCCGTGCAGGCGATGCCGGACGTGAAGTTCATGCGAGTGGAGGGCGGCGCGACCGAGCACCTGGGTATTTTCGGGGCCTTCTACGTTGGCTTGGGCACGGAGGACCAACGGCCTGGGTACGACCCGTCGCTGCCTTGGGTCTCAGCCGATCCCGACCCCGCTTCCGAGGAGTGGGCCAAGGCGACCAAGGTGCGACAGGCGATGGCGATTTCCATCGATCGCCAGCTCATCGTGGATGAGTTGCTGCACGGTGAGGGCAAGCCCCTGGTCCTCTGGGGCTGGGAGAGCCAGATTGACCGCCTGCCCCCGGAATACAGGCAATGGGAATACGACCCGGACAAGGCGGCGCGTCTCTTGGAAGAGGCTGGCTATCCGGGAGGGGGCTTCGAGATCACCCTGACGCCGAGCATCCGCGGCGTGCCTGCCGAGGTCGAGGCCTGCGAGGCTGTTGCGACCATGTGGGAAGCGATTGGCATAAGCGTCAAGGTGCAGAAGATACCGTACGCCAGCCTCTCGCCTCAGATCAGGACTCGTGATTACCAGGGCGCTAACTGCCACGGCACCGGCGGCCGGTCCGATCCGTTGAGCCTGCTCCTGGTGCTGACCACCCTCCATGCCTCGTTCACCGTCGGGTTCGAGCATCCCTACATGGAGGAGAGGATTGCCAAAGCGCTTCACGTGGTGGATACGGAAGAGCGATACAAGATCATGGTTGATGTGGCCAAGTTCACCTACGACAACGTGGTGGAGATGGGCCTGTACAGCGTGAACCAGATTTGGCCGCTGGGTCCCAGACTCGATACGTGGCAGGAGCACTTCGAGTATGGCGATAAGAGAGTTCTGACCGGGCTCGAATACGCGCCGCACAGGCAGTAACGGGCAATACTAAGGAAAGGGGCATTCCCTGAAATATGGGATGCCCCTTTGAGTTTCCAGTCCCGGTGGACACATTTCATAACCTGAACAGGTACAACGCAATCGAGACCAGAATCGATAAAATTCTGTGGGTTCCTCTCCTGGTTGCCCGCGTGGCCCTGGGAGCGGGACTGGGCATCGTGTTGGGCATGGCCGGCCTCGGCATTGCCTGGGGGCTGTACATATTCTCCGGAGCAGTGTCCCAGGTTACGTTGCTGGCGATGTCCGTCGCAGGAGTTGGAATAGGGGCGGGCATAGGCCCGGGCGTGGCATGGTTGCGACTCGACCGAAGTCGAGTTTCCGCGAGCTTCATGATCTTCGTGCTGGGAATACTGGGGGGCACATTGGGAGGATGGCTGGGGTACCAGTACGGGGCGGGACAAGAGGTGGAGTGCTGCGCAGGCCCGGACACCGCCCCATTCACCTATACAGCATATGGAGCTACCCTTGGGGCCAATGCAATCGTGCTGATTTACATCACTATCAGAGAGACGATTAAGCGAATTAGCCGGCCATACGCGGGAGCGGGCCGGGAATCCACAAACGTCTAGCGCGACCGAACCATGCAACGATTTCTGATACGCCGCTTCGTAATTGTAATAATCACCCTGTTCGCCGTGTCGATCATCATCTTCATCATGGCCCGGGCGGGCGGAGACCCCCGGACCATGCTGCTCGATGATTACGCCGATGAACAGCAGTGGCAGGAACTGGGCCAGGCCCTGGGAATAGACAAGCCCTACTACCAGCAGTACGGCATCTTCATCGCAGACCTATTCCAGGGCGATTTGGGTCAGTCCATCAAGGAACGCAGGCCGGTTATCGACGTAATTGCCCAAAGGATATGGCCTACCTTCCAACTGGGGCTGGCTGCCTTCGCGTTCTCCGTGGTGATCGGGATACCGCTGGGTGTGCTGTCATCGATCCAACGGGGAAGCGCATTGGATATCGTGGGCAAGGTTGTCGCCTTGATCGGACAGTCGGCGCCGTCATTCTGGCTGGGCATCATGTTCATGTTCTGGTTTGCGGTGAAACTGGGCTGGGTGCCACCCTCCGGTCGCGGGGAGTGGAGGAGCATCATCCTGCCTATGGTTACGCTGGGCTGGGTGTTCATCGCGGCCAACCTGAGGCTGATGCGCTCGGCCATGCTGGACGTGCTGGACTCGGAATACGTCAAGCTAGCCAGGGCCAAGGGCGTGACCAATAGGGCCGTGCTATGGAAGCACGCTTTTCGAAATGCCCTGATCCCGCCATTGACCTTTGCTGGAGTGAACCTGGGGGCGTTGATTACCGGTTCCCTTACCACCGAATTGGTGTTCGCATGGCCCGGACTGGGCCAATTGGCGGTGCAGGCCCTGTGGGCCTTCGATTACCCGCTGCTCCAGGGGATAGTCATCATCTACACCCTGATGTATGTGGCTGCCGCGTTCTTCGTGGACGTTCTCTACGCCTACATAGACCCGCGGATCAGGTACGCCTAGGCCATATCCAGCGAGGAGGAGCCCCAATGATCGACCAGCCCCTGGTTGCACCGGCAACGCCGGTCCATATTCGGGTCTTCAGGGGGTTTCGCGCCGTAAGAAGGTTCCCGTTGCTGCCCGTATTCGTGCTGGGCGTCGTCGTGGTCGCCGGAATCTTCGCCCCCTGGATCGCTCCGCATGATCCAACCAAGGGCGACCTGAGGGACAGGAATCTGCCTGGTTTCTGGGCCGGCGACCAGACTACTATGAAAATCGTGGTCGAAGAAGTGGAGTACGGGGAGGCATACCGGCAGGTCTCATTGGCCGAAGCACAGGAAATTCGTCCCGGCGCCGCGCTGGGAGACCAAGTGGAGGTGGTGACCCGGAGAACCGGCGGCACGGAGTTCCTGCTAGGCACTGATCATCTGGGGCGTGACCTGTTAAGCCGGACGATTCACGGGGCTCGGATATCCCTGATCATGGCGGCAGTCACTCTCGGCGTGGGCGGGACGATCGGCATTGTGCTGGGCCTGCTCGCCGGGTGGAACGGCCGCCTGATCGACGAGCTCATCATGCGATTGGTGGACATCGAACTGTCCCTGCCGCTGATCCTGGTCGCCCTGGTGCTGGTCGTGGCCCTAGGACAGTCATTGACTATCATAATAGCGGTGCTGGCGGTCTGGATCTGGCCACGCTTCGCCCGCATGGTGCGCGGAGAGGTGCTGCAGCTGAAGAACATGGACTACGTGTCCCTGGCCCGCGTGGCTGGAGCATCCCCTCTGCGCATCATGGTAGTGCACCTCTTGCCCGGCACTATCAACACTTTGATTGTCGTTGCCACGCTACAGGTGGGCATCGTCATCCTGGTGGAAGCATCGCTCTCCTTCCTGGGCGCCGGGGTACCTCCGCCCGAGCCGGCATGGGGATCGATGGTAGCGGAGGGGCGCGACCGTCTGGCGGATGCCTGGTGGATCGCCACAATTCCGGGGATAGCGGTCCTGTTGACCGTCATGTCGCTCAACCTGTTCGGCGACTGGCTGCGCGACAAGCTCGATCCCCGTCTCCGGCAGATTGAGTAACTGGCACAAACGCTCGCGCAATTGGCGTTGTCAGCCAAGGCGTTGATCGAAAGGACACGGCGCCATCCCCTGGTAAGAAACTATCTCAAAACGCCAATGCTCCGCTGAAATAGGCCAGAGAGCAAACGAAGGCACTGGATTCCTGCTTTCGCAGGAATGACGGTTCCATGCCTGTTACGAGTTTTGAGATAGTTTCTTAGTCGCCAAATCTCTGGCGTTTCCTCATGTCTTTGGCTGACGGAATGATGCTACGTTACCGCAGGCACGGCCTGCACCGGCTGGGGGCCGCGCGGGCGCGGGCGGGCTGCGCCGAGGAAGCAGAGGGCGCCGACTAAGTTAAGGCCAGCCAGAACAAGGAAGGCCAATTCATAGGTTCCGTAGCGGTCGTACATCCATCCGGCGAAGGGAGAGGCGATCAGCAGCAGGACGTTCATGGGAACCGTGGAGAAGCCGAGAATCTTGCCGAAGTTGGCCGTGCCGAAGTAGTCGGCGCGGATGGCTACCGTCAGCGGATTCCGCCCCCCGAACCCTGCCCCGAACAGCACTCCGAACACGAAGAACATCGGCAGGGTCTTGGAAATCACCAGCACCAGAACCCCGGCTGCCTGGACCGTGGTGAAGAAGGCCAGAGCGACCCGCTTGGACATCCGGTCTCCGGCGTATCCGCCCACCAGTTGGAAGAACATGGCGACGCCGGTGTATACCGACACCACCAGTCCGGCGTACTCCTCCGAATAGCCGTAGTCCCCCATGAGCAAACCCAGGTGGGTCATAATGGCGAGGATTACCATGGAGGTAAAACCGTGTCCGAAGGCAATCAGCCAGAAGGCCGGGGTGCGCAACGCCTCCGTAGCTGTCAGTTCCTGCTGGCGAGGTTGGGACTGAGTGGAACCAGGGGAGGAAGCAGGACGAATCAGCCCCCCGTCCGGTACTTCGCCGTAGTCCCTGGGGTCGTTGCGGATGAGGCTGGCCAGCGGCCCGGCGAGCACCAGTATGCCGATGCCGAGAATCAGCGCGGTCATCTGCCATCCGATGCGTCCGGGAGCGTCGGCCACGGCCCAGGCAGTGGCCGGCACCAGCAGCAGCGCTCCGAAACGGCTGACCACGTTGGCCCACCCGATGGCGGAGGAGCGGCGGCGGACGAACCACTTGTTCAGCATGGTCATCAGGGGGATCCAGCTCCCCAGCCCCTGACCCACGGCCATGAGGACGTAGGCCGCGTAGAACATCCAGAGGTTTTCCACGCGGGAGAAGAAGATCCAAGCCCCGCCGAGGATGACGAGTCCGATGAGCACCATCCGGCGGGTGCCTACCTTGTCAACCAGGTAGCCTTCCAGCGGGCCGATGAGTCCGCTTTCGACGCGGGTCAGGGTCAACGCCAGTCCCAGTTGGGTGCGGCTCCAGCCGAATTGGCGTTCCAAGGCCACAGCCCAGACGGTCATGGCGTGGAACAAAGGAACGGTGGCGATGACCATGACGACGCCGGTTATGATGACCAGCCACCAGCCATAGAAAACGCCTTGCCCGCCAGACTCGCCGGAACTCCGTGTGCTGAATCGATTAAGAATACCGCTCTCTCTTAAATCCAGTACAGCAATTAAAAAGCCAGTATATCATTGAAAAGAGAGATAATTATGCCTCCTTCTCCTGCGGCTCAGGGCAATCGCGTCTTGTCTACAACGGCTCATGGTTCGACAGGCTCACCAAGCTGGGCAGGTAAGGTCAGGTTGAGGACTGTAGGCGTGACAACCTTGCAGAATCAGGATCCGGCCATGACTCAAGTGGAGGACTCATCACGGGCCTCTTGTTAATCTCTGGAGGTAATGAAAGAGAGCTGGAGTGGGCGGAGCATAGAATCTCTTGACCGGGAGATCAAGGACTATGGCTAGTCCCGTCACTGGCCCGCCGCACCCACTCGGACAGAAGGCCGGCGAGCAGGACCAGCAGCAGCACCGCAACCCCCAAGGCCACGACGTCGGAGAGACGCCCGCCAAGCCAAATCGCCGACACCACCACGATGGCGCCGACCATGGACACCAGGGCAACCGCGACGGTCCGCCGGTGTTGCCAGTTCCGTAGCACCGCGACCAGCGCGGCAAGGGACGGGAGCAATCCGAAGATGCGGGAAGCCTGTAAGAAGGGGCCGCCAATAGTGAGCACGAAGGTCCCGGAGAAAGGGGGGAACCCGTAGGCGGAAACCAGGGCGCCCATGCCAGCCAGCATCGCTACCGCTATCCCCATAAATACGTCGCCGGAACCGAGCATGAGGGAAACGAACAGGAACAGCAGCGTCACTACCTGGACCCAGCCGGGAAGAAAGATGCCGAAGCCCGGCGAGAGGGCCATGAAGACGATGGCAAGCAATGCGACCCAGCGGAGAGCGGCCAGCAAGCGGTTCAAGAGAGTGGGCAACTGCGTTGCCGGACGGTCCGCGAACAGCAGACCCACTACCTTGAAGAGCATGGCAAACGAGAACCCGCCGAACCAGAACCACGGACCGGCAAGGAGCAACCTCAAGAGGCCAAAGTAGGAGAAGTCGGTGGGCTGGAAGTCGCCGACCCCGACCCTGCTCCAGGAACCCTGGGGGCGCCAATGACCACGCCCTCGGCGGCAAGGGACACGACAACGTTACCGCTGGGCTCGTGATAGACCAAGTTCAGGGCCGGGAGGTCACCCGCCCGCCGTAATGGTCGTTTATCGGGAGGTTGAGGCGCTCACGGCTGTACCGCTGCGCCCAATGGCCAGACCCGCTGGTCAAGAAGGCGGTTGGTAACACCAGCTCCGGGTCGACGCCGGGCCGGAACAGCCACACGCCCGCCTCGTTGAGAGCGTAAGTGCCGCGAGGGGTGGAAACCTCATGACCGCCCCAATAATCGGACATATCAATGCGGCTGCTGGCCGGATTCCACGAGCGGCCGCCGTCCTCGCTGGTGTAGAGGCCCTCATCTGGAATCTCCATGACCAAGCGGCCGCCCGGGACAATTCCCACAAACCACTCGGTCCCGCTGGTAGGAAAAGGCGAAGTCGCTATCGTGGCCACCAAGGCTATCACGGAGGCGAGGAAGGCGAACCTGGCCCGGTAGCGGGGAGTCGGAGAGGAACCAGACCCAGAGGGCTACGGCCATGGAAAACGGGATCACCAGCGAGTCCCAGAAGTCAAGGGGAGAGCCCGCTGCGCTACCCGTCAGGGGCAACAGACTGGACAGTATCAGGTCGTGAATCGTGGCGAAGCTGTTGAAAATCAGATAGACGAGCGGGAGACCGGCGTAAGCGGCCATGACCGCAAGCCGTTCGAGGAAACCGGGCCGCCAAGTGAACAGGGACAACAGGAAGGCGAGCAAAGGGCAGGCAAACACCAGCCAGGCGAAGTCGCTGAGCTTACCGGTGAGCCAGGAGTCCTGCCAGAGCTGCTTGAGAACGAGGTCGTTAACAAAGAGAAGGACCACGGCTCCAATGGTCACAGGGTCGGTAAGCGCAGACGCACATCGTTGCCGGAAGGAAGGCTGAAAACGGTGTAAGACAGGCGACCTGTTCCCTGGAAATCGATCCGGAGTCGATGTCAGAACTCTGCATGGAAAGTAAGGAATAAAAGACATTTTCCGTGCAAAGCTCGGACTACCAAATTTTTGTTTTCCAGTCATTTCCTGCCACTTGCTGGATTGCATGTTGGCATCAGGTCGAGGGATACCAGTGGAAATGAAAGGTCCAATAGGGATAAGCCTTTGGAAAGTGTCCGATAGTGTCCATTTCTGTCCGGTTGCTGCCTTCTCTCTGGGCGAGGACCGTCCTCGAAGCGTTCCATGCGTCCCTTCTCTGCCGTCGTCCTGACCGGCATAGCCCGGGCGCGCCCTGTCATCCAACACAGATGTTAGAGAGAGGCCACGAGACTTGGCAATGGGCAAATGTCATAGAAGTGGGCCGTATGGTAAAGACAGATTGGAAGACGCGATTGCACTGACTGGTTGTAGGGCATTCTCCGTAACCTCATTTACTCCCGGTCCGCCGGGCTTGTCTCCAGCCAGTATTGATAGGCTCGGTTCCTGGGGATGCCAAAGCGTCTAGCAGCCTCGGCTACCGCGTCACGGGAACCAACGCCTGCTGCCCGGCGTTCCAGCAGAAAAAGGCGGATGCTGTCGGCGTCGTCTTCGGGGGGCGCTTCAGGGGCGGCTCCGGCTACGACCAGCACGAACTCGCCGCGCGGCGTGGGGAAGTGCTCCAGGGCCTCGGACGGCGTGCCGCGGAAGACTTCCTCATGCAGCTTGGTCAGTTCGCGGCAGACGGCCATGGGACGGTCGCCCAGGATTGCGGCGATGTCTTCCAGTATTGCGCGCAGCCGGTGGGGCGCCTCGAACAGAACCAGCGTGAAGGGGCTGGCGGCGGCTTCGCGCAGCCGCGCCTGCCGCTCGCTGCGGCGGCGGGGCAGGAATCCGAGGAACGTGAAGGCGCCGGCGGGGAGGCCGGAGACGGCCAGGGCCGTGGTGACGGCCGACGGGCCGGGCACAGACTCGATTCGGACGCGTTTCGCCGCGGCTGCCGCCACTAACTCGCGGCCTGGGTCGCTGACTCCGGGCATTCCGGCGTCGGACACCAGCGCGGCATCGTCTTCCTCCAGGGCTTGTAGTATCGGCTCCAGCCGTTCCCGCCAGTTGTGTTCGTGAAAGCTGATCAGCCGGGGGTGGGCATCCAGGCGGTTCAGCAACCGCCGCGCAACCCGGGTGTCCTCGGCGGCCACCAACGGGACCTGCCGCAGCACGCGAGCCGCGCGTGGCGACAGGTCTTCCAGGTTGCCGATGGGGGTGCCGACGACGTAGAGGGTTCCGGGCATATTCCCGGCCTTGCGCTTGCGGAGATTTACGGGTTTCCCAAAGTTGCCAACCCGTACCTGTCAACATCTGTCTGGTCAAGGAAAAGGACTCGCCCGGTGCGCTCTTCGATGAAGAGAGCGAAATTAGCCATGAAGTCACGGCCCAGAACGGACGGAATAGGATGACGGGATTCTTGAACCCGCGCCCATATAGTAGTGGAATAATCCTCCACTGATATGTCGGCCCTCACTGCCCGCGTCGCAGTTGTACCGCCAATCCCGGTACTGGTTCCTCCGTCAGGGAGAGTGGCTAGGTCAAGGCCAATGTTTTCCGCCACCCTCCGGGCAAGGATTGTCGTTTCCGCGCCTGTGTCTACCAGCAAATCAACGCTGGCAGTTACAAGGTGCGGCGCGTCTGGAAACCCGATGTTGCAACTGAGATAGGGCGCGCGACGCGCGCCTTCACTCTTGAAGTATCCCCTGAACATTCAATATATCCCGGAGCTCTTCCTCTCCCCAGCCAGTCGCTATGAGGTTTTCCTCTTTCTTGGTCAGGCGACTCCGGAAAACCAAGTCCCAACGGAAGCCTCTTGCTTTGAGTCGGGCTATTAACTCGTCTTCGGAGGCGGCGGACTCCACTACCTGCTGGCCGAAGATGCCAATCCACCGTTCTGGGTACTGCGCCAGTAACTTATGGTAGTTATTATTGTAGTATTTGACATCCTTCAGGTGTTCCTCATCCCTGCGCTTCTGCTCTTCAGTGTAGGTAATGCGGGTAAAGCCCATCGCTCCTCCATACGCTCTTGCCGGATACGGACATTGTAGCCCCGGCACACAATCGGCGCTCTAATATCAGTAGCCTTTCCGTGCCAATCAGCGGCAATAGCCGGGTGCGCCAAGCCCATTGCCGTGCCGCGAAAGGCTTGCCGCAATTCGTCAGAATACAGTAAGCTGGCCCCGGCCCTGAAACCTGCCGGGCCGTCATCAAATCACCGTATCTCCCGGAGGAACCCATGCCGAAACTGAACGGGGGGCACCTGTTTATCCGTTGCCTGAAGATGGAGGGCATCGAGAAGGTGTTCACCATTGTTGGCGACACCATACTGCCGTTGGTGGACGCGGCGGCGGACGAGGGCATCGAGTTTATTGACACCCGCCACGAGGGGGCGGCGCTGCACATGGCCGACGGCTACGCCCGCATCACCGGACGGCCTGCCTGCGGCATCTTCACAGGAGGGCCGGGGTTCTCCAACGCCATTTCCGCGCTGCCCGCCATCTACACCTCGGAAAGCCCGGTGGTGTTCGTGGCCGGGTGCGCCGAGCTGCCGGAAAAGGGCATGGTGACCTTCCAGGAAATAGACCAGGTGAGCATGGCCGACCCAGTTACCAAGGGCTCGTGGCTGATTCACGACCTGAAGCGCATCCCCGAATACGTGGCGACGGCCTTCCGCACCGCCACCACCGGGCGCCCCGGGCCAGTGCACCTGACGCTGCCGATAGACCTTCAGGACGCGGAAATAAGCGAGGACGACCTGCCCAAGTACATGCCCCAGGAGTACCGGCCAATGGGGCGTCCCCAAGGCGATCCCTCCCTCATCGAAGAAGCGGCGGCCCTGTTGCGCGGGGCGCGGCGTCCGGTAATCATCGCCGGGAACCCGGCCCGCTACTCGGTGGACCCGGAGCAATTGGAGAAGCTGGCGGAGACCGCGGGCATTCCGGTGTTCACCGTGGAGCAGGCGCGGGGGCTGCTGGACGATGAACACCCCCTGTGCTTCGGATACGCCGACGGCGCGCTCAACCCCACGGCAAGAAGGTTCCGGGAGGCCGATGTGGTGCTGCTGCTGGGCAAGCGGCTGGACCATCGCTATCGCTATGGCGGGGTGTTCTCGGACGAGGCGAAGCTGATCCAGGCAGACCCGTCACCGGCGGAAATCGGGCGCAACCGGGGCGTGGCAGTCGGCATACAGGGCGACCTGGGCGCGGTGGTGGAGCAGATTACGGCGGCTATCTCATCGTCGGGGACGTCAGACGGCGACAAGTCCGCATGGGTCAGCCAGTTGCGCCAGGACCGCGACGCATGGGACGACGAACTGCGAGGCCGAGCCACCGGCGAAGACCCGATGCACCCCCTGGACGTCTACACCGGGCTAGAGAAGCACCTGGACGACGATTCGGTCATCATCTTCGACGGCGGCGACTACGTGCAGTGGGGGCGGGCTTACATGAAAGCCCGCAAGCCGGGGCGGTTCATGCGCCTGGGGCCGCTTTCACACCTCGGCGCGGGCATTCCCTACGGGATGGCGGCCAAGCTGGCCCACCCGGAGGCCAAGGTGCTGGTGTTCATCGGTGACGGGGCCTTCGGCTTCTACGCCATGGAGTACGACACCTGCATCCGCCACAACCTGCCGATTACCACCGTGCTGGGCAACGACGCCACCTGGGGCATAGACAAGACCTTCCAGGTAGCCTATTTCGGGCGCGCCGTGGGCACTGACCTGCGGCACATCCGTTACGACAAGATGGTGGAGGCCATCGGCGGTTACGCCGAGCACGTGGAGCAGCCGGCCGACGTGGGTGACGCCGTGGGCCGAGCCCTGGCATCGGGGCAGCCATCTCTGGTAGACGTAACGGTTCGCTCAGGCGCAAGCCCGCTGGCAACGGCAATGATTGCGCGGCGCACCGGCGGGTAGGACTGGAGTGTTTGACGAATACGGGAGATATCTGGCGAATGTAACGCCCGTGACAGCATATTCGTTACGCAATTGGTCACATATTCTCGAAGTTGCTAATCTGTATGCCTGTGACGAATATGGAAATTCAGCAACCACAAGGGTTGACAATCAAAAGTAGTTGGGTTTATTGTTGCGGACAAGGCAAACCCCCGTTGCCCGGCGCATTATTTTATGGAGGGAAGGTATGCTAAAGATAGGCCATGAGGTCGTTCGGCCTGGCAAGTACCTCGGCGAAGAGCCGGTCACCATTCAGGTCCCGGAAGAGCTGGAGACGGTGCCAGGGATCCCGATGACCAACCGCGAAGTTGACTGGTATGCTCGGGAATATCCCGTCGAGACCATGAACATTACCGAGCGGGCCTCTCGTGACTGGGCTAACGCCATCCGCGACCAGCACGTCGAGATGCGCGAGATCCGCAAGGAGCATGACCGCCTGAACCAGCCGCTGATTCTGGCCGCCCGCATGACCGGCGACCAGGAGCCCACGGCCGAGCCCACCGGCGAAGACGTAACCGAGGCCATCAAGCAGAAGGCCCGCGAGTTGGGTTACATCGAAGTCGGCATCACTGCCTACGACCATCGCTACACCTACCAGAGCAAGAAGGACTGGGTCAAGTTCCCCCACGCCATCTGTATGGCTTACGAGCAGGACTTCGAGCCCACCCAGACCATCCCCAGCATCGACGCTGAGATCGTCCACTCCAGCACCTACCGCACCGAGGGCGCGGCCGGTCTGGAACTGGCGAAGTTCATCCAGGGTCTCGGCTACCGGGCGCAGGTACACAGCCCCAACGACAACACCGGGCCCTACATCCCGATGATGGTCGCTGCTGGCATCGGCTCCCTGGGCGCCTGCGGCTACCTGCTGACCCCCCACGTCGGCTCCCGCTGCCGGCTGATGATCATCACCACCGACGCCAACGTCCAGTACGACAGCCCGGTGGACTACGGCATCCACGCCTTCTGCCAGGTCTGCCAGGTCTGCGTGAACCGCTGCCCGGGCCGCGCTCTCATGCGCGACAAGATCTGGTGGCGGGGAATTGAGAAGAACAAGCTCTACTTCAAGCGCTGCCGCCCCGTCATGGCCCGCTACCTGGGCTGCGGCATCTGCATGAAGGTCTGCCCCATCCAGAAGTACGGCATGGCCACCGTGATGGAACACTATGCCGCTACCGGTCAGGTGCTGGGCAAGGGCACCCACGACCTCGAGGGCTACGAGCTTGAGGGCAAGGGCTACTTCGGCCCCGGCGAACTGCCGATCTTCGAGCGCGAGTTCTTCTCGTCCATGCCTCACGGCGACACCGAGGAGTTCGCCTTCGACAACTTCCGCCAGCAGGCTATGGACAACGGCGGCGTCGTCTCCGACGAAATGTGGGAAGAGCTCAGGAATGAGGTCGCCCGCGGCCTCCAGCAGTCCCGCGAC